>NZ_MKUI01000005.1:0-180121 GCF_001898585.1 Aeromonas sp. 62-46 | reverse complement strand
TCTGCTGGCTCAGCTTTGCAGCAGCTGGCTGCGGATAAACTGCCACTGATCTTCAAACCCGGCGGTGGGCTTGATTTTGAACTCCGAGCGGACGAACTGGCTGATGCGGCCCTCGGTATAGGCCAGCAGCAGGTTGGCCAGCATGGTCTCGTCGAGCTGGAAGCCCTGGCCTTCCCGCAGCCGTTTCTCGCGCAGTACCTGCTTGATCTGGGTCTCCAGCTTGTCGAACAGGATGCTGATGCGATCCCGCAGCCGATCGTGTTCGCCCAGCAGGGCATCGCCATTGAGAATGCGGGTGATGCCGGGGTTGCGCTCGGCGAATACCAGCAGCAGCTGCAGTATGTGATGGCAGCGGGCCATGGTGTCCTTCTCTTCGGCCATGATCAGGTTGACCCGTGACAGCAGGGAATCCTCGATAAAGTCGATCAGCCCTTCGAACATCCTCGCCTTGCTGGGAAAATGCCGGTAGAGGGCCGCCTCGGACACGCCCACCTCGGCCGCGAGGCGTGCCGTGGTGATGCGCTGGCCCGGGCTGGTTTCCAGCATGTGGGCGAGTGCCTGCAGGATCTGATCGCGCCGACTCTGTTTCTGGTTACTGCTTGCCATGGATTCCCCTAAAAAAACAATGGCTTGATTCTATTATTTGGCACGTGCCCCAGGGGGTCGTGTGGTCTTGTTATTGGCGACCAGAAGAACCAAACCCGCCTTCACCCCGTTCACTCTGATTGAATTCGTCGACCAGCTGGAAGCTGGCCTGTACCACCGGCAGGATCACCAGCTGGGCGATGCGCTCGCCAGGCTGCATGGTGAAGCTGTCGTTGCCACGGTTCCAGACCGAGACCATCAACTGACCCTGGTAGTCGGAGTCGATGAGGCCGACCAGGTTGCCCAGCACGATGCCGTGCTTATGGCCGAGGCCGGAGCGGGGCAGGATGGTGGCGCACAGACCCGGATCCTGGATGTGAATGGCCAGCCCGGTCGGCACCAGCGTGGTGTCGCCTGGGGCCAGGGTCAGCGGGGCATCCAGCAGGGCGCGCAAGTCCATGCCAGCGGAGCCCGGTGTGGCGTAAGCGGGCAGCGGGAAGTCGGTGCCGATGCGGGCATCCAGGATTTTCAGTTCAATTTGTGTCGTCATGAATCTTTTTCAATTGGATCGCCTGGCGATCGGGTGGTACTGCAGGAGCCTGGGGCTCCCGGCATGTTCAATGGGCTCAGGGTCGATAATGGCGTGCAATCAGGGCGACAAGATGACGGGCCAGCGTCAGCTTATCGGCCAGGGGCAGGGCGGCTTGACCCCCTTGCCAGAAGACGGTCAGGGCGTTGTCATCGGCATTGAAACCCTGGCCTGCACGGGACACATCGTTGGCTGCGATCATGTCCAGCCGCTTACGTCGAAGTTTGTCGAGGGCGTATTGTTCCACATCCACGGTTTCGGCGGCAAATCCGACGGTGAAGGGTTTGTCTGACAACGCCCCCACATCGGCGATGATGTCGGGGTTTTTGACCAGGGTCAGCTGCATCTGGTCGTTGTCGCCGGTCTTCTTGATCTTTTGCTCGGCCACCTGGGCGGGACGGTAGTCGGCGACGGCAGCGCAGCCGATAAAGAGGTCGCACTCACCGACCCGGCTCATCACTGCTTCGTGCATCTGCAGGGCACTCTCCACATCGATGCGGGTAACGCCGGCCGGGGTGGTCAGTGCCACCGGGCCGCTCACCAGGGTCACCTCCGCGCCCGCTTCGCGCGCGGCGCGGGCGATGGCGTAGCCCATCTTGCCGGAGCTGTGGTTGCTGATATAGCGCACCGGATCGAGCGCCTCGCGGGTCGGCCCGGCGGTGAGCAGCAGCCTGACGCCTGCCAGGAGCGGTTCGGCGGCGAGCTGCTGGCAGCAGCGTTCCACCAGTTCCAGGGGATCCAGCATCCGGCCCGGGCCCACATCGCCGCAGGCCTGGCTGCCGGAATCCGGCCCCCACAGCTGAATACCGCGCTCGGCGAGGGTCTGGAGGTTGGCCTGGGTAGCGGCGTTGCGATACATCTGCTGGTTCATGGCTGGCGCCAGGGCGACAGTCGCCGGGGTGGCCAGGCAGAGGGTGGTGAGCAGCTCGTCCGCCATGCCGGCGGCCATGCGGGCCATCAGATTGGCGCTGGCGGGGGCGATCAGCACCAGATCGGCCCACTTGGCCAGCTCGATGTGGCCCATGCCCGCCTCGGCAGCCGGGTCCAGCAGACTGTCGGCCACCGGGTGGCCTGAGACGGCTTGCAGGGTCAGCGGGGTGATGAACTCCTTGGCGGAGCGGGTCATCACCACTCGCACCTCGGCCCCCTGATCTTTCAGGCGACGTACCAGTTCGGCACTCTTGTAGGCGGCGATCCCGCCACTGACACCCAACAGGATGCGTTTATCGGCCAATCTCATCTGCTGCTTCTCTTCCGGCTCACTCTGACTGGTCGGCTAAGATAGCACAGGCAATGGGTGGCGACAGAGGCTGACATGGGGGAGTTGTGGTCGGGCTCGCGGGATTCTTTGCTATGTTTTCTCTCAATAGCCATGTAGGGAGAGACAAATGAGCATCAAGGAGTGGCCGGAAGAGGAGCGCCCGAGGGAAAAGCTGCTGCGCCGAGGAGCGGCGACGCTCTCCGATGCCGAACTGCTGGCCATCTTCCTGCGCACCGGGGTCAGTGGGTTGAGTGCGGTGGACCTCTCCCGCCAGTTGTTGCAGCAGTTTGGTTCCCTGCGGGCACTGCTGGGAGCCGAGCAGCAGGATTTTTGTGGCGCTCACGGGCTGGGACCTGCCAAGTATGCCCAGTTGCAGGCGGTGCTGGAGATGGGGCGGCGCCATCTGGCCGAACAGTTGCAACGGGGAGAGGCGCTCACCTCGCCCGGGCTCACCCGTGACTTTCTGCAAGCCCAGTTGCGGGATCGGGGGCGGGAGGTGTTCGCCCTGCTGCTGCTCGACAACCAGCACAGGGTCATCCGGTTTGTCGAACTTTTTTACGGCACCCTCGACTCGGCGAGCGTCTGGCCCAGAGAAATCGTGCAGATCGCGCTCAAACATAATGCAGCCGCCGTGATTCTGGCGCATAATCACCCGTCCGGCGTGGCCGAGCCCAGTCGGGCGGACCGCCAGATCACGGATCGGATCCTGGCCGCCCTGGCCCTGGTCGATATCAGAGTGCTTGATCACCTGGTGATCGGTGATGGCATCACGGTTTCTTTCGCAGAGCGTGGTTGGTTGTGACTGGGCTCTGGCACTGTATTAGTTGATCTTTGATCACGGATGCTGTATAAAATGCCGCCTTCTGTTTGCCCCGCAATCGAAGGCCAGCGGGGCAGATATTTGCTCGAGCAATGAAGTAAGATTTGGAGAGACTGACATGTCTAGAGTATGCCAAGTAACCGGCAAGCGCCCGGCAGTTGGTAACAACCGTTCGCACGCTAACAACGCTACCAAGCGTCGTTTCCTGCCGAACCTGCACACTCACCGTTTCTGGGTTGAGAGTGAAAAACGCTTCGTGAGCCTGCGCGTATCCGCAAAAGGCATGCGTATCATCGACAAGCGCGGCGTTGAAGTGGTTCTGGCTGAACTGCGTGCCAGCGGCGTTAAGGTATAAGGAATTAGATCATGGCTAAAGGTATTCGCGATAAGATTCGCCTGAACTCCAGCGCCGGTACTGGTCACTTCTATACCACTACCAAGAACAAGCGCACCATGCCCGAAAAAATGGAGATCAAGAAATTTGATCCCGTGATTCGTCAGCATGTGATCTACAAAGAAGGCAAAATCAAGTAATTACTTGGTTTCGCTGCAAAAACCCGGCCTCGTGCCGGGTTTTTTTATGGCTGGAATTCAGTACACTGCCGATTCGAAGGGAGGCTAGCCATGTTCAAACTGAGCCGCAAAGGCTGGAACAACGTGATCATCGTGGTCGTGTTGATCGTCATTACCCTGTTGCACCGGCTGGAGCAGGCCCAGCAGGAGAACAGTGCCAAACGCGCGCGTCCGCTGTTGCCGGAGAGTGCCGTGGTGCTGACCTGGCAGGGGCCGAGCTGGCAGATAGAGCGTATCGGCCAGGGCTGGCGCAGCGCGCCGGATCTGGGGCTTGGCAGCACCCAGCTGGCGGCCCGCATCGAGGCGTGGCAAGGCTGGCTGCTGCCCCCCGGCGAGCCCGTGCGCGGCACCCCGGTGACCCTCAAGATCTGGATCGCCGGACAGAGCGATCCGGTGGAAGTCGGGCTCTATCAGGACGACGGCAAGTTTGCCGCCCTGCTGCCCTCCTCGACCTGGCTCAGCTTGAGTCAGGCGCAATACCGTGACCTGATGCGCCCCATTCCCTGAACGAGAGATCGCCCATGCCTGAATTACCGGAAGTCGAAGTCAGCCGCCAGGGCATCTCCCCCTGGCTTACCGGCATCAAGGTGACCCGCGTGGTGGTGCGGGACGGCCGCCTGCGCTGGCCCGTGCCCGGCGAGATCCAGGAGCTGGTGGATCTCGTCATCCACCGCGTCAGCCGCCGCGCCAAATACCTGTTGCTGGAGACCGACTTCGGCACCGCCATCCTGCATCTCGGGATGTCCGGCAGCCTGCGGGTGCTGGACATCGGCACCCCGGCCGAGAAGCACGATCACGTGGATATCGAGCTGGCCAACGGCAAGCTGCTGCGGCTCAACGATCCGCGCCGTTTTGGCGCCCTGCTGTGGACCCGCGAACCGGCCGAGGCCCATGCCCTGCTCGCCAAGCTGGGGCCGGAACCCCTCACCGATGCCTTCCATGCCGATTACCTGCGGGAGCGGGCGAAGGGGCGCAGCACCGCCATCAAGCAGTTCCTGATGGACAACCACGTGGTGGTCGGGGTGGGCAACATCTACGCCAACGAGGCGCTCTATGCCGCCGGCATTCATCCCAGGCGGGCGGCGGGCAACATCAGCGCCGAGCGGCTGGGCACCCTGGTGAGCGAGATCAAGCGGGTGCTGGCCGAAGCCATTCGCC
This sequence comes from Aeromonas sp. 62-46, assembly GCF_001898585.1. NCBI lineage: Bacteria > Pseudomonadati > Pseudomonadota > Gammaproteobacteria > Aeromonadales > Aeromonadaceae > Aeromonas > Aeromonas sp. 62-46. The sequence continues at coordinate 175,135 of NZ_MKUI01000005.1, read as the reverse complement.
AGGGGGGCACCACCCTCAAGGATTTCACCAGCGCCGACGGCAAGCCAGGCTATTTCGTGCAGCAGCTGCAGGTTTACGGCCGTGGCGGCCAGCCCTGTTTCCACTGCCACACCCTGCTCACCGAGGTGAAGATGGGCCAGCGAACCACGGTGTTCTGCTCCCACTGCCAACGCTGAAAGAGGGGTTTTTGAGCCGGAACCGGCCAAGTTGTAAGAGAGTATTTCCGGTCTGTTGAAGCGGCGTCAGCCCATGACTACTATCTCGCCAGTTCAGGCTGCGAGGTAATAAAATGACAGCTAAATCAATAGACTGGGAACATTTATCCCGGCAGGGGCACTATTGTGCCCACGATATGGCCCGCTTCCTCTATCCCGAAGACAGCGCCCGCAAGACCTTCAATCGCGGCAAGTTTTTGCTGCGCAGTCTGCTCTACCGTGCGCAGTTGAACCGGGTATTCGAGCTGTTCCAGAGCGCCCCCCTGCGAGCGCTTCCCGCCCGCCACCCCGAGCTGCTCGACAAGCCGATGCGCCCCTATCGCTTCGCCTGCTCGACGGTGAACCAGCGGGTCAAGATGGTGGAGGATCACTACCGCCTGCTGCTGGGCCTGTACCCCGAGCTCATCGACCCGCTCTATCTGGGGGAGGGGATAGTGCTGGGCCATTATCCCGATGGCGGCTGGCGCATCGTGCTGCGTCACGACGGCACCTTCCGCAGGGAGGCGGAGCTGGCCCTCTCCATCGTCAACGCGCGGGGGGAGCGACTCTACAGCTGTGCCTTCTCCCTGGCGGGCAACGAACAGGAGCTGGCCCTGGTGATCGGGTCGGTGCAGGGGCCAGAGCCCTGTGTCGAGCAGCCCCAGGAGCAGGTGCGGGCATTGACCCGGGCGGGTCAGGGTCTGAGACCCAAGTCGCTGGTGGTGATGCTGGTGATGGCGCTGGCCGGGGCCATGGGGGCCCACCGGGTCTGTGCGGTGCGCATGAAGGCCCACATCTTCCAGGCAAGACGGTACAGCAAGAAGAAGAAAGCCTGCCTGCAGGCGGACTACGACGAGCTGTGGCAGGAGTTTGGCGCCCTCGATCAGGACGCCAACTTCGTGCGGCTGCAACCCGTGGTGCGCAAGCCGCTGGAGGAGGTGGCCGCCAAGAAGCGGGCCATGTACCGGCGCCGTTACGAGTGGCTCGATCAGCTGGAGCTGGCGATCCGCCAGCAGTTTGCCCGCAGCTAGGCGTGCAGTGCGTTGATGCAACAAGGGCTACCCGCGGGTAGCCCTTGTTCGTTTCTGCCCATCAGGAGAGGGATTAGCGCTGCTGCCTGGCGGCGATGGCCTGGGCCACCAGGGGGTCGACGAACTGGTGGATGTCACCTCCGTGCAGCGCCACCTCCTTCACCAGGGTGGAGGAGATGAAGGAGTTCTCCTCCGCCGGGGTGAGGAAGACGCTCTCCAGGGTGGGCATCAGGCGACGGTTCATGTTGGCGAGCTGGAACTCGTATTCGAAGTCGGAGACGGCGCGCAGGCCGCGGATCAGCACGTTGGCCTGCTGCTCCCTGGCAAAATCCACCAGCAGGCCGGAGAAGCCCACCACCTTGACGTTGGGCAGGTGAGCCGTCACCTGCCTGGCCAGCTGAACGCGCTCCTCGAGATCGAACAGCGGCCGTTTGCTCGGGCTGTTGGCCACTCCGACCACCACCTCGTCGAACAGTCTGGCGGCGCGGCCAATGAGATCGGTATGGCCGTTGGTGATGGGGTCGAAGGTGCCGGGATAGATTACCTTGTTGGTCATGCTGCTGATTCCTGAAACCGGAAAACTGGTCGCATTATAGGGGCTGTTGCCGGTTTGTCGCGACCGGGATGGCGCGGATTTCTGGCGCTGATCGGCGGCCGGGGTCGCACAAATCGGGGCCCCGTGGCGTCTTCGCTTGAGAATCGCCCTGCATCAGGCAAGAATACCCGCATCGCGCATCAAGCCTCCTTCGCTGGTGACAGGGAGCATAGGGATTTTTTATGAAACGTATTCTGGTAGTCCGCAATGACAAGATTGGTGACTTCATGCTGGCGTGGCCGAGCTTTGCCATGCTCAAGCGCTCCATGGAGTGTCATGTGACTGCCCTGGTTCCCGCCTACACGGCGCCCTTGGCCCGCCTCTGCCCATGGATCGACGAGATCATCCTGGATCCGGGTGCCCGGGCCGACAAGGAGCAGCAACGCGCCCTGCTGGCGCGCATCAAGGCGGCCGCCTTCGATGCCTCCATCTGCCTCTTCTCCAACACCCGCAATGCCAAGCTGGTGTGGAAGGCGCACATTCCCTACCGGCTGGCACCAGCCACGAAGCTGGCCCAGGTGCTCTACAACCAGCGCCTGGTGCAGCGCCGCTCCCGCTCCCAGAAGCCGGAGTACGAATACAACCTGGATCTGGTGCGCCGCTTCCTCGCCGATCAGCATCAGACCGTGGTAGAGCCACAAGGACCCTACCTCGGCTTTGACCCCGAGAGCCTGCTGCAGGTGCGCGAGCAGGTTGCCGCCCGTCTCAGGCTCGACGCCAGCCGCCCCTGGCTGATGGTGCATGCGGGCAGCGGTGGCTCGGCCAACAACCTCTCCATCGAGCAGTACTCGCGCCTCATCATCAAGCTCAACCAGGCCTGTCCCGAGTTGCAGTGCGTACTGACGGCAGGCCCGGGGGAGGAGGGGAAGGCGGAGCAGTTGGCGGCCGAACTGCTGGCCCATGGGGGCAACGGCTGGATCTATCGCTCCGACGAGGGGCTGCCGAAGTTCTGCCAGGTGATGGCCAACGCCGCCCTGTTCGTGGCGGGCAGCACGGGGCCCCTGCACATCGCCGCGGCCATGGACGTGCCGACCGTCGGCTTCTTCCCGGCACACCGTTCGGCGACGCCGCTGCGCTGGCGGCCGCTCAACGGCGAGGGGCGCCATCTGCCCTTCAGCCCGCCGGAAGACAGTGACCACCCGGAGGACATGAGCCAGCTCGATCCCAAGGCCATGGCGGCAGAGATCGCCCGCTGGGCGCCGCCCTTCTGGCGCGCCGAGCGCTGAGAGCGCACACAGAACATACAGACAGGGCCCCGCGGGGCCCTGTCTTGTATGGGGATGCGCCCTGCTGGCAGACCGACCGACCGGGCGTGGCTCCCGACAGCCCCTTGACGGACCTGTCCGGACCCCTGGCAGGGGAAACCTGTCGGTATAAGCCGGAGTCGGGTCATGTTGCCAATATCCATGCATTCGGCTTATAGCGGCCAGTGTTCGTCCGTGGCGCCCGGGTTTGCGCCGTGAGCGGCCCGGCGAGGGCTGCGCCCGCTCCATGGCAATGGGGTTCGCCCCTTGTCCCGCTGGAACAAGGGGTGAGTGATTAATGCGATGTTTGAGGCGCGATGCCCTATTTCGGTTGCTGGGGCTGCTGGCGAACCCAGAGATCGGCGTATTTGACGAAGGTGGAGTGGGCGGAGAGGATGGCCAGCAGCAGGCCCTGCTTGCCGTCGAGGAAACCGGCCTTGAGCAGGTACATCTTGAGGAAGCAGCCGACGGCGTGGACCAGCCCCTGGCCGAGGGATCCCTTCTTGCCGCGGGCGGTGCGCTGATCGGCCCAGGCGCGGGCGTAGCCGGCGGATTTGACCAGGTAGTGTTCCAGATCCCGGTAGGTGTAGTGGAGGAGGTCGCCCTGCAGATTGACGATCTTCATGTTGGCGCGCACCTCCACCTTCTCGTGTACCAGCGCCTCGTTGTAGCCGGTCAGCGCCTTGGGGTAGAGGCGCAGCACCCGATCCGGGTACCAGCCGCTGTGGCGGATGAAGCGGCCGAACACCCAGGAGAGGCGCGGGATGGAGTAGATGGTGTCGCTGGCCGGGTTGGCCATGACCCCCTGGATGGCTTCCCTGAGTTCGGGGGTGAGCCGCTCGTCCGCGTCCAGCCACAGCACCCACTCCGACTGGACATGGGACTGGGCGAGGCGGCGCTGACGGCCGAAACCGGGCCAGGTGGTGTTGACGAAGAAGCGGGCGCCAAATTCGGCGGCGATGGCCGGAGTGTCATCCTGACTGCCGGAGTCGAGAATGACGATTTCATCCGCCAGGCCTTCGAGGGAGGCGAGGCAGGCACGGAGGTTGTCGGCTTCGTTCTTGACGATCAGGACGGCCGCCAGGGTCGGTTTTTTCACAGGCAAGGGACTCTTGTTGGTGCCCGGCGGGCGGGTCATGCTCGGATTGGCGCCCATTCTAGCCTAAAACCCCGCGCGGGGCATGACCCGAGGGCCCGGTGGGCCCGCTTTTGAATGCGGGGGAAGGGGGATCTCTGCTACCCGGCAGTCGGTGGCCCAGGGCACGCCGTGTCCGGGTCGAAGAGGGCCTCAGGAGGGATGCGCGGGGGAGCAGATCCTGCCAGGGAGGCGGTTTGCGGGAGCAGACGGGTATCTTCTGTTATTTCTTCGGCCTTTCTTGGGGCATAATCTCGCCCAGTAATGATCAACAGCCGGGCCAGTCCCGAGAGAAGACGCGCGATGAAAATATTGGTGATCGGCCCCTCCTGGGTCGGCGACATGGTGATGTCCCAGAGCCTCTACAAGGCGCTCAAGAGCAACCACCCGGGCAGCGAGCTCCATGTGATGGCGCCGGCCTGGTGCGTTGCGCTGCTGGAGCGCATGCCCGAGGTGGACAAGGCCATCGCCATGCCGCTTGGCCACGGTGACTTCAAGCTGGGGGTACGCCGCCGCCTTGGCAAGCAGTTGGCCACGGAGCAGTACGATCAGGCCATCATCCAGCCCAACTCCATGAAGTCGGCCCTCATCCCCTGGTTTGCCAGGATCCCGGTGCGCACCGGCTGGAAGGGGGAGCACCGCTTCGGTCTGCTCAACGACATGCGCAGCAACAAGCAGGCCTTCCCGCTGATGGTGGAAGGCTATGTGGCTCTGGCCTACCCCAAAGGGCAGATGAAGAGTCGGGACGACATTCCCGCTATTCCCCATCCCTCCCTGCACGTGGATCTCATCAACCAGGGCAAGGCGCTGGAGCGGCTCGGCCTGAATCGTGCCCGCCCTGTGCTGGTGCTCTGTCCGGGGGCCGAGTTCGGCCCGGCCAAACGCTGGCCGGAAGGGCACTACGCCGTGGTGGCGCAAAAGCACCTCGACGAGGGATGGCAGGTGTGGATCTTCGGCTCGGGCAAGGACGTGGACGTGGCCAACACCATCCGTGATCGGATCAACCCCCTGTCGCGCCCCAACTGCCACGTGCTGGCGGGCAAGACCAGCCTGCACGAGGCGATCGACCTGATGGCGCTGGCCGGTCGGGTCATCGCCAACGACTCGGGCCTGATGCACGTGGCGGCCGCCCTCAACCGGCCGCTGATCGGCGTCTACGGCTCCACCTCGCCCCTCTATACCCCACCGCTGGCGGACAGGGTCGAGATCGTCCACACCGACATCGAATGCCGCCCCTGCTTCAAGCGCACCTGCAAGTTCGGCCACCTCAAGTGCCTGATCGAACTGATGCCGGAACAGGTCATCGAGGCAGGAAATCGGCTGGAGCGTGGGGAAACGGCAGATCTGACCATAGTGCGGCAGCCGGTGGAATCCTCTGCTGCTGAACCAGGTAATAGCTAGCATGATCTACCGGTTGCTCTACAACCTGCTGATCCACCTGGGGTTGCCCCTGGCGCTGCTGGCGCTCTACAAACCCAAAAAAGGCAAGCCCGGCTTCGGGGCGCGCTGGGCCGAGCATCTGGGACGATTGCCGCCGACCGGACAGGAGGCTCCACTCTGGATCCATGCGGTGAGCGTGGGGGAGACCCTGGCCATCACCCCCTTCATCCGCGCCCTCAAGGCCGAGCGCCCCGAGCTGCCCATCCTGCTCACCACCACCACCCGCACCGGCGCTGAACAGGCGGCCAAGCTCGGGGATCTGGTGGTGCACCGCTATGCGCCTCTCGACTATCCCTGGGCCGTCTCGGCGTTTCTGAGCACCGTCAAGCCCCGCTCCCTCTGGGTGATGGAGACAGAGCTGTGGCCGAACTGGCTGGCGGCCTGCGAGGCACGCCACCTGCCGGTGACCATCCTCAATGCCCGCCTCTCGGAGCGATCCTGTCAGCGCTATGGTCGCTTCCAGGGGGCCTTCGATGCCCTGAGCCGCCCGCTGACCCACCTGCTGTGCCAGCATCAGGACGATGCGGATCGCTTCCATCGGCTGGGCATAGCGCGCAACCGGCTGGCGGTGACCGGCTCCATCAAGTTCGACATCCAGTTTGGCGACGAGGTACAGGCCAGGGGCCGTGCCCTGCGCCAGCAACTGGGGGAGGCACGACCTGTCTGGATCGCCGCCAGTACCCACCAGGGGGAAGACGAGCAGGTGCTGGCCGCCTTCGATCGGGTGCTCAAGGCCCACCCCTCCGCCCTGCTGATCCTGGTGCCGCGCCATCCCGAGCGTTTCGATCGGGTGGCCGAGCTGTGCGCCCCCTACGGTTGCGTGCGGCGTACGGCGGGCAGTGCGGTAGGCGAGAGCGACAAGGTTTACCTGGGTGACACCATGGGCGAGCTGCCACTGATGCTGGCGGCGGCGGATCTCGCCTTTGTCGGTGGCAGCCTGGTGCCCGTGGGCGGTCACAACCTGCTGGAACCGGCGGCGCTGGGCAAACCCTGCCTGACCGGCCCCGTCTATTTCAACTTCAGCGACATCACCCGCCAGCTGGTGGCCCAGGGGGGCGCCGCCGTGGTGGCGGATGCCGAGGCGCTCGGTGACAAGGTGAACGCCTTGCTCGCCGATGCGGGCGCCCGCCGCGAGATGGGGGAGCAGGCCCGTGCCGTGGTGCTGCGCAACCAGGGGGCGCTGGCGCGCACCCTCTCCCACTGCCTCGCCAGCCTGGAAGGTGACGACTGAGGCGGGGCGGCGTGGTAGCCGCCCCGCCAGCATGTCTGTCAAACCCCGGGAGACAATCCGCGCCTCTTTCCTTTATGCTCTGCCCTTTGCCCCTGACCCTGTGATGCCCCGATGAACCGCGCTCCCCTGCTGTTGATGATACTGGTCACCCTGCTGGCCGCCGCTGGCTGGCTCTTCTCGAAAGAGGCGATTCGCGAACTGCCCACCGCCGCCTTTATCGGCAGCCGCTTCCTGTTGGCCGCCCTGCTGCTGTTGCCGCTCGCCTGGTTGCGCGAGCCGCCCCCCAATGGCTCACAACTGCTGCGTGCCGCCGGGTGCGGCACCTTGCTCGGGGCCAGCCTGCTGTTCTGGGTTACCGCCATCAGCCAGAGCGATGCCCTCGGCAGCGGCGCCTTCATCATGAGCGTGGCCACCCTGATGGCGCCGCTCGCCGCCTGGGCCGCCTTCAAGGCCAGACCCGGCCGTCACTACTGGCTGACTCTGCCCGTGGCCGTCGCGGGTCTGCTGCTGCTCTCCAGCAGCACTCACTGGGGCGTGTCGCTCTCCCTGTTCTGGTTTCTGGCGGCGGCCGCCACCCTGGGGGTTCAGCTCGCGGTGCACCGCCACTTCGCCCAGTCCATTCCCCCTACCTGGCTCACCTGCATCCAGCTGGCGGTGACCGGACTGCTCGGCACCCTGCTCTCCCTGCTGACCGAGCAGTGGCCCGCCAGCATCGGCACTGGTATCTGGGGCTGGTTTGCGGCCAGCGTCCTGATCGCCACCACATTGCGCTATTGGCTGCTCACCCACGCCCTGAGCCGGATGACCACGGCCCACGCCGCCCTGCTGATGCTGCTCGAACCGGTCTGGACTCTTATCCTGAGCACCCTCTTCTATGACGAACCGCTGGGCCCCGCCAAGCTGGCTGGTGCCGGCCTGGTGCTGGGGGCTCTGGTGCTCTACCAGCTCCCCCTGTTGCTGCGCAGCCGAAGGCTGAAGTCACCGGTCTAGCCTGCACGGGCGGGGGATGGATCAAAAAGAAGGAGAGGGTCTGCATGGCAGACCCTCTTTGCGTGATGGCACATGTCGGGCTCCCTTTGCTAGGGGTTACCATCAGTCAGGCGGCTGAGCGCTGCGGGAAACGAGCATAAAAAAGCCCCCGCGTGGCGGGGGCTGGTGCATCTATGAGGGAGATCACTCGATGTTCTGGATCTGCTCGCGCATCTGCTCGATGAGGACCTTCAACTCGACAGCGGACTGGGTCACCTCGGCGTTGATCGACTTGGAGCCCAGCGTGTTCGACTCGCGGTTGAACTCCTGCATCATGAAGTCGAGGCGACGGCCGCAGGCGCCACCCTTCTTCATGATCTTGTTGGTTTCGCTGATGTGCATCTCCAGGCGATCCAGCTCTTCGGCCACGTCGATCTTCTGGGCCAGCAGCACGATCTCCTGCTCGATGCGGGCAGGATCCAGCTCCACTTTGGCCTCGGCCAGGCGGTCGGTGAGCTTCTGGCGCTGCCACTCGATGATCTGCGGCAGGTGCTCCCGCACCTTCTTCACTTCTACCTGAATGCCGGCCAGACGCTGTTCGATCAGCGCCTTGAGGTTGGCCCCTTCGCTGGCGCGGGAGGCGAGGAAGTCTTCCATGGTCAAGTCGAAGCCGGCCATCAGCTCGGTGGCGACTACGTCCATGTCCTGCTCGGCGGCAGCCATCACGCCCGGCCAGCGCAGCACGTCCACCGGGTTGAGCTGACCCTGGCCCGCCTCTTTCATCACCCAGTTGGCGCTCTCGATGATGAGTTTGGCCAGCTCTTCATTGATGTGCAGCTGGCTGGCAGCGGCCTGGGCGGCCTCGAAGCGCAGGTTGCACTCCACCTTGCCGCGCTGCAGCTTGGCGCGGAAGCGCTCACGCAGAACCGGCTCCAGGCTGCGCAGTTGTTCCGGCAGGCGAATGTAGGTCTCCAGATAGCGCTGGTTGACCGAACGAATTTCCCAAACGGCTGTGCCCCAGTCGCCCTTGAGTTCCTTGCGGGCGTAGGCGGTCATGCTGTGAATCATTGATTGTTCCGGGCTTGATGAAGTGTGGGGCCAGTATACTCAGCCAGCCCTGCTCCGTCAGCCGACAGCGTGGTTTTAGCGGCTGATATTTGGGCTGGGATCACTTATACTCCTGCGCCAATTCAGCCAGCCCAGAGGTCCGTCCCATGTCACGTCCCAGCGATCGCACTGCCGCGCAGCTTCGTCCGGTCACCATTACCCGCCACTTCACCAAGCATGCTGAAGGGTCCGTGCTGGTGGAATTCGGCAACACCCGCGTGCTCTGCACCGCCAGCGTCGACACCAGCGTGCCACGCTTCCTGAAAGGGAAGAATCAGGGCTGGGTAACCGCCGAATACGGCATGCTGCCGCGCTCCACCCACTCCCGGATGAACCGTGAAGCGGCCTCCGGCAAGCAGAGTGGCCGCACTCTGGAGATCTCCCGGCTGATCGCCCGCTCCCTGCGCGCCGCAGTAGACCTGACCGCGCTGGGCGAGCACTCCATCACAGTTGACTGCGACGTACTGCAGGCCGACGGTGGCACCCGCACCGCCGCCATCACCGGGGCCTGCGTGGCGCTGGTGGATGCGCTGAATTGGATGGTGGAGAAGGGGCTGATCAAACAGAGCCCGCTCAAGCAGATGATCGCGGCCGTCTCCGTCGGTATGTTCGAAGGGGAGGCCATCTGCGATCTGGAGTACATCGAAGACTCCGCTGCCGAGACCGACATGAACGTGGTGATGACCGAAGATGGTCGCATCATCGAGGTGCAGGGCACCGCGGAGGCCGAACCCTTCACCCACGAGGAGCTGCTGGAGATGCTGGCCCTCGCCAAGGGCGGTATTGCCGACATTATTGCGCTGCAGAAGCAGTCACTTGCATGATTTTAAAAACGCGGCATTGACCGCGTTTTTTTATACCCCACACAAGTAAACGACAAGCCAAGCAAGGAGCCAGAATGAAAGCCTACCAGCGTCAATTTATCGAGTTCGCCCTGGAGAAACAGGTCCTCAAATTCGGTGAATTTACCCTGAAATCCGGTCGTAAAAGCCCCTACTTCTTCAACGCCGGTCTGTTCAACAGCGGCCGCGATCTGGCCCGTCTCGGCCGCTTCTATGCCGCCGCCCTGATGGATGCCGGCATCGAATTCGACGTGCTGTTTGGCCCGGCCTACAAGGGGATCCCCATCGCCTCCGCCACCGCGGTGCAGCTGGTGGAGCAGCACGACGTGGACGTGCCCTGGTGCTTCAACCGCAAGGAGGCCAAGGATCACGGCGAGGGTGGCAATCTGGTGGGCAGCCCGCTCAAGGGGCGCATCATGCTGGTGGACGATGTCATCACTGCCGGCACCGCCATCCGCGAATCCATGGATCTGATCCAGGCCAACGGCGCCTCCCTGGCTGGCGTGCTGATCGCGCTGGACCGTCAGGAGAAGGGCAAGGGCGAGCTCTCCGCCATTCAGGAAGTGGAGCGTGACTACGGTGCCCACATCATCGCCATCATCCAGATGAGCGATCTGATCCAGTATCTGGAAGAGAAGCAGGCCGAACAGCCGGAGCTGGCCGCGCAACTGGCCGCCATGAAGGCTTACCGCGCCCAGTACGGTATCTGAGTCGCCGCGCATACCGCGCAATAGTTGAAGGCGGCGCCTGTTTGTTCTCTGGCGGCAAACGGGCGCCGTTTTTTCATCTGCAAAAAGTGGATCATGTGGCTTGAGCTTGCCCTTACAGTAAAGGTTAGGGTTTGCCAGTCGGCGTTTTGTGGTGCCGACGGGTTCCGGGGAGGAACAACATGACCACTCATCTTCAATCACCCATTCATCTGCAGTTGCCGCTCAGCGGCATGAGCTGCGCCAACTGCGCCGGTCGCATCACGGCCGCCCTCAACAAGCTCGACGGGGTATCGGCCACCGTCAACTTCGCACTGGAGCAAGCCGCCATCGAGCTGGCCAGCCCCGACCGTTTGCCGGCGGTGCTGGAGAGCATCCAGGCGCAGGGTTACGACTACGGTAGCGAGACCATATTGTTTCAAATCACCGGCATGACCTGTGCCGGTTGCTCGGCCCGCCTGAACAAGATGCTGGCGGCGCTGCCCGGCATCATCTCCGCCGACGTCAACTTCTCCATCGAGCAGGCTCGTATCGTGCAGGTACCCGGGGTGCAGACGCCCGCGGCCCTGCGCGAGCAGATCGAGGCCCTCGGCTTTGGCGCCCAACTGGCGCAAGGCTCGGCCAGCGGCCGCCGCCAGCAGTTGCTGGAGCGGGAAGCGCAGGAGGCCGCCAGCGCCCGTCAGGCGCAAACCCAGGTCATCGTCTCGGCTTTGCTTACCCTGCCGCTGCTGGTGGGGATGCTGGCCATGGCCGGTCTGCTGCCCTGGCATCTGCCCGCCTGGCTGGAGCTGGTGCTCGCCACCCCGGTGCAGTTCTGGATTGGGGCCCGCTTCTATCGCGGCGCCTGGCTCGCTATCAAGAACCGCTCCGCCAACATGGATGTGCTGGTGGCGACCGGTACCAGTGCGGCCTACTTCTACAGCCTCTATCTGCTGCTTAATCTGGGGGGGGCCGCCAGTGGCCAGCTCTATTTCGAGGCAAGCGCCATCATCATTACCCTGATCTCCCTCGGAAAACTGCTGGAAGCGCGAGCCAGACGCAGTACCCAGTCCGCCATTCGCGAACTGATGGCGCTGCGGCCGGAAACCGCCACCGTCTGGCGCGGCGAGCGCTGGCAGATCGTCGCCATCGACGAGGTGCTGCGCGGCGACAGGCTGCAGGTGCTGGTGGGGGAGCGGGTGCCGGTGGACGGCAGAATCGCGAGCGGCGAGAGCGAGCTGGACGAGTCGATCCTCACCGGCGAGAGCCTGCCGGTGCCGCGCGGCGAGGGCGACAAGGTGCTGGGCGGCGCCATCAACCGCTCCGGCGTGCTGGAAATTGAAGCCACTACGGTGGGGGAGGACTCCAGCCTCAGCAAGATCATCGCACTGGTGGAGAACGCCCAGATGGGTAAGGCGCCGCTGCAACAGCTGGTGGACAAGGTCTCCGCCGTGTTCGTGCCGGTGGTGATGGCCATCGCCCTGTTCACCCTGCTGGTGTGGTACGCCATCAGCAACGACTTCGGTCAGGCGCTGCTGGCGGCGGTGGCCGTGCTGGTGATCGCCTGTCCCTGTGCGCTGGGGCTGGCAACGCCGGCGGCCATCGTCACCGGTACAGGGGTGGCGGCGCGCCATGGCATTCTGATCAAAGATGTCGATACCCTGCAGAAGGCCCACGCCATCAAGGCGCTCATCTTCGACAAGACAGGTACGCTCACTCAGGGCAAGCCCGTGCTGGCGAGCTGGAGCGGCAACGACGAGCAACTGCGCCTCGCCGCCGCCCTGCAGCAGGCGAGCGAACACCCGCTGGCGCTGGCCATGCGCGAGGCGGTCGACAAGGAGGCGATGCTACCCCAGCCGGAGGCGGTGGAGGTGCGGGTCGGTGCCGGTATTGTCGGTCAGGTCGCCGGTCATACGGTCGCCATCGGCAATGGCTCTTTGCTGGCCCAGCTCGGCATTGAGGTGCCCGCGCAGGATAAGCAGCCTGCCGACGGCGCGACCCGGGTCTGGGTGGCCATTGACGGCGTGGTAGCGGGCATTGCGGCGCTGGCCGATACCCTGCGCCCCGAGAGTCCGGATGCCATCGCCACCCTGCGTCAGCGCGGCATCGCCAGCTGGCTGGTGAGCGGTGATGCGCCGGCGCCGGTGGCCCATATCGCCGCCAAGCTGGGGCTGGACGGGGCCTTTGACTCCGTGCTGCCAGCCGGCAAGGTGGAAAAAGTCGAGGCGCTGCGGGCGCAAACCAGCGGGCTGGTCGCCATGGTGGGAGACGGGGTGAACGACGCCCCGGCGCTGGCGGCGGCGGATGTGGGTATCGCCATGGGCTCCGGCTCCGACGTGGCGATGGAGACCGCCTCCATCACTCTCATGCGATCCGACCCGCGGCTGGTGGCCGATGCCATCGACATCTCGGCGGCCACCTGGCGCACCATCCAGCAGAATCTGTTCTGGGCCTTCGTGTTCAACATCATCGGTATTCCGCTGGCGGCGCTGGGTTACCTCAGCCCCGAGCTGGCGGGGGCGGCCATGGCCTTGAGCAGTATCACCGTCTTGAGCAATTCCCTGTTATTGAAGCGCTGGCAGCCCCGGGCGGGCAGCCTGCGTGCATCTGAATCCCAAAGGAGTCATTCATGAACATCAGCAAGGTCGCCAAGGCCACCGGCCTGACCGCCAAGACCATCCGCTACTACGAGAGCATCGGCCTCATTTCGTCGCCAGTGCGCAGCGACAACGGGTATCGCAGTTATACGGATGCCTCCCTGCGGGAGCTGCGCTTCGTCAAGCGGGCGCGGGAGACCGGTTTCAATCTGGAGGAGTGTCAGGAGCTGCTGGCGCTCTATCGGGACGAGCACAGAACCAGTGCCCAGGTGAAGAAGCTGGCCCAGGAGAAAATCGTCGATCTGCGCTCCCGCATCGCCGGTTTGCAAGCCATGCTCAGCGCCCTCGAGGAGGTGGTGAGCTGCTGTCACGGAGATGCGAATCCCCAGTGCCCCATCCTCGACGAGCTGGAGAAAGGGTGAGGGAGGGCTGCGCCATTCGACCCTGCAGAAAAGGGTCTGTCGGGGCCTGTGCGAGAGAGGACGCGCTGAGTGGCAGCTTAATAGCGGTCGATTGATTGTTGAGCAGGAAAGGGGAGTGTTAAACTGTGCGGCTCTTGTACAGGGAGTACCCAGTTGACACAGAGTGTGAAATATCAGGTGCGGCGGGCCATCATGGTCCAGCTCTATACCCATGCCTCCTTCAGCCTGCCTTGCCTGGGGCTGCTGGCGATCAGCTGGAGCCTGCTGTTCCACGATTACCTGCCGGCCAGCGAGTCGCTGGGCTGGCTCGGTCTGGTCCTGCTGCTGTTGCTGGGGCGCTGGTGGCATCTGCGCTGGCGCCAGCCCAGGCTGGCGGAGCTTCCGCTGCCGGTGCTCGAGCGCGAGCTCTTTGTCGGGGTGACCATCACCTCCATCGTCTGGGCACTGGGCGTGCTGCTCTACATGGACAAGCTGCCCGACACCTATCGTGCCGCCATGATGATGCTCTCCAGCCTGATCCTGACCGGCAGCGCCATCATGCTGTTCGGCAGCCGTCGTACCCTCTATGGGGCCGTGCTGCCCCTCGGGTTTGCCATGTTGTTCGAGCTCAGTGGCGGCAACACCCAGGAGCGTATCGTCTCCTGCATGCTGGCGGGGTATCTGTTCGTCTTTCTGCCGACCCTGCTGCGGCGCCTGCGGCGGGATCAGGTGGCCTCTCTCTACCACAGTTTTTCCAATGCGGACCTGGTGGCCGAGCTGAAAGCGGTCTCCGAGCATCTCAAGCTCACGTCCCGCCTCGACGGTCTGACCGGCATCGCCAACCGGGCCCATCTCGACGACTCCCTGGCGCGCGCCTGGCGTCGCTGCCACCGTGCCAGAGCGCCTCTCTCTCTGGTGCTGGTGGATGTGGACTACTTCAAGCAGTTCAATGATCACTATGGTCACCAGGTGGGGGACCAGTGCCTGCAACAGGTGGCGAGCCTGCTGGCCGAAGTGCTGCGGCGGGAAGACGATCTCGCTGCCCGTTACGGAGGAGAGGAGTTCGCCCTGCTGCTGCCCTGCACCACCTTGCAGGGGGCCATGCAGATCGCCGAGCAGGTGCGTACCTCGTTGCGAGCCCTCGGCATTCCCCACCACAAATCCCGGGTCTCGGGGCGGGTCAGTTGCAGCTTCGGGGTGGCGACCCTGGTGCCGGATCAGCATCACTCCATTGCCGAGCTTATCCAGAAAGCGGATGCGGCGCTCTATCAGGCCAAGCATAATGGCCGGGATCGTATCGAAGTAGCCTTGATGGGTAAGGTTGCCTGAGTTTCACAAGACAGATTAAAGAGGTCGTCTATGCAATGTCATCGTATCGAAGAGCTGCTGGAACTGCTGCAGCCTGCCTGGATCAAGGAGCAGGATCTCAGCCTGGTGCAGTTTGTTGCCAAACTGGCCGAGGAGGCGGGATTTGACGGTCCGCTGTCCGCACTGACCGACGACATGCTGATCTACCACCTCAAGATGCGGGAATCCGACAAGCAGGCGATGATCCCGGGGCTGGCCAAGGATCACGTGCCCGACTTCAAGGAGGCCCTGCTCAAGGCCCGCGGCATCAAGTAATCCGGCCGTCACATCGCCATCAGAGAAAGGTTTCAAGAGAATCTGTGAAAAGGCGCATAGTCAACTGGCTATGGGCCTTTTTTGTTGCCTGAAATTGCGACGGGACTCGAACTATAGATACATTTAACCCACACAATTAGCAGGTTGTTTAAGATATAATCGCCTTCATAACAATATGAGTGGAGCGATGTGTTGCAATGGCCGACAAGGACAAGATCGACATCAAGGATGTGACCGGTGACGTCACCGGGACTTTCAATCCCAACACCTTCAAGGCGGGAGATGACAGGTTCAACCCCGGCAACCGCATCTATGTCCGCTCCCAGACCGGCTACTGGCAGCGGGTGCGCAAGGCCATGGGCTGGTTCTTCGTCGCGCTCTTTGTCCTCCTGCCCTGGCTGCGTTATGACGGCCGTCAGGCGGTGCTGTTCGATCTGGAGCACCAGCAGTTCCATATCTTCGGTGCCACCATCTGGCCGCAGGATCTCACCCTGCTGGCCTGGGTCTTCATGATCGCGGCCTTCGCCCTCTTCTTTGTGACCACCTTCCTGGGCCGGGTCTGGTGCGGCTACCTCTGTCCCCAGACGGTGTGGACCTTCCTGTTCATCTGGTTCGAGGAGAAGCTGGAAGGGGCCGCCAACAAGCGTCGCAAGCTGGATGCGGCGCCCTGGAGCGGCGAGAAGCTGGCCCGTAAGGGCGCCAAGCACCTGGCCTGGATCCTGCTGTCGCTGGGCACGGGGCTGACCTTCGTCGCCTACTTCCAGGATGTCTTCCACCTGGTGCCCGATTTCTTCACCCTGCAGGCGGGAGGCTGGGTCATCTTCTGGGTGCTGTTCTTTGCCGCCTGCACCTATGGCAACGCCGGCTGGATGCGCGCCATCATGTGTATCCACATGTGCCCCTATGCCCGCTTCCAGTCCGCCATGTTCGACAAGGACACCTACATCGTCGGCTATGACAGCCAGCGTGGCGAGACCCGCGGCGCCCGTGGTCGCAAGGCCGATCCCAAGGCTCTGGGGCTGGGGGACTGCATCGACTGCGACCTCTGCGTGCAGGTCTGCCCGACCGGTATCGACATCCGTGACGGTCTGCAGTACGAGTGCATCAACTGCGGCGCCTGTGTCGACGCCTGCGACCAGACCATGGAGCGGATGGGGTATCCGAAAGGGCTCATCAGTTACACCACCGAGCACAAGCTGGCCCACAGTGAAACCCAGGTGGCGCGGCCCAAGCTGATTGGCTATGGCCTGGTGATGGTCGTCATGCTGGGGGTCTTCGTCTATAACGCCATGTCCATCATGCCCATGGGGCTCGACATCCTGCGGGATCGCAACCAGCTGTTCCGGGAAAACAGTGAAGGGCTCATCGAAAACACCTATACCCTGAAGATCCTCAACAAGACCCTGAACTCCCAGACCTACCGGCTGGACGTGGAAGGGCTGCCGGAGTACCAGTGGTTCGGTCCTCGCGAGGTGACCCTGAAGGCGGGCGAGATCTATACCCTGCCGGTGAGTCTGGCGGTGGATCCCTTCAACCTGAAGCGCCCCACTCTGGACGTCCAGTTCGTGCTCAAGCGGGAAGGCGCGGCGCCGGATGACAGCAAGGGGACCTTGCGCCAACCGAGCAAGTTTATCAGCAGGTTGTGACGGCAAGGCGCACCGCCATGCACGGCAACGGCAGACAGTGGTGATAGAATGGGGCGCAACAGCGCCCCTTTTCTATGGTGGATGACATGCGTTTCAACTATTCCGACCTCAATCCCGATCTCATCATGGATGCCATCGATCTCAGCGGCTTGCGCATCGACTCCGGCCTTATCGAGCTCAACAGTTACGAGAACCGCGTCTATCAGTTTCAGGATGAGGATCGCCGTCGCTACGTGGTGAAGTTCTACCGCCCCGGTCGCTGGAGCCGGGCCCAGATCCTGGAAGAGCACGCGTTTGCCGCTCGCCTCTGTGAAACTGAGATCCCGGTCGCCGCTCCCATTGCCTTTGCCGGCGAGACCCTGCTGGAGCATCAGGGCTACCCGTTTGCCATCTGGCAGAGCGTCGGGGGGCGCCAGTTCGAGGTGGACAACCTGGACCAGCTGGAGTGGGTGGGGCGTTACCTCGGTCGCATCCACAGCGTCGGTGCCAGCCATGCCTTTCATCACCGGGTTCCGCTGGATGTGGAGAGCATGCTGCACGAGCCGCGTCAGTTGCTGGCGGCAGGCGAGTGGTTGCCGAGCGGGCTGGCCAAGTCCTTCTTCGGGGTGCTGGACGAGCTGATCCGGCACGTATGCGACGCCATGACCCTGGACGTGGCGCGCATCTCCCTGCATGGGGACTGCCACCCGGGCAACATCCTGTGGCGTGACGGCCCCCTGTTTGTCGACCTCGACGATTGCCGCACCGGCCCTGCCATCCAGGATCTCTGGATGATGCTGAACGGGGAGCGTCATGAGCAGCAGATCCAGCTCGATACCCTGCTGGCGGGGTATGAGGAGTTCATGGAGTTCGACCCGCGGGAGCTGGCGCTCATCGAGCCGCTGCGCGCCATGCGCATCGTCCACTACATGGCCTGGCTGGCAAGACGCTGGGAAGATCCCGCCTTCCCCCGCCACTTCTCCTGGTTCAACACCGAACACTACTGGCGCCAGCAGATTGCGACCCTGCATGATCAGCTCGAGGCATTGAAGGCCCCGCCGCTCAGCCTGATGCCGCAGTGGTAGGGGCGCGAACCCGGCAGATCGCCACGCCACGGGGCGTTCGTTGGTGGTGTCGCCCGCACCATTGCCACTGCGGCAAGGTGCCCGTGGGAGGCGGGATGGCGGTCCCGCCTGTCTGCCTTTGCCATTGACGGCACGAGGGTGAGGCAATAGGCTTGGACTGCTTCGGTTCGCCGGGCGTGCCTCACAGTGATCCCTTAACAGGAAACGTCATGAAAAAAGTACTATTTTTCCTCGCTGCCATGCTGATGATCCCCATGGTTCACGCCGCCCCGCAATTCAAGGAAGGTGTCAACTATGACGTGGTCAGCCAGACCGGCAGCGCCCAGCCGGAAGTGATGGAGTTCTTCTCCTATTTCTGCCCGCACTGCGCCAAGTTCGAGCCGATTGCCGAGGATCTGAAGAAGAGCCTGCCGGAAGGCGTGCCGATGAAGAAGAACCCGGTGGCCTTCCTGGGCCGTGAAATGGGCCCCGAGATGCAGCGTGCCTACGCCGTCGCCAATCTGCTGAACGTGGAAGGCAAGCTGACCCCGGCCATCTTCGACAAGATCCACACCCAGCGCCAGATCCCCCAGAGCCGCGCCGACGTGAAGCAAGTCTTCGTGGACAATGGCGTGCCGGCCGAGGAGTTCGACGGTGCCGTCGACAGCTTCGCCGTCTCCGGCATGGTCTCCCAGTTCGATCGCAACACCGAGAGCTACAATGTGCGCGGTGTGCCGGCCTTCCTGGTCAACGGCAAATACATGGTGAAGATTGAATCCATCACTTCCCAGGAGCAGTTCAACCAGCTGGTGAAATTCCTGCTGGCCAAGAAGGACTGATCATTCCTGAGTCGATACAAAAGCCCGCCGGTGCAAACCGGCGGGCTTTTTGTTTGGCGTCTCGCGGGCCTGACTCAGACACCGACGTGGAAGGCCTGCTTGAGGTTGCGAATGAAGTCCGCATCCCGGCAGAGGGTCTTGCCCGGGCTGTCGGAGATCTTGGCGACCGGGCCGCCGTTGCACTCCATCAGCTTGAACACGATGTTCATCGGGCTGACGCCGGGCAGATCGCAGGTGAGCTTGGTGCCGATGCCGAAGCTGGTGTTGATGCGGCCGCGGAAGTGGCGCAGCAGCTCGACGGCCTTGTCGAGGTTGAGCCCGTCGGAGAAGACCAGCGTCTTCTCGGCAGGGTCGATGCCGAGCCGCTGATAGTGGCTGATGGCCTTCTCGCCCCACACCACGGGATCACCGGAGTCGTGGCGCAGCCCCTGGTAGCGGCTCGCCAGCTCGAAGTCGAAGTCACGCAGGAAAGCATCCATGGTGATGCAGTCGGTGAGCGCGATACCGAGGTGGTTGGTGAATTCGTCCAGCCAGCTGGTGAGGGCGGCGCGCTGGCTGAGCTCCAGCGGGAAGCCGAGCTGCTGGTGGGCCTGGAACCACTCGTGGGCTTGGGTGCCCACCGCGGGCAACCGGTACTTCTGGGCCAGCAGGTAGTTGCTGGTGCCGCGAAACGCCGGCAGCCGCTCCTTGAGGCGACCCACCACGGCGTCTTGTACCGCGAGGGAGAAGCGGCGACGGGTGCCGAAGTCGATGAGGTTGAACTCGCTCATCTCCTCCCGGCTCAGCTCCCGCTCCAGCTTGTCGATCTTCTGATCGAGCCGCTCCAGTGCCTGGCTGACACCGAACTGGGGATAGCGGAAGCGGTTACGCATCTCGCTGATGATGGCGAGCACCGGGATCTCCCACAGGATCACGTCCTGCCAGGGGCCTTCGACCCGCACATTGATGCGGCCATCCTGTTCGAACACCTTGAGCAGGGAGGCGTCCAGCGGCTTGCGGCGCAGGTGGTCCAGGTAGTCGGGCGTGAAGAAGGGGCGTTCGGCCAGAAAGTCGAGTTCGGACCGGGTCAGGCGCAGGGAGCCAGCGAGGCGCAGTTGTTCCTCGATCTGGCCCATCATGGGCAGCAGATCTTCTTCGTTGCGGCTGTGGAACTCGGCGACGACGTCGGCATCCGGATAGCGATGGAACACCGCCTGCTGCATGTGCAGCTTGTAGGCATCGGTGTCGAGCAGGCTGTGGAGGATGGGAGGCATATCAGGCTCCTGTGATGAGTGCTGCGCGGGCAACGCACTCTGGCTGCATCTGTGACGGGTGGGCGCCGATGTCGGGTGGGCAGTGGAAAATGGAAGGCATGTCAGGCATCCAGCAGGCGTTGAATGTCGGCCAGGGTCTGGGCCAGCTCGGCGCCGGCCTCGATCATCCGGGTGCGGGCCTGGTCGATTGTCTCGGGGGCGATGCCGCGGCAGGCGTCGAGGTGGACGATGACCCGGAAACCGGCGCGACGCAGTTGCAGCACGCTGGTTTTGACGCAGTAGTCGGTGGCGAGGCCGCCGACCAGCACGGTAGTGACGCCGCGGGCTTGCAGAAACTCGATAAGCCCAGTGCTGCGCAGTTCCGCCAGGTCGTGATAGCAGACGCCATAGGGATGCAGGTCCGGCTCGACCCCCTTCCAGACGAAGAAGTCGTAGTCGATGGGGGCGGGCAGGCCGTCGAGCAGCTCGAACCCAGGTGTGCCGGGCACGCAGTGGGCCGGCCAGGTGAGATCGGCATTCGCCAGTGCAAGGGGTTGCAACATGGCGCCGGGTTCGGTCACCACCCAGGGGGCGTTCGCGGGGTGGGCATCCTTGCTGCCGGCTCGCAGGGTGGCGAGGGCAGCCTGGGCATTGAGCGCCGCCACTATGGTATCCCCGCCAGCGACGGGCAGCTCGTTCGGGCAGAGGGGGGTGAATCCCTTCTGCGCATCAATATCCAGGCTGGCGACGGTTCCCATGGATGGCTCCTTCACATAATATTCTTGTGATATTATCTACCAAACCTTATTAGAAGGCGAGCAGGTCGACCAGGATGCCGAGAATGAGTCTGGATATGGTGGTGCTGCGGTTGCGCGAGGAGCGGCTCGAGCTGCTTCTCGAGACCCGGGATCGCCCCCCCTTTGCCCATTGCTGGCAGTTGCCGGCCCTGCGCATCGACGAGACCCGGGATCGGGATCTGGACGCGGCTCGCCATCGCCTGCTGGCAGAGTGGGGGCTGGAGCACTGCTACAGCGAGCAGGTCTGTACCCTCGGCAATCTGGAGCGGGATCCCCGCGGCTGGTCCACCACCCTCGTCTATCTCTGTCTGGCGGATCCCGATGGAGGGGCGGTGCGCGGTCGCTGGCATCCTCTGGACGATCTGCCCGGCCTGCAACTCGCCTTCGATCACGGCAAGCTGGTCGCCATGGGGCTGGAGCGGCTGCGCATCAAGAGCCGTTACAGCACCCTGCCGCTGCATCTGCTGGGGGCAGAATTCACCCTCTCCGAGGTGCAACGGGCGTTCGAGATCGTCCTGCAGACCCCCATGAACACGGCCGCATTTCGCAAGCGGCTCCACCGTGCCGACATCCTGGTGGACACAGGGCGCAAGCGCACCGGCAAGCAACGTCCCGCCATCCTCTATCGGCTGGAGACCCCCTGCTGCGTCATGTTCGATCAGGTGATGCACGGTGCGGAAGCATAAGCCGATGTCTGCGAAAGCCGGATTGTCGCCCCATAGCGGGTCTGGTGCATTGGCACCTCACACAGGAAGTGAAAGCATGGGAGAGACGGGAATGCACAAGGTGCTGGTGAGCGCCTGTCTGCTGGGGCAGCCAGTACGTTACGACGGCCAGAGCAAGGGGATTGTCAGCGACTGGCTGCAGGCGCTGGGAGCCGAGGGGCGGGCGCTGGCCTTCTGCCCCGAGGTGGCGGGTGGCCTTCCGACGCCACGCCCCCCTGCCGAGCGCCAGGGGGAGCGGGTGGTCACCGAAAGCGGGCTGGATGTGACGGAGGAGTTCGATCGGGGCGCCGCCCTTGCGCTGGCCCTCTGTCAGCAGCAGGACATTCGCTTCGCCCTTCTGAAGGAGGGGAGTCCCTCCTGCGGCAGCGGTCGCATCTACAATGGCCGCTTCGAAGGGGTTTCACTGGCGGGAGAGGGCAAGACCACGGCTTTGCTGCGCCGCCATGGCATCGCGGTGTTCAGCGAGGATCAGCTGCCCGAGCTGGCCTCGGCGCTCGCCTTGGCTGCCTGCGGATCGGTCTGAGCCGCCGCATCGGCCGCCTGCCACTGCGCCAGCACCTCGTCTTTTTCCTTCCAGCGTGCATTCAGCCACTCCTGGAAACCGCGTTTGAACTGCTTGTCGTTGAAGTAATCCCCCACCAGTTGCTCGTCCACCGGCAGCTCCTCGATCCGCACCCGGATGCGCTTCATCTTCCCCATCAGGAAATCCTTGAAGGGGGTGTCGGGGTTGTCCGGGTAGCTGATGGTGACGTTGATCAGGCTGTCGAACTGATCGCCCATGGCTGCCAGGGTGAAGGCGAGTCCTGCCGCCTTGGGGGGCATGAGATGGCGATAGCGGGAGCGGGCGGCCTCGCGCTTCTGATCGGTGAAGCGGGTCCCCTCCACGAAGTTGATGACGGTGGTGGGTATGTGGCGAAACTTCTCGCAGGCGTTGCGGGTGGTCTCGATATCCTTGCCCCGCAGATGCGGATTTCTTAACAGAAACTCTCTCGAATAGCGGCGCATAAAGGGCATGTCCAGCCCCCAGCAGGCGAGCCCCAGCAGCGGGATGTAAATGAGCTCGTGCTTCATGAAGAACTTGGGCACCGGCAGTCGATTGCGAAACAGGTGGCCGAGCACCACGATATCGGTCCAGCTCATGTGGTTGCTGATGATGAGATACCAGCCATCCTTGCGCAGCCGGGTATTGTCCTCGATCTGCCAGTCGATGCGGGTAGTGAGGCGGATCACCAGGGCGTTGCAACCGAGCCACAGGCCCATGAAGCGATTGTTGAGCCGGCTGCAGGCGCGACCAAAGGCCGGCACGGGCAGCAGCAGTTTGGCCAGAGAAACCAGCAGGATCAGGCTGGCACACAGGGCGGTAAACAGTATGGTCAGGCCGGCGCTGATGAACAGCACCAGGGGGCCCGGGAGCAGGTTTGGCATGAGTGTCTTACTGCGTCTTGTCCGCCAGCAGCTTATCCAGGGTCTGGTCCTTCTCGTGCCAGATCCCGTTCAACCACTGTTGAAACTCTTGTTGGAACTCGGGGTCATTGAAGTAATCCCCCACCAGATTGCGTTCGATCGGCAGAAAGCGGACCCGAACCTTGATCTCCTTGACCCGACCGCACATGAAGTCCCAGTAGCTGGGGACGCCGCCGGGATAGGCGATGGTCACATCCACCAGCTTGTGCAGTTGATCCCCCATGGCCGCCAGGGTGAAGGCGATGCCCCCTGCTCTCGGGTGCAGCAGATGACGATAGGGGGCCCCTTGCCTGTCGTGCTTGCCGACGGTGAAGCGGGTCCCTTCCACGAAGTTCATCACACTCACCGGCATATGGCGGAAACGGGCACACGCCTTGCGCGTGGTTTCTATGTCTTTTCCCCTCAGATGTGGGTGCTTTTCCAGAAATTTTCGGGAATAACGCCGCATGAATGGGAAATCCAGCGCCCACCAGGCCAGACCGAGAAAAGGTACCCAAATCAGTTCTTTCTTGAGGAAAAACTTCAGGAAGGGGATTTTTTGATTAAAAATCCGCTGCAATACCAGTATGTCGACCCAGGATTGGTGGTTGGCAATCACCATATACCACTCATTCCGGCGCCCTTTGTCCACTCCGACCACATCGAAAGGGGTGTTGATGATGGTTTTCTGGATCAGATTGTTAAAACCTATCCAGTGGGTGGCGCAGCCGTCCAGGAGGGTGTTGCAGAGACGTCGCGCCCCCTTGAAGGGCAGCAGCAGCTTGATGAAGCCAAGCAGCAGGACGGGGACAAACCAGAACAGGGTGTTGATGAAATAGAGCAGGGTCGAGAGGCTGCCGCGCAGTCGCTCTATCAGCTTGTTGGGCATGGTGGAATCCGTCTTCGTATCGGTGGATGGCAACCAAGTGGTCAGATCTGTTGCCATAATATCAGCCGGCCCACGACTAGACCATGGTGGCGCCCTTTCCGGGTCGGGTGGTGGTTGCTGCCGTTCCCCCGCTCACTGGCCCCCGCGCAGCCGCGACAACAGCCTGTCCATGGCACGATAGCCCAGGGCTTCGATCAGATGTGCTCTCTCGATGGTGGCGTGCCCCGCCAGATCGGCGATGGTGCGCGATACCCGCAGGATGCGGTGCCAGGCCCGGATGCTGAGCCCCAGCTTCTGGATGGCACCCTCCAGAAACTCGGCATCCTGTGGCGATAATCTGCAAACATCTTCGATTTCACGACTATCCAGCAGGTTGTTGAGTTTTCCGCTGCGACTCAGCATGCGCTCTCGCGCCCCCAGCACCCGTTCGCGTATCTGCTGGCTCGACTCCCCCCGCTCCGCCTTGCCGGTCAGGCTTCCCCTGGGCAAGAGTGGGACCTCTACCGTCAGATCGAACCGGTCGAGAAAGGGGCCGGAGAGCTTGCCCAGATAGCGCAGGATCTGATCCGGGCTGGAGCGGGTCTGGCCGTCGCCATAATGGCCGCAGGGGCTGGGATTCATGGCACCCACCAGCTGGAAGCGGGCGGGAAAATCCACCTGGCGGGCGGCACGACTGATGGTAATGTGCCCGGTCTCCAGCGGCTCGCGCAGGGAGTCGAGCACCTTGCGCTCGAACTCCGGCAGTTCATCCAGAAACAGGACCCCGTTGTGGGCGAGGGAAATTTCGCCAGGCCTGGGATGGGTACCCCCGCCCACCAGCGCCACCGCCGAAGCGCTGTGATGGGGCGTGCGATACGGCCTGTGGTGCCAGTGGCCGGCGCGGGGGGTGAGGCCGCCGATGGAGTGGATGGCGGCGGTCTGCTGCGCCTCCTGTTCGCTCAGCGGTGGCAGAATGCCGGGCAGACGGCTGGCCAGCATGCTCTTGCCGGTGCCGGGGGGGCCGATGAACAGCAGGTTGTGGCTGCCAGCTGCGGCGATCTCCAGCGCCCGCTTCGCCTGGGACTGACCGATCACATCCTGCAGATCCGGCACGTCGGGCAGGGTCTCCGCGCTCTGGGGTTCCGGCAGCGGCAGTTCGTACTGGCCCGCTAGCCAGGCGGTGACCGCCAGCAGCTGGTGGGCGGTGCGCACCTCGGCATCCTGTATGAGGGAAGCCTCCGGACCGTTCTCCCGTGGGACCAGCAGGGTGCGCCCCGCGTCGCGGCAGGCGAGCACCGAGGGAAGCACCCCAAGCACGGGGCGGATCTCGCCCGTCAGGGCCAATTCCCCTAAAAATTCGTGATCGAGCAGGTATTTTGCGGGTATCTGCTTGGATGCGGCGAGAATGCCGATGGCGATGGCCAGGTCGAAGCGGCCCCCCTCTTTGGGCAGATCCGCAGGGGCCAAGTTGACCGTGATGTGCTTGGCCGGAAATTCGAAATTGCCGTTGAGCAGGGCGCTGCGCACCCGATCCCGCGACTCCTTCACCGAGGTTTCCGGCAACCCCACCATGTTGAAGGCGGGCAGGCCGTTGGAGAGGTGCACCTCCACCGTGACTTGCGGCGCCGCTATCCCCAGGCTGGCACGGCTATAAACAACAGCTAATGACATAAATACCGCCCTTGGTTTGATGTATATGCTGGTTAACCGTTTTTTATTAGTTTTTTGTTCCATTTGTAAGGTTTCAGAGCAGTTAAAATCAGAGTCTTGTCAGGTAAAAAGTGCTTGCCCAATAAAAATCACCGTGCTAGTTCTAATAGCCATTCGCGGCAAGCTCCGCTCCCATTTCACAGGATTTCCGGTTGTAACTATGAACATGGCCTCCCGTTTCGTCAGCATTATTGTGGTCCTAGTGGTGATTATTATCTCACCGCTCGGGGCTCGTTTGGCTGCACGGAACAAGGGATAGACCCACCACCGGACAGAACGAAACAAGCGACCCCCGAGCCTCACGGCCCGGGGGTTTTTTTTCGACCAAAGGACAGGATTTTCCACATGAACGGCGCGCAGTTTTTGGTACAGGCTCTCAAAAAACAGGGTGTGACCCAGGTGTTTGGTTACCCGGGCGGGGCCATCATGCCGGTCTATGACGCCCTGTATGACGGTGGCCTGGCCCATCAGCTCTGCCGCCACGAGCAGGGTGCCGCCATGGCTGCGGTGGGTTATGCCCGCGCTTCCGGTCAGGTGGGGGTCTGCATCGCCACCTCTGGCCCCGGCGCCACCAACCTGGTCACCGGCCTCGCGGAGGCACTGCTCGATTCGGTACCGCTGGTGGCCATCAGCGGCCAGGTGCCCTGCGCCGCCGTCGGTACCGATGCCTTTCAGGAAGTGGACGTGCTCGGCATGTCCCTTTCCTGCACCAAGCACTCCTTCATGGTGACTGACCCGGCGGATCTGGGACGGGTCATTGCCGAAGCCTTCGCCATCGCCACCGAAGGGCGTCCGGGCCCCGTGCTCATCGACCTGCCCAAGGATGTGCAACTGGCCGCCGTTCCCTCTCAAAGCCCGCTGTTTGCCGTGGAGGAACCCGACCCCCTGAATCCGGCCGAACTGACGGTCGCCCGTACCCTGCTGGCCGGAGCTGAGCGTCCGGTACTCTACGTCGGCGGCGGGGTGGGCATGGCCAATGCCGAGCAGCAGCTGCGCGACTTTGCCGCCACCACGGGGATGCCGGCGGTCACCACCCTCAAGGGGATAGGTGCCCTCGACCCCAACAGCCCCGTTTATCTGGGCATGCTCGGCATGCACGGTACCAAGGCCGCCAACCTGGCGGTACAGCAGTGCGATCTGCTGGTGGTGGTAGGCGCCCGTTTCGATGATCGGGTGACCGGCAAGCTGGAAGAGTTTGCCCCCGAGGCGAAGGTGATCCACCTGGATGTGGACGCCGCCGAGTTCGGCAAGCGTCGCGCCGCCGATGTGGGGATCACCACGGATCTCAAGCGTGTGCTGCCCGCCCTGGCGATGACGCTGACCCTCGACCCCTGGCGCGAGCACTGCGCCACCATGGCTCGGGAATACGCCTTCCGCTACGACCATCCGGGTCAGGCCATCTACGCCCCGGCCCTGCTCAAAGAGCTTTCAAGCCAGCTGCCTGACACCAGCGTGGTGGCCTGCGACGTGGGTCAGCACCAGATGTGGGTGGCCCAGCACATGCGTTTCACCAGCCCGCGCAACCACCTCTCCAGTGCCGGCCTCGGCACCATGGGCTTCGGCCTGCCCGCCGCCATCGGCGCCAAGATGTCGCGCCCCGATGACGAGGTGGTGCTGGTGAGCGGGGACGGCTCCTTCATGATGAACGTGCAGGAGCTCGGCACCATCCGCCGGGCCCGGCTCAAGGTGAAGATGGTGCTGCTGGACAACCAGCGCCTCGGCATGGTGCGCCAATGGCAGGAGCTGTTCTTCGACGGTCGCTACAGCGAGACCAATCTGTCCGACAACCCCGATTTCGTCGCCCTGGCTGCCGCCTTCGGCATTCCCGGCGAGACCATCACATGCAAGGAAGAGATAGGTCCGGCACTGGATCGCCTGCTGGCGAGCGAGAGTGCCTATCTGCTGCATGTGGCTATTTCAGAGGAAGAAAATGTCTGGCCCCTGGTTCCGCCAGGAGTCGCCAACCACAAGATGATGGAGCAACGCCCATGAACCAGCTCAATACCAGCACCCTGGAAATCCATGCCCAACCCAGACCCGAAGTGATGGAACGGGTGCTGCGGGTGGTCCGTCACCGCGGTTTCAATCTCTGCGCCCTCAACATGGAGCAGGATTGCCAACAGCTGCGGATCACGGTTACTGTCGAATCGGTACGTCCCATCCAGCAGTTGTGGAGCCAGCTGGTCAAGCTGGTGGATGTCTCCCGGGTCGATGCACTGGAACAGCAACCCCGGATCAGAGCTTAAGGAGCCAAGCCAATGTCACAGCCTTCCCAATCCGCCGCCCACCCCCAATACATCTGGTTCAACGGCAAGCTGGTCCCCTGGCAGGATGCCCAGGTGCATGTCATGAGCCATGCCCTGCACTACGGCTCCTCGGTGTTCGAGGGGGGGCGGGCCTATGACACTCCCAAGGGGACCTACATCTTCCGCCTGCAGGAGCACACCCGCCGCCTGTTCGACTCCGCCAAGATCTACTGGATGGACGTCCCCTACAGCGAGACCGAAGTGAATGAAGCCTGCCGCACCGTGGTGCGCGAGAACGGCCTGAAGAGCGGCTACCTGCGCCCGCTGGCCTTTGTCGGCAACGTGGGGCTGGGGCTGCATCCGCCGCTGGATGCCAAGGCCGACCTCATGGTCGCGGCCCTGCCCTGGGGCGCCTACCTCGGAGAAGAGGGGCTGAAAAACGGGGTAGATGTGTGCGTCACCTCCTGGAACCGGCTCGCTCCCAACACCATCCCGACCGGTGCCAAGGCGGGGGGCAACTATCTCTCTTCCCAGCTCATCAGCCGCGAGGCCAAGCGCAACGGCTTCGCCGAGGGGCTGGCGCTGGATGTGAACGGCTACCTGAGCGAAGGGGCGGGGGAGAACCTGTTTCTGGTGAAGAACGGCGTGCTGTTCACCCCGCCCGCCACTGCGGCCATCCTGCCCGGCATCACCCGCGACACCATCATGACGCTGGCGCGCGACTTGGGTTACGAGGTACGCGAGCAGGCGCTGCCCCGTGAGGCGCTGTACGTCGCAGACGAAATCTTCATGACCGGCACGGCGGCCGAGGTGACCCCGGTGCGCTCGGTGGATCGGATGAAGGTGGGCGCCGGTTGCCGTGGCCCGGTGACCGAGCAGTTGCAGAACGCCTTCTTCGGCCTGTTCAACGGCAAGACCGAAGACAAGTGGGGCTGGCTGACGCCGGTCAACGACTGATGATAGCGGGGAGGCGTCACGCCTCCCCGAGTCGCTTCCGGTGAAGGCTCCCCGAGGTGCCTTCACCAGGATCGATTCCCGATCCGCGAATCACACATTCATGTTGAAAGACAATGCGCCCCAGGGGCATTCAGGGAGTAGAGACAATGCCGAAGTTGAGATCCGCCACCACCACCCACGGACGTAACATGGCCGGGGCCCGCGCCCTCTGGCGTGCCACCGGCATGACCGATCAGGATTTCGGCAAGCCCATCATCGCCGTGGTCAACTCTTTCACCCAGTTCGTGCCGGGCCACGTCCACCTCAAGGATCTGGGCCAACTGGTCGCCCGCGAAATCGAGGCGGCTGGCGGGGTCGCGAAGGAGTTCAACACCATCGCCGTGGATGACGGCATCGCCATGGGCCACGGTGGCATGCTCTATTCCCTGCCGTCCCGCGAACTCATCGCCGACTCGGTGGAGTACATGGTCAACGCCCACTGTGCCGACGCCATGGTCTGCATCTCCAACTGCGACAAGATCACCCCGGGGATGCTGATGGCTGCCCTGCGCATCAACATCCCGGTGATCTTCGTCTCCGGCGGCCCCATGGAAGCGGGCAAGACCAAGCTCTCCGACCAGATCATCAAGCTGGATCTGGTGGACGCCATGATCCAGGGCGCCGACCCCAAGGTCTCCGATGCACAGAGCGATCAGATCGAGCGCAGCGCCTGCCCCACCTGCGGCTCCTGCTCCGGCATGTTCACCGCCAACTCCATGAACTGCCTGACCGAGGCACTGGGTCTCTCCCAGCCGGGCAACGGCTCCCTGCTGGCAACCCACAGCGACCGCGAGCAGCTGTTCAAGCTGGCGGGCCAGCGCATCGTCACTCTGGCCAAGCGTTGGTATGAGCAGGACGATGCCTCGGCACTGCCGCGCAACATCGCCACCAAGGCGGCGTTCGAGAACGCCATGGCGCTCGACATCGCCATGGGCGGTTCAACCAATACGGTATTGCACCTGCTGGCGGCAGCCCAGGAGGCGGGTGTCGACTTCACCATGGCCGACATCGACCGCATGTCCCGCAAGGTGCCCCAGCTGTGCAAGGTGGCGCCTTCCACCCAGAAGTACCACATGGAAGACGTGCACCGCGCCGGCGGCGTGGTTGCCATCCTGGGTCAGCTGGAAAAAGCGGGCCTGGTGCACGGGGATACCCGCAACGTGCTGGGCACTTCCCTGGTGGAGCTGCTGGCCGAATATGACGTCAGCCGCAGCAATGACAAGGGGGTTCACGACTTCTACCGTGCAGGTCCTGCCGGCATCCGTACCACCAAGGCGTTCAGTCAGGATTGCCGCTGGCCCGAGCTGGATCTGGACCGCGCCGAGGGGTGCATCCGCTCCTTCGATCACGCCTACAGCCAGGAAGGTGGCCTGGCGGTCCTCGCTGGCAACCTCGCCCTCAACGGGGCCATCGTCAAGACCGCCGGGGTGGATGAGGAGAACCTCACCTTCCGCGGCCCGGCCCGGGTATTCGAGAGCCAGGAGAGCGCGGTGAGCGGCATTCTGGACGGCACGGTGAAAGCCGGTGAAGTGGTGGTGATCCGCTACGAGGGCCCGAAAGGGGGCCCCGGCATGCAGGAGATGCTCTATCCCACCACCTATCTCAAGTCCATGGGATTGGGCAAGGCGTGTGCCCTCATCACCGACGGTCGCTTCTCCGGCGGTACCTCGGGTCTCTCCATCGGCCACGTCTCCCCGGAGGCGGCTTCTGGCGGCACTATCGGTCTGGTGGAGGATGGCGACATCATCAACATCGACATCCCGGCCCGCAGCATGGTGCTGGAGGTGGCCGACAGCGTGCTGGCCACCCGTCGCGCCTCCGTCTCTGCCCGTGGCTGGAAGCCGGTCGATCGTCAGCGCGAGGTCTCCTTTGCCCTGCGCGCCTACGCCATGTTCGCCACCAGCGCCGACAAGGGCGCGGTGCGCGATCGCACCCTGCTGGGGGAGTGAGAGAATGAACTGTCATGATATGGGCGCATTGCGCGCCCTTCGCCACGAGACGGGGGTATAACCATGGTCTCTGCGGCGGATTATCTACGCAAGGTGCTGCTCTCCCCCGTCTACGAGGCGGCGCGGGTCACCCCCTTGCAAACCCTGAAGAAACTCTCCGACAGGCTTGGCAATCACGTCAGCCTGAAGCGGGAGGATCTGCAACCGGTTCACTCCTTCAAGCTGCGCGGCGCCTACCACAAGATCGCCACCCTGACCCAGGAGCAGAAGGAGCGCGGCGTCATCGCCGCCTCCGCCGGCAACCACGCCCAGGGGGTCGCCCTGTCGGCCGCCAAGCTCGGCATCAAGGCGATTATCGTGATGCCCAAGACCACGCCGGACATCAAGATCGACGCAGTGCGCCGTCAGGGCGGCAACGTGCTGCTGTTTGGCAACAGCTTCGACGAGGCCTATGGCGAGAGCCGCCGCCTCGCCGAGTTGGAGGGCTACACCCTGATCCCGCCGTTCGACGACGTCGAGGTGATCGCCGGCCAGGGCACCATCGGCAAGGAGCTGCTGGAGCAGGATACCCACCTCACCCACGTCTTCGTGCCGGTGGGCGGCGGCGGCCTGGCCGCCGGGGTGGCGGTCTACATCAAGCAGCTGCTGCCGGATGTGAAGGTAATCGGGGTGGAGGCGGAGGGGTCCGCCTGCCTCAAGGCGGCGCTGGCGGCCGGCGAGCCGGTCAATCTGGAGCGGGTCTCCCTGTTTGCAGACGGGGTGGCGGTCAAGCGCATCGGCGAGGAGACCTTCCGCCTGTGCAACCAGTATCTGGACGAGGTGGTGACCGTCTCCAACGACCAGATCTGCGCCGCACTGAAAGACATCTTCGATGACTGCCGCGCCATCGCCGAGCCGTCGGGGGCCTTGTCCCTGGCAGGCCTCAAAGCGTACAGCGAGCGAGAGCAGGTGAAAGGGGGGCGGATGGCGGCCATTCTGTCCGGCGCCAACGTGAACTTCCACAGCCTGCGCTACGTCTCCGAGCGCTGCGAGATCGGTGAGAAGCGCGAGGGCATGCTGGCGGTGACCATCCCCGAGCGCAAGGGGGCCTTCCTCGACTTCTGCCGTCAGCTGGGGCCCCGCATGGTGACCGAGTTCAACTATCGCTATGCGGACGCGGAACAGGCGTCGCTGTTCGTTTCGGTGCGCCTCACCGGCGGTGACGAGGAGCTGGGCCAGATCATCGATCAGCTCGGCGGCAACGGCTATCCGGTGGTCAACATGACCGAGAGCGAGCTGGCCAAGAACCACGTGCGCTACATGATTGGCGGCCGCCCGGCCCGGCCCCTCGGTGAGCGTCTCTACAGCTTCAAGTTCCCGGAGCAGCCGGGGGCCCTGATGCGCTTCCTAGAGACCCTGGGCTGTCGCTGGAACATCAGCCTGTTCCACTACCGCAACCACGGCGCCGACTACGGCCGGGTGCTCTGTGCCTTCGAGCTGCCGGACGAGGACGTGGCGGCTTTCCACGATTACCTGCACGAGATTGGCTACGGCTGGAAAGAGGTGAGCGAGGATCCCGCCTACCGCCTCTTCCTGGCGAGCCAGGGCAGTCAGTGAGCGGGGAGCCATCCCCTTGCCAGATGAAAAACGAAGAGCCCGGCTCTTCGTTTTTTTATGGGCAACGCGTCGGCCCCCATGATTGGGGGCACGGTGGCCGATAATGTCGCCAATATCACACTCCTGAGTCCCTGGTCGTTTGAGGCTGGTTGCAGATGGGATAATCTGAATGCGGGGCTTGGGTTCAGAGCCCCGTCAGGGAAGAGAGACGCAGCAGCGTCATAACAATTCATTGCAGGGGCTCATCCATGAACAGATCTATGCTCGCCGTCCTGATCGGCGCTTTGATGGCAACAGGGACGGTGCAGGCTGCCGCCCAGGACAACACCTGGTATGTCGGCGGCAAGGCCGGCTGGTCAAATTATTACGGGGTGGATTACAACGCTCAGGTCGAAGAGCTGTTCGATGCAACCAAGGTGAACGAGAACAGCGATGATCTCGGTCTGGGGCTGTTTGCCGGTTATCAGGTGAACAGAAACGTGGCGATTGAGCTCGGCTATGACTGGCTCGGCAAGTATCAGGTGGACAAGCACTACTCGGGCAACGGGGTTGATTTCGCACTCGATGGCGAGGCCAAGGCCCAGATGGTGCAGGCCACCATGAAGATTATCCTGCCTGCAACCTCGGCACTGGATATCTACGGTCGTCTCGGGGGGGCCTATGCCTGGACCGAGAGCTCACTCAACGTCAGGGCCAGCGATGGCACCAGCAGCCTCTCCGAATCCCATGAGGGCAACAAATATCATGGTGCCGCCTTTGTCGGGGCGCTGGGGGTCGAATACGCCATCGACAAGGATTGGGCCGCCCGCCTCGAATACCAGTACACCACACCCCTTGGGAAGACTTCCCTCGACGAGTCAGGCATCGAGATGGACAATGGCCTGCTGTCGGTCGGCATGCTCTATCGCTTCGGCCAGATCGGCGACGAGCCGGTGGCACCAACGCCTGCGCCCGAACCTGCGCCCGCCCCGGCCCCCGTGCTGGTGGAGAAACAGTTCAGCCTGGATTCCGATGTGCTGTTCGAGTTCAACAAGGCGACCCTGAAGCCAGCCGCCAGCCAGGCCCTCGACAACCTGTTTGCCCAGATCCTGGCGGCCAATCCGAAAGACGGGGTGGCGACGGTGATCGGTCATACCGACCGCATCGGCTCGGAGGCCTACAACCAGTCCCTTTCCGAACAGCGTGCCCGCACGGTGGCGGATTATCTCATCGCCAAGGGATTGTTTGCCGACAAGGTGCGTGCCGAAGGGCGGGGAGAGTCTTCGCCCGTGACCGGGGGCAGCTGCCCGGATGGCGCCAAGGCGCAGATGATCGCCTGCCTGGCCCCGGATCGCCGGGTCGAGGTGCGCCTGACCGGGGTCTCCCAGGTCGCCGAATAAGCCATCTTTGCCTTGCTATTAAACAACGAGGGGGCCTTGGCCCCCTCGTTGTTTATGTGGGTGTGAGCCGTGACGTTTGCAGCCGCCTGGCGCAATGACTCACCATGATCAGCAGCAAGGCGCCGGGCAGCACTGTTTGCCAGAGGAAAGGCCAGGACTGGGTGGTGAGCAGGATCAACAGTGGATTGGCTCCGGCGGGTGGGTGGATCAGCCCCAGTCCCTGCATGAGTGCAATGGACAGGCCCACACCCAGCGCCAGCTTGAGTTCCATCGGTAGCGGGAGCAATTGCACCACCAACCCCACGGTGGCCGATAACAGGTGGCCTCCCAGCACGTTCTGCGGACGGGCCAGCGGACTGTCCGGCAGGGAGAAGAGCAGCACACAGCTTGCCCCGAACGGTGCCATCAACAGGGTCGACTGCCAGCTCATGTCCAGCCAGCCGAGCAACATTATGGCCAGGCAGGCACCGAGCCCTGCCAGCCAGGCACTTCGCCATCGTCTTGTTTCCATCTCCTGTCTCCTTGTCTGTGCCGGATCACTTGATCCAGCCTGCGACATTAGGTAGACAGATCGGTGTACTTCAAGAGGAAAGTCACCATGAGCGAAAAACGGCAACAGCTGATGACGACAGCCTATCGGTTGTTCAATCGTCACGGCTTTCACGCCACCGGCATCGATCGCATCTGGGCCGAGGCGGGCAGTACCAAACGTACCCTCTATCGCCACTTCCCCACCAAGGATGCCTTGATCGAAGCCGTGCTGATGGCGCGGGATGCGGAGTTCTTTGCCCTGCTCGATGCCAGGATGGATGGGGTGTCGGGGCGGGAGGCCAGGTTGCTGGCGCTGTTCGATGGCTTTGCGGACTGGTTTGGCCGCAGCGACTTCTACGGCTGCAACTTCATCAACGCGAGCGCCGAGTTCTCCGATCCTCGCCACCCGGTACGCAAGCTGGTGGTGGCCCACAAGCGGGCGTTGCTGAACTGGGTCAGGAAGGCCCTCGAATGCACCGAGGTGCAGGCCACCGGATTATGCCTGCTGTTGGAAGGGGCCGTGGTGATGGCCCACAGCTATCAGCAGCCCCTGGCTCTGGAACAGGCCAGGGTGTTGGCGGAGGCCGTGCTGGCAGAGCCGCGTTAGTTCAGTTCCGTGGGGTCGATATCCAGGCTCCAGCGCACCCGCTTGGTCTCGGGCCACCCCTCCAGCTCCTTCACCGCCCAGTCGAGCAACTGGGCCAGCGGTGCCCGGCTGGGCCCCTGCACCAGTAGCTGCATGCGAAACTTGCCCGCCTTGCGCTCCATGAAGCCGCTGATGGGCCCCAGCACCTGCACCTGGGGATAGCGGGCGCTGCGCAGGGTAGCGGCGAGGCGACTGAGGAACAGCTGCACCTCGTCGCGACCGTTGGCCTCGGCCCGGAACAGTCCCTGATGGCTGAACGGTGGCAGCCCCAGCAGGCGGCGCTCTTTCAGCGCCGTGTCGGCGAAGTGGCCATAGCCGTTCTGGGTCAGATCCTGCAGCAGGGCGTGTTCGGGATGGTGGCTTTGCAGCACCACCAGCCCAGGTTTGCTGGCGCGACCAGCCCGGCCCGCCACCTGGGTGTAGAGCTGGGCCAGCTTCTCGGCAGCGCGAAAATCGGCACTGAACAGGGCGCCATCCACGTCCAGCAGGCCCACTAGAGTCACGTCTGGGAAGTGGTGGCCCTTGGCCAGCATCTGGGTGCCGATCAGGATCTTGTACTTGCCCGCCTTGATGTCGCCGAGGTGCGTCTCTAGCTCCCCCTTGCGGCGGGTGTTGTCCCGGTCGATGCGCACCACCGGATATTGGGGGAAAACGGTGCCGAGCAGCTGCTCCAGCTGCTCTGTGCCGACCCCGGAGCCGATCAGCTCGCTGCTGCCGCACTCGGGGCAGTGATGGGGCAACGGGCGCACGCTGTCGCAGTGGTGGCAGTGCAGCCGTCGCCCGGCCTGATGCCAGGTGTACCAGGCGTCGCAGCGCTCGCAGGCGGCACTCCAGCCGCACTGGTGGCAGATAAGAGCCGGGGCATAGCCACGACGGTTGAGAAACAGCATTACCTGGTTGCCCGCCGCCAGATGCTCTGCCATCAGCTGTTCCAGCTGGGGTGAGAGCCCGGCCTGTAGCCGCACGTTCTTGATATCCAGGATCACCTGGCGAGCGGTCTGGGCGTTGCCGGCGCGGCGAGTGAGAGTGAGGTGGTGATACTTGCCGCTGCGGGCGTTGTGCAGCGTCTCCAGCGACGGGGTGGCAGATCCAAGCAGGATGGGAATGCCGGCGCGATGGGCCCGCATCACCGCCAGATCGCGCGCGTGGTAGCGAAAGCCGTCCTGCTGCTTGAAGGAGCCGTCGTGCTCCTCGTCGATGATGATGATGCCGAGGTCCTTGAACGGCGTGAACACCGCGGATCGGGTGCCGATCAGAATGGCGGCACCGCCGTCGCGGCAGGCCAGCCAGGCATCGAGCCGCTCCCTGTCGTTCATGGCGGAGTTCATCGCCACCACGGGCACGTTGAAGCGGCGGCGGAAGCGGTTGATGGTCTGGGGGGTGAGGCCGATTTCCGGCACCATCACCAGCGCCTGCTTGCCCGCCTTGAGCAGGGGCTCGAGGATGCTGAGGTAAACCTCGGTCTTGCCGGAGCCCGTGATGCCGTCCAGCAGGAAGGCACCGAACTTGTTGCTCTGGCTGGTGACGGCGGCCACCGCCAGCGCCTGCTCGCCGTTGAGGCGCAGCCCCTCACCCGGCTCGAAGCGGGTGGCCCAGTCGCCATCATGGCTCGGCTCCAGCGAGCGCTTCTCCAGCAGTCCCTTCTTCTCCAGCGCGGTGAGGGCTGCGCTCTGGATCTCCTCCTGTTTGAGGGCGGAGGGGGTCTGCGGCCCCTTGCGCAGCAAGGCGAGGGCCTGTTGCTGCTTGGTCGCCCGCTTGAGCTCGTTGAGGTCGATGGCCATGCCGGCATCGGTGGCAAACCAGAACTCCAGCTCCCGATAGGCGGCGGGCTCCCCCTTGCGCACCAGCACCGGCAGGGCATGGGGCAGCACTTCCCCCAGCGGGTGCTGGTAGTAACCGGCGCTCCAGGCCATCAGCGCCAGAATGTCGGGCCCCAGCACGGGGGCGCTGTCGAGCACCCTCTTCAAGGGCTTTAATTTGTTGCGGGGGACCTGGCTCTCGGTCGGGTGATCCACCACCAGACCAACCAGGGTCTGCGGGCCGAACGGGATCTCGACCCGGCAACCGGGGGCAGGCAAGGGCAGGGGAGAGAGATAGTCGAAATGACGGCGTAACGGCACCGGCACAGCCACACGAACCAGATCCAGCGTTTGGGAAGAATTCACCAGGGGTTGCCTATTTTTTCTGCGAAGCCACTTGCCTGATCTCAGGCGTTTCCTATATTATTCGCAGCCTTTGAAACTGTGTTCAACAATCGTGTGGTGTCCGACAAGAGATCGGATGGCGACACGGCCTGATAATTGAGGTTGTCCATGAAAGCTGGTATCCATCCTGACTACGTAGCCATCACCGCCAAGTGCTCTTGCGGTAACGTCATCAACACCTTCTCTACCATCGGTAAAGATCTGAACCTGGACGTGTGCTCCGAGTGCCACCCGTTCTACACCGGCAAGCAGAAAGAAGTTTCTAGCGGCGGCCGCGTAGACAAGTTTAACAAGCGTTTCGGTGGCTTGACCTCCAAGAAGTAATCTTGCTTCTGAAGAATTCTGAAAAAGGCGCCCATCGGGTGCCTTTTTTATTGGCCGCCATTCTGTAATTCCCCGCTTTGCCCTATGGTGTTGGCTCAACCAAGGGAGAAGAGCCGATGCGCACATGTCTGGTGATGGGAGCTGCCGGGTACATAGGATCCTACCTGGTGCCTCATCTGCAGGGTCTGGGGTACAGGGTCATCGCCGGGGCCCGTCGTCCCTGCCGTCTGCCGGAGGGGGTGGCGTTTCGCCTCGCCGACAGCCTCAAGCCTGCCACCCTGCCCCCTGCGCTGGCGGGGGTCGACACCGTCTTCTATCTGGTACACGCCATGGGGGCGGGGGCCGGTTTTCACCGGCTGGAGCAGCAGGGAGTGAAGAACTTCGCCGCTGCCGCCCGTGCCGCCGGGGTGCGCCGCATCGTCTATCTCGGCGCCATCCAGCCCGAGCCCTGCAACAGTCGCCACCTCAACTCCCGGCGCTACTGTGGGGAGCTGTTTCGCAGCGCAGGGGTGCCCACGGTAGAGCTGCGTGCCGGTATCATCATAGGCCCCGGCTCGGCGGCGTTCGAGGTGATGCGGGATCTGGTGTACAACCTGCCCATGATGGTGACGCCCAAGTGGGTGCGTTCCCGCACTCCCCCCATTGCCCTCTCCAACCTCTTGCACTATCTGGGCGGGCTGGTGGAAGCCGACGGGGTGGATGGCCAGATCTTCAATGCGGCCGGCCCCGAGCTGCTCAGCTACCAGCAGCAGCTCCAGAAGTTCGCCGCCCATATCGGCAAACGCTGCCCCATCATTCCGATCCCCTTTTTGAGCCCCCGGCTCTCCGCCTGGTGGCTGCAGTTCGCCACCTCGGTTCCCCAACCCATCGCCAAGGCGCTGGTGGGGGGGCTCAAGCACGACATCCCGGCGGATGACGGCCCCTTGCGTGCCCTGTTGCCCCAGCATCTGCTCAGCTTCGACGAGGCGCTGGCGGAGAGCCTGGCGCTGGAGCAGAGGCTCGGTGCCGAGCAGCACGGGGAGGAGACGCCCCTGGGTCTGCGCTGGCGTCATCCCGAGTATGGCTTCTACGACCGCACCGCCAGCGGGGAGGCGGATTGCCTCGCCGCCCCCGAGGTAGTGTGGCAGGTGCTGCAGCAACTGGGGGGTGAGCAGCGCTACTTCTACATGAACGAGCTGTGGGTGGTGCGCGAATGGATGGATCACCTGATCGGCGGCCCGGCCCGGACCCGGGGACGCACCAACCCGGATCGCTTCGTGAAGGGGGACATGCTGGACTCCTGGCAGATCCTCGGGGTGGATGAAGGACGCAGGCTGGATCTGCTGTTCAACATGAAGGCCCCCGGCGTCGGGCGGCTGGAGTTCAACATCCAGCCCCTGGAGTCCGGCCTGACCCGGCTGCGGGTGACGGCCCACTGGCATCCGCAGGGGGCCTGGGGGCTGGCCTACTGGCTTGCCATGCTGCCCTTCCACCTCTTCATCTTTCAGGGGATGACGGAGGCCATCGCCCGGCAGGCAGAGGAAAAAGCCGGCATTCCAGTCATGGATTGAAATCGAATCTATAAATAATTGGGTAATTTTGGGTGGCATGACATGCTACTGACTAGCGTGTCATTGCTATCCAGCGATATTTTATGCTGTGAAAGGGCGGGGGATTTCTTTATGATCCTCAGCCCTCGCCCGCTGGCGAGCCAACGCATCACTCATTCATTTCCGTATCGGGGTCCCCCATGTCCGATCAGCAGCACGATCTCCGCCAACAGGCACTCGACTACCACGCCCAACCCGTTCCGGGCAAAATCGCCATCGCCCTCACCAAGCCCGCCGAGACCGCTCGCGATCTGGCGCTGGCCTACAGCCCGGGTGTTGCCGAACCGGTACGCGAGATCGCCGCCAATCCGGCCGATGCCTACCGCTACACCGGCAAGGGCAACCTGGTGGCCGTCATCTCCAACGGCACCGCCATCCTGGGGCTGGGCAATCTGGGCCCGCTGGCCTCCAAGCCGGTGATGGAGGGCAAGGCCCTGCTGTTCAAGCGCTTTGCCGGCATCGACGCCATCGACATCGAGGTGAAGCACGAGACCAGCGCCCAGTTCATTGATACGGTGGCCGCCATCGCCGACACCTTCGGCGGCATCAACCTGGAAGACATCAAGGCCCCCGAGTGCTTCGAGATTGAAGAGGCGCTGATCGCTCGCTGCGACATCCCGGTGTTCCACGATGACCAGCACGGTACCGCCATCGTCACCGCAGCCGGGCTGCTCAACGCGCTGGAAGTGCAGGGCAAGGAGATTGGCACCAGCCGCATCGTCTGCATGGGCGCCGGTGCCGCCGCCACCGCCTGCATGGATCTGTTGATCAAGTGCGGGGCTGCACCGCACAACATCTTCATGCTGGACCGCCAGGGTGTGATCCACAGTGGCCGCACCGATCTCAACCAGTACAAGCAGCGTTTCGCCAACGACACCCCCCTGCGCACTCTGATGGATGTCATCGACGGGGCTGACGTCTTCGTCGGCGTCTCCGGCCCGGACGTACTGCCTGCCGAGGCGGTGGCCCTGATGGCCCCCAACCCGGTGATCTTCGCCTGTTCCAACCCGGACCCCGAGATCAAGCCTGCCCTGGCTCACGGAGTGCGCGGGGATCTCATCATGGGAACCGGCCGTTCGGACTACCCGAACCAGATCAACAACGTGCTCTGCTTCCCCTTCATCTTCCGCGGCGCCCTCGACGCCCGTGCCAGCCGCATCAACGATGCCATGAAGATTGCGGCAGTGGAGGCGATCCGTGCTCTGGCCAAGGAGTCGGTGCCCGCCGAGGTGCTGACCGCTGCTGGCGTGAGTGAACTCGCCTTCGGCAAGGACTACGTCATTCCCAAGCCCATGGACGCCCGCCTGCTGCCGCGGGTTGCCCGTGCGGTGGCACTGGCGGCGGTTGCCTCCGGGGTGGCCCGCATCGAACTGCCAGGGGATTACATGCTGGGTTGAGTCACGGCAAGCGCGCAAAAACAGAAGGGGCCCCCTGTCGGGGGCCCCTTTTTCATGGCGGAAGCGGGCAGCTTACTTGGTCTTGGGGGCAACCTTGACGGCCGGCGCCTTGGCGTGGGCAGCCTTGTGATGCTTTTTCACGACCTTGGTCTGGGTGGCGTGGGGAGCGGCGGCCTTGGTCGGGGTGGCGGCCATGGTGAAGCCGGAGGTCAGGGCGAAGACAGCGGCCAGAGTCAGGGGGATCAGCTTGTTCATATTCCAGTTCCTCGTTCGGTTTGATGACATGGAGCGTTTCTCCATGACTTCATCCTAGGGTTGTTCGACCTGCGGTTCAGTGAGCGACTGGTGACGGTTTGTATCCAAATGTACGGGCAGGGTCAGGCAGAAACGGGCACCGCTGCTGCTTGGCAGCAGTTGCACCTCGCCGCCGTGGTGGTGGGCGATGCTGCGCACGATGGCCAGCCCCAGCCCGGCGCCGCCGGTGCGTCTGTCCCGGCTCTGATCCAGGCGCACGAAGGGCTCGAAGATTTGCGGGGCCAGCGCGGGATCGATGCCGGGGCCATCGTCGGCCACCTCCAGCAGATAGTCGTCCCCCTGTCGCGCTATGCAGAGGCTTGCCTGGTTGGTGGCATGGCGCAGGGCGTTGCCGATGAGGTTTTCCAGCGCCCGGTCCAGCAATCGGGTGTCGCCGCGCCAGGGCAGAGCCATGGCCGGGCGCACGAAGTCGAGCCGCTTGTCCGGTCGCAGGGCCTGCCAGTCGGCAAGGCGGCTGCCGGCCCAGCTGCCGAGCTCCAGATCGCTGCATTGCAGCGGCAGTTCGGGGCGATCGAGCCTGGCATAGGTCAGCATCTCCTCGATGAGGGCATCGAGGGCGCCGAGGTCCCGCTCCAGTCCCTGCTGCTCCTCGGGTGAGGGAGGCTCGGCCAGCATGGCGAGGCGATAGCGCAGCCGCACCAGGGGGGAGCGCAGCTCGTGGGCGATGGCGTCGGTCAACTGCTTGCGACTGGCCAGCATGGCCTGCAACTGCTCCGCCATCTGGTCGAAGGTGCGGCCGACCCGGCCCAGGCTGCTGCCGGGCGGCAAACCGGTGCGACAGGAGAGATCCCCGTCGCCGACCCGGCGGGCGGTCTGTTCGAGCTGTTGCAGGCCGCGCCAGTGGGGGCGCAGCCAGAGCAGGATGGGCAGGCCGAGGGAAAGGCCGATGAGCAGCAGCAGCCCCACGTCCACCCAGTGCAGCTCGTGCAGGTAGGAGAGGTAGGGGACGGGACCGACGATCAGCACCTTGTCGGTGTTCGGGATGCGCTGCAGGAAGGTGTCATCCTCTTCGACGATGACGATGTTGCCCGCCTCGAGGAAGGCCTGATCCTCGCTGGCCAGCGGCTGGTTGGCGAGGACGCCGATCTGCAGCGGCAGATTGAGCTGGCGGCTCTGTTCGCCGGTGCGGGTGGCCCAGTGTTCCGGCGGCAGCCGGGCCAGCTCGCCAGTGAGCAGGCCGAGGGAGCCTTGCATCATCCGCTCCAGATAACGGTCCCCCGCCCGCTCGGCGCTGACCTGATAGACCAGCCCGATGAGCAGAATGGCGAGGGTGAAGCAGCCTATCAGCAGCAGATAGAACTGGATAAACAGGCGTCGCATCGGGGCTCTCCTCTTGCCTGGATTGCGTCTGGACATTGCCTTGTTGCCCCTCATCCCCAACCCTTCTCCCGCAAGGGGAGAAGGCTGAGTGCATCAAGGTCATTCGGCGGGGCTTATTCCCAGGCCTGGGGCACCAGCAGGTAACCTTTCTGGCGCACCGTCTTGATCCAGATCGAGTTGTTGCTGTCATTCCCTGGCTTCTGGTGTGCAGGCGTGTGAGACACCAGCTCATTCCCAAGCCTGGGGTACGAGTAGATAACCCTTTTGGCGCACCGTCTTGATGCGGGTCGGGTTGTTGCTGTCATCCCCGAGCCGGCGGCGCAGACGGGAGATGGCCACGTCCATGCTGCGATCCTGGCCGTCGTAGTCGCGCCCCCGCAGGCTGCGAAACAGCGCCTCCCGCCCCAGGATCTGGCCGGCGTGGCAGGCCAGCTCCCACAGGAGGTCGAAATCGGCGGTGGAGAGGGGAATGCTCTCCCCATCGAGGCGCACATCCCGACCCGGGCCGTCTATCTGGAGGCGGCCGAACTGCAGGCGCTGGGGCGGGGCGGCGGGGACCACGGCCTGCTGGCTCTGCCCCTGCTGGCGAAACTGGACTCGCAGCCGGGCCAGCAGCACCGGGGGGGGCGTGGTCTTGAGGATGTAGTCGTTGGCCCCCAGCTCCAGGCTCAGGATCTGGTTCATGTCGCTGTCGAGCGAAGTGAGCATGACGATGGGGCCGGCAAAGCGCGGGCGCAGATCCCGGCACAGGGAGAGGCCATCCTGCCCCGGCAGCATGATGTCGAGCAGCACCAGATCCGGCTGCTCGGCCAGGGCCCTGTCGAGTGCCCGGTCACCCCGGGTCTCCAGCAGCACCTCGATGTCGTGGCGACCGAGCCAACTGCTGATGAGCTGGCCTATCTCGGGATCGTCTTCAACAAACAGAACGCGTGGCATGGTGGCGTGGTTCCCCGGTCATGGCGTGAGTGGGTGTGTCGCCAGCATAACGGCTGCGTCCGCGCTCTGCACCGGGATAACTAATCAATGCGGGGGTTTTTGCCCCTTCTCCCGGGGGGATGGGGGGGCAGGATGAAGCGGTTGGCATCGGGCCGCCCCACTTGTCCCGTGGCGGGTCGGTCCGATGAGGCAGGATCCGCGCCCTTCAGTGGCCAAAGCGGCCCCGGCTGCCATGGGGCAGCCGGGGAACCGCCCGGATCAGCCGCCCTTGCGCTTCAGGTACACCCCGGCTTCCATGTGGTGGGTCCAGGGGAACTGGTCGAACAGGGCGAAGCGGGCGATCTCGTGGGTTTCACCTAGTACGGCCATGTTGGCCTGCAGGGTCTCGGGGTTGCAGGAGATGTAGAGGATGTTGTCGTAATCCTGCACCAGCTTGACGGTGGCGTCGTCCAGACCGGCCCGGGGCGGGTCGACGAAGATGGTGTTGCACTGGTAGGCGCCGAGATCGACCCCCTTGAGGCGGTTGAACTCCCGCTCGCCGCGCATCGCCATGGTGAACTCCTCCGCCGACATGCGCAGGATGATCAGGTTGTCGACACCGTTGGCGGCGATGTTGAACTGGGCGGAGTCCACGCTCGGCTTGGCGATCTCGGTGGCCAGCACCTTGCGAAAGTTCTGCGCCAGAGCGATGGAGAAGTTGCCGTTGCCGCAGTAGAGCTCCAGCAGGTCCCCCTCGCTCCCCTTGGTCACGTCCAGGGCCCAGCCCAGCATCTGTTCGTTGATGGCGGCGTTGGGCTGGGTGAAGCTGTTTTCCACCTGCTTGTAGACCAGCTCGCGCCCCTGCACGGTCAGGCGTTCGATGACGAAGTCATCCCCCAGGCAGATCTTCTGCTTGTGGGCGCGGCCAATCAGTTGCAGCTCGAACCCCTTGGCACGCAGGTCGGCCTGCAGCGCCTCGGCGGCCTGCTGCCACTCGGCTTCCAGCTTGCGGTGGTAGAGCAGGCTGACGCAGATCTGGCCGGACTGGGTGGAGAGATAGTCGATCTGGAACAGCTTCTTGCGCAGCACGGGGTGCGGGCGCAGCCCGGCCAGCAGCACAGGCATCAGCCGGTTGATGAGCAGGCTGGCGGTGGGGAAGCTGTCGACCCGGATAATCTCCTTGGTGGCCGGTGCATACATGCAGTGGAAGAGGTCGTCCCCCTCGTGCCAGATGCGGAACTCGGCGCGCATCCGGTAGTGCTGGGCGGGAGAGGCGTGCAGCTCCAGCGCGGGCGGATTGAAGGGGGCGAACAGCTGGGTGAGGCGATCG
Source organism: Aeromonas sp. 62-46 (assembly GCF_001898585.1). Classification (NCBI taxonomy): domain Bacteria; kingdom Pseudomonadati; phylum Pseudomonadota; class Gammaproteobacteria; order Aeromonadales; family Aeromonadaceae; genus Aeromonas; species Aeromonas sp. 62-46. The sequence goes on along the minus strand of NZ_MKUI01000005.1, from coordinate 131,000 downwards.
CGCTTCTCGTCGAGCTGGGCCTGGTAGTCGGCAGGAGTCCGTCTGCCCTGGGCGTCGGCGGAAGATGGCTGGGATTGAGTCATGGATACCTCGCATGCACCGGGCTGAGCCGGGGAAAGACCGGGGGAAGGCCGCAGCCAACCAAAGGGTGGGGATTTTAAAAGGCCGTTGCGGATTGTCCAAGTTTTTTGTGGTCAAGAAGTGGCCAGTCGGGCCGATAACCGATCCACCACTATAGGCGGGAGAGTAATGATGCAAATTGATGGCATGGGCGCAGCCCAACCCAAGGGAGTGGGCATTGCTCCCAAATCGCCTCAACAGACGGAGTCGAAAACGGCGGACAAGGGGGATGAGGTCTCCCTGAACAAGCCCCCGAAATGGGCCCAGGTGCTGATCCAGCAGGCGCTGCAATTTGCGCTGGAGATCAACGGCCAGGGCTACAAGGCACCCAAGGTGCAGGAACCCCAGGAGATCACCCCGGAGACCCTGTTCGATTTCCAGTCGGTGGCGGACAACGTGCTGCAGTTCGTCACCGGGCGGATAGGCGCGGCCCGTGCGGACGGCAAGTCCGACGACGACCTGACCAAGATGATGGAGCAGGCCCGCAAGGGGGTGGACAAGGGCTTCGGTGACGCCAGGAAGCAGCTCGGTGACTGGGCGGACAACGAGGACATCAAGACCGGCATGGATCAGAGCTACAAGCTGATCCAGAAGGGGCTAGACGAGTTCGAGAAGGAGTTCTTCGGCAAGGTGTCGACGACGGATCTGGGGGATGCCAGGATGGCCAGCCGCCAGCAGGCCCTCCTCGAGATCGAGACCCGGGATGGGGACAAGGTGATGTTGCGCTTCAGCGACAGCTGGCAGTTCAAGTCCCAGAGCGATGGGGGCGGCAGCCAGTTCAGCCTCAAGTCGAGCCAGAGCTTCGACTTCTCCCTGGAGGGGGATCTCGACAGTGCCGAGATGGATGCCATCGGCACCCTGGTCAAGGGGCTGGACGAGCTGGCCGGGCAGTTCTTCAAGGGGGGCGACGGCAAGACTCTGGCTGACGGGCTGAACGGGCTGCAACTGGATGACAGCCAGCTGGTCTCCTACTCCCTCAAGCTCAAGCAATCGGCCAAGTTGAGTCAGACCTACCAGGGGGCCAGTTCCCTGCAGGAGAGCCTCAAGCCCCTGGCGGACTACCTGCCGAGGCTCAGCCGGTTGCAGCAGCAGGCCGACGCCCTGCTGCCCCCTTCCCAGCAGGAGGCGCTGACGCCCACCGTGCTGGCGGCGCGGGGTCAGGATGGGGCGACCCAGGGGGCAGGCTTCATGGGCTTCAACCAGCGGATGCTGGAAGCCATGAGGCTGCTTGGCCAGCAGATGGCGACCGGCTAGTCTGGCGACGCCCCCGTGATGCCGGCGGGGGCGGGGTGTTTGCCAGCCCGTCCCCGGGCTGGCACACTGCCCTTTTCCCCAGCCCGGCGATGCCATGAACCCCAAGAAGCCAAGAGACAAGCGCGAGCTCTGCTACCCCTTCATCTTCGAAACCCAGTTCCAGTGCGACTACGAGATCGCCACCGACGAGCTCTGCTGCCAGGTGGGGGCCGTGCTCTCTCATCTGATGCCGGATGAGGATACCCGGCCCGTGATGGCGGATCTGGCGACCCTGCAGCGGCTCATCTACAACCTCAACGGCTCGGTGCGGGGACGGCTCGGCATCTTCGAGGAGGATCTGGACTGGCTGAAGGGGCGGTACGATCACTACAACGAGGCGAGTCGCGGCCGAGTGACCGGCTTCGTGCTGCCCCAGGGGCCCCAGCCCATTCCCACCCTGCACCTGTGCCGCTGTGGCAGCAAGAAGGTGGTGCGTCTGCTGGTACGCCTGGAAGAGAGCGGCGTGCGCTTCGATCCTATCCTCTATCGCTTCGCCAACCTGCTGGCCAACTTCTTCTTCGTGCTCACCGTCTACCTCAAGCAGGCGTGGGATGTGACCGAAGTCCCCTATGTCAGCATCAACTACTGATATAAATGACTGAAAAGGCTTTTATTTTTCTAGAAGATCAAAGACGATCAAGCAAAGTTATTAAAACTTGGATGGTGCCGACAGCGGAGTGGGAGAAGCCATGACATCGATTCATCTCAGTGGCAGTTCGTTCTTGATGCCGGGCAACCTCGCTTGGCGCCCCCTGGCTGAATACGGCGAAGTGCAGGTGGCCCCCCATGGCCAGTGGTTGCAGACCCTGATGCACCAGAGCGCCGATGCCGCGGCCGGGACCCACATCATCATCTGGCTGTGGGAAGATCTGGTGCCCGCTCGAACCCTGCAGGAGTGGGGGCGTCTGGCGCAGGATGAGCAGCTGCTGGCGGTTGCCGCCTTCGTCGACGCGCTCTGCCAGCCTCTGTTGCAGCATCTGCAGCGCCGCCCGCAGGATCATCTGCTGGTGGGGGCCTGCAGCCATGCGCCGCTCTGTGTCTATGGCACGGCCCCTGCCGTGCTCGCCGTGCTGGCCAGTGCGTTCGAGCAGCAGATGGCCCGCCTGCGCCTGCAGCAACCCGGCCTGGACGACCTGCACCTGCCACTCTGGCTGCAACAGCATGGCCGCCAGCACTGCTTCGATCGGCGCAACCTCTATCTGATGTCCTGCCCCTTCTCCATGGCCGGTCTGGCCAGCCTGGCGCAGTGGATTCTCCCCTTGCTGCAGCGGTTGCAGCAACCCGCCCACAAGGTGCTGGTGCTCGACTGCGACAATACCCTGTGGGGCGGCGTGGTCGGCGAAGACGGTGTCGGCGGCGTCCTGCTGGGGCAGGACGGGATGGGCCGGCTCTACCAGGCTTTCCAGCAGGCAGCCAGCCACTGGCACGGGCAGGGTATAGTGCTGGCGCTCTGCTCCAAGAATCTGCCTGACGATGTGTGGCGGCTGTTTGACGAGCATCCGGGCATGGTGCTGACACGGGCGCAGATCGCCGCCGCCGAAATCGGCTGGGAGCCCAAATCCCAGGGGCTGCGGCGGCTGGCCGCCCGCCTCCATGTCGGGCTGGACAGCCTGGTCTTCTGGGATGACAGCGAGCTGGAGCGGGCCGAGGTGCGGGCCAACTGCCCCGAGGTGATGGTGATGACCCCGCCGGCCGATCTCTGGAGCTGGCCGGATGCCCTGCTGACGCTGCCGGCCCTGTGCAGTCGCCACCAGAGCCGGGATGACGGCCTGCGGCAGCACTCCTATCAGGCCCAGGCCGAGGCCGAGGCGGTGCGCCGGCAACTGGGCGACGAGCACGCCTTCCTGCGGCAATTGGCGCTGCAGGCCGACTGGCAGCCGCTCTCCCCGGGCAACCAGTTGCGAGCCGAACAGCTCAGCCAGAAGACCAATCAGTTCAACCTCTCTGGCCGCCGTTATCAGGCGGCGGAGCTGGCCCGGCTGGCCGCCGAGGGAGGCGACGTCTGGCTGGCCGGCCTGCGAGACCGATTCGCCGATCATGGCATGACGGCGCTGCTGGTGGTGCACCCGCTCGACGAGGGCAGGGCGCTGCTGGATACCCTGGCCATCAGCTGCCGGGTACTGGGGCGCGGCTTTGAATACTGGCTGCTGGCGCAACTGGCAAACCATCTGCGGGCGCAAGGCGTGACCGAGCTGGTCATCAGCCTGGTTGCCACCACCCGCAACCAGCCGGCACGGGATTTTCTGGCGAGCCTGCCAACCCGGCCGATAACCACTCCAGCGGGGTTGCTGCCGCTGGCGGACGAGCTGTTCCTCAGTCTGGATCTCTGCTCTCTTTCTCTCCCGTTTTTGGAGTTCTATGCCAATGAATGACCTTATCGCGCTGGCACACCAGCAGTTCCCTCAGGCCAGCGTCAATGCACAGTCTGCCCTCGGCAGTTTTCCCGAGTGGGATTCTCTGGGTCACTTCAACCTGCTGTTGCTGGTCGAACAGCACTATGCCGTGCGGTTCGAGCCGCAGGAGCTGGCCGAGTTGAAGAGTCTGACCGACATCCAGCAAGCCCTGCTGCGCAAAGGGGTTGCCGTGTGAAACAGGCACTCGAGCAGGCGCTGACCGAGCTGGGGATCCCCAGAGGCGGCGCCCTGATGGTGCACTCGGATGCCATGGTGGTGGCACAGTTTGCCGGCATGGGCAACGCCGAGGGCATCGCGGCCTTCTGGACATGCCTGGAGCAGTGGCTGGATGGACACCTGCTGGTGCCGACCTTCAGTTACAGCCCGATGGCGGACGAATGCTTCGACCCTGCGCAGACCCCGAGCAAGGTGGGCTTGATGACGGAGCTGTTCCGCCAGCGGGAAGGGGTGGTGCGCACACTGGATCCCGTCTTCAGCATGGCGATCAGCGGCCCACAGGGGCCTGCGCTGGTGGCGCGGGAGTGTCACGACTGTTTCGGCCAGGAGAGCCCGTTCGGCTGGCTGGCGGAGCAGAACGGCTGGCTGCTGGGGCTGGGTTGCCACCCCGACCGCATCACCTTCACCCACTACGTGGAGCAGCGGCTGGCCGTCCCCTACCGCTATCACAAGATGTTTGCGGGTCAGGTGCGCGTCGATGGCCGCGTGCGGGAGTGGCAGGCGGATTACTATGTGCGCGACCTGTCGCTGGCCAGCGAAATCGACCTCTCCCGGTTGGTGACCCTATTGCAGGAGCGGGGCGCCTGGCGCCAGACGCTGTGCCAGCGGGTGCCGGTCTGGGCGGTGTCGTGCCGCGACTTCATCCTGGCCGCCAGCGAGTTGCTGGCGGCGGCCCCATACGCCCTGATCCGGGCGGGAGGAGAGTCCCATGCAGTTTGATCACATCGGACTGGTGGTGCCGGACCTGGCGAGCGGTGTGGCCTATTGCCGCGATGTGCTGGGGCTGAGCCGCTGCTCGGCGGCGGTGGAAGATCCGCTGCAACGGGTCTGGGTGCAGTTCGTGCACGACGACCATGGCCTCTGTTACGAGCTGGTCGCCCCGGCCGGCGAGGAGAGCCCGGTTGCCCAGGTGCTCAAGACCCGGCGCAACGTCATCAACCACCTTGCCTATCGGGTGAGCTGCCTGCAGGAGAGCGCCGAACGGCTGCGCGAACAGCGTCACCTGCCCCTTGGGCCCAGCCTGCCAGCGATCGCTTTTGGGGGCTCTCATGTCCAGTTTTTTCTCAGTCCCTTGGGACATATTGTTGAGCTAATTGAGGGGGTTGAATGATGCCGAATCATGACAGTTGTTATTTGCCTACAGACTGGGCTGACCAGGATCAGCTTGGCGAACAGCTGCATCGTTTGCTTTCCTTGCTGTTTCCGCTCAATCGCAGCTTGACAGGCGATGGTGTAAGAAAAACATTGGCCCTGTTTCGCGAACATTGTTTACCTGAATTGCAGATCCATGAAGTTGCCAGCGGAAGCACATTTTTTGATTGGACAGTGCCGGATGAGTGGAATGTCAGAGAGGCTTACATCTTGGGACCTGATGGGCACAAGGTGGTTGATTTCAATGATAGTAACTTGCATTTGGTGGGTTACTCAGAACCGGTACGCTGTACTCTCCCTTTAGCAGAATTACAACCTCACTTGCACTCCTTGCCTGAGTTACCGGATGCCATCCCCTATGTCACGTCTTATTATCAGCGCCGTTGGGGCTTTTGTTTACCCCACAATGTGCGGGAAGCGTTACCCGAAGGAAATTATGAGGTTGTGATCGATACCAGCTTGCAACCGGGCTCACTGACTTATGCCGAGTGGGTGCTACCGGGGGAGAGTGAGCAGGAAATCTTGTTATCCAGCTATGTTTGCCACCCCTCCATGGCCAACAACGAGTTGTCCGGCCCAGGTGTCGGAGTGTTTTTGATGGCCTGGCTGGCCTCCTTGCCTAAGCGACGCTACAGCTATCGATTGATGCTTGTTCCTGAGACAATCGGGGCTATCGTTTATCTCTCTCGCCATCTGGAGCACCTCAAGTCTCATACGTTGGCTGGTTTTAATCTGACATGTATGGGGGATGAAAGGTGTTACTCGTTCTTACCATCCAGACAGGGGAATTCTATAGCTGATCGCATAGGACGCCATGTGTTGGGCCATATCGCACCTGATTATATGGCGTATAGCTATCTTGATCGGGGTTCCAACGAACGTCAGCTATGTGCTCCTGGCATAGACTTGCCAGTCACCACCATGATGCGCAGCAAGTACGGTTGTTATTCCGAATACCACACCTCTTTGGACGATCTTACTCTGGTCACGCCGCGGGGGCTGGCGGATAGTTTCCTAGCGTTGCGGCGGGCGATCGAGTGTCTGGAGTTGGATGAATACTGTGAGGCTACCGTATTGGGTGAGCCCCAATTGGGGCGTCGTGGCCTCTATCCGAATCTATCAACACGTGAGTCCGGTGCACAGGTAAAGGACATGATGAACCTGCTGGCTTACAGCGATGGTCATCTGAGCCTTTTTGAGATTGCCGAGATCATCGAAGTACCGTTTTGGCGAGTCGAGCCCTTGGCTAGAAAGCTTATGGATGCAGGGGTTCTGCGCAGGCGTAGTCGTCTTTGAGAATAGGTATTTCGTTGCATGATGTGATGGATGAGAATCCATAGATATTGCGATCGTTCAACTTTGTTTCATCAATCCTGATCACATCGTTAGGAGAGGATCATGAGATGTCCATATTGTCACAGTGATAACACATTGGTTTTCCTTGAACGCAAGATGCCAGCCGTTTTATCTGCATATTCAGGTGATTTTCCGGTAAAGGTGTCGGAATTGCAGGTCAGTGCCTGCAAAGATTGTCTGGTGGGGTTTGCATCCAAGAAATTATCATCGGAAGAACTAACGGAAATATATGACAACTATCTATATATTTCTCCGCTGAATAATATCGGCGCCTCTAAATATGACGGTATGATTGATACCATAACAAGTCATTTTGGCAAAGATGAAAATATACTGGAGATTGGCTGTTCAGAAGGATATTTGCTGAAAAAACTGAACGAGAGCGGATTCTCCAATGTAACAGGAATTGAGCCTGGCCCCCAAGCCGATATTGCGAAGGGCTTGGGGCTTAACGTTATAAAGGGTTACTTTAATGCTAGTCATGTTCCGGACAAGGTAGATGGTTACTATCTTATGCATGTGTTTGAGCATTTTGAAGACCCCTTCTCTATCTTTAAATTGATGACAGAAACGTTGAATGATGCCGGAAGAATTGTCATTGAAGTTCCTGATTTTGGTGGTTTTCATGTACAGCACCTCTTCTATTATAATATCTACTTCATGCAAGTTTTGGCCCGTGATAACAAACTTAAAATAATATATCACCGTGTTGAGAATGACAGTTTAAGGGTTGTTTTTGTCAAGGCTGAAAATACACGTTACAACGAAATTGAAGTGGCCTTTGATAAAGCCTTTTATATCGATAATCTCTCAATGTTCAAGCAGCGGTGCGATGCATCTCGCGACAGAGTAAATGATTTTCTTAGAAAGGCAGATAGCGTCGTCTGGTGGGGGGCCGGTTCTGCATCAGTGATTCTTCTGAATGGGGTTGAGAAAGAGATTTTGGACAGTACGAATATCATTGTCGTTGATGGTGACAAGAATAAAGCCGATCGCATATTGCCTGGTGTGAATCTCAAAGTGAGTTATTTTGAGAAGATCCGTAATCAGCATGTCAGCAATCTGGTAATTGCTTCAAGTTTCTATAAGGAAATATTTGAAACAATGAAAATTCATGGTGTCACCTATGAACATGTCGAGGTATTTAGTGATGCCTGATTAAAGGCATAAGGAGAAGGAACGTCAGAATGACGTGTAGTAAATAATTTTACTGGTCGGAAATTGATAACGACCGGGAGTAATGGCGGGACAGAGCCCGCCATCTACTTGATCCTCTCTCAGGTCAGCTCGACAGCAGTACCCTGGCCGAGTTGGCCGGGATGGTGAGCTGCACCTCCCCCAGCACCACCTCGAACTTGTCGCCGTTGAAGGCGTCGGTGAAGCGGCTGGCGGGGCTGGCGGTCTGCCACAGGGGCAGGCTGATGGTGCGCGGCTCCGTGGGGTGGCGGTTGCAGGCGACCACCACCTGATCGCTTTGCAGGGTACGGGCGAACACATAGCTGTGAGGGCCGGCGTAGAGGGTCTGGATGTCTCCCCGGCGCAGGGCCGGGCGCTGGCGGCGCAGCTGGATCAGGCGGCGATAGTGGTCGTGCAGCACGTGATCCCAGTCGGTGGTATCCCAGGGGAAGCAGCGGCGGCAGTCCGGGTCGTTGCCGCCGGAGAGCCCCACCTCGTCGCCGTAGTAGATGGAGGGCACGCCGATGTAGGTGATGAGCAGGGTGGCGGCGAGTCGCATCCGCTGCTTGTCTTCCCCCAGCAGGTGCAGGAAGCGGGCGGTGTCGTGGCTGTCCAGCAGGTTGAACTGGGCCAGCTGGTTCTTGAACGGAATATGGGCCCGTGCCAGCTTGAGCCAGTGATCCAGCTCGGTGGCGCTGATCTTGATGGGGTGATAGGCGATGTCCTGCCCCGCCAGGAAGGCGCGGATGGGGTGGGCGAAGCCGTAGTAGTTCATGGCGCCATCCTCCTGATCCCCCTGCAGCCACTGGCTCGCCTCGAAGAAGTGCTCGCCGAGGACGTATGCGTCCGGATTCTCCTGCTTCACCGCGCCGCGAATGGCGCGCACATGGCCGCGATTGCCCTCGGCAGTGCCCCGCTCCCCCAGCATGTGGATGACGTCGAAGCGCCAGCCATCGATCTGGTAGGGGGCGCGCATCCAGTAGCGCAGAATGGCGTTGTCTGCCCGATAAACGGCGTCCTGCACCTGTTCACTTGAGAAATCCAGCTTGGGCAGGCTGCGGATCCCTTTCCAGCTAACATAATCCCCTTCCTGATCGAAGGTGTAGAAGCTGCGCCAGGGGGAATCCGGGTTGCGCTGGGCGCCCAGCGGCGGGCAGAACCAGGGGTGCTCGGTGGAGGTGTGGTTGACCACCGCATCCAGGATGATCCTCATGCCGCGCTGGTGCAGGTTGCGGGTCAGCTCGGCAAACTGGGCATTGGTACCGAGGTGCGCATCCACCTTGAAGTAGTCCTGGGTGTCGTACTTGTGGTTGCTCGGCGAATCGAAGATGGGGTTGAGGTAGAGCGCCGTCACCCCCAGGGATTGTAGGTAGTGCAGTTTGGCGTCGATGCCCGCCAGATCCCCGCCGTAGAATTCACAGGCGCCGTGCCCCTCTTCGTGGCGGCTGACCGGCTCGCCCCAGGCCTTGCTGATGACCGCCTTGCCCCTGTACTCGTACTCGTGATGCTTGACGCTCAGCGACGGGTCGCCGTTGCAGAAGCGGTCGGGGAAGATCTGGTAGAACACCTGATCCTGCACCCAGGCCGGGGGCTGGTGATGGCTGTTGAAGCGGAAATGCTGCTCCCGCGGCGGCATGGCGGCGCTGACGCCCGCCCCGTGCAGCCACCACTGCTCCTCGTCGGTGAGGCACTTGAAGCAGTAGAGGTGGATCTCCTGCCCCCTGGCCAGCGGCAGTTCGACCTGCCAGACCTGAAGCCTGTCCCGGGTGGCGACCGGCGTCATGGCGACCAGATACTCCTCGTTGTCCGGCTCGTGGCGCAGCCACACCTCGCGGATGGGGGCGTCCAGCTCGCTGAACAGGGTGAGCTGCAGGGTGTCGGCACTCTCTTTGAACCAGGGTGCCGCCTGGGGGTGAAACAGGAAGGGATGGGTCATGGTATCTACTGTGTCAGAGAGGCTCAGGAGTGGGGGATGGGCGCAGGCCATCTTATCCCGTCCATGGGCGTGTGTATGTGACGACCGGCCAGAATGAGACGGTGCTTCCGGCTTGGCTGGGCGGTCTGCCGTGACGCGATTGGGTCAGCAAATCGGCCAGGGCATTGCTTTGTTCGTGCAGCTGTTCGAGCTAATCCGCCAGAATGAGACGGGGATCCGGCTCCTGCTGATCGGCCGTTGTACATCTACTGGGTCAGCAAATCGGCCAGGGCGTTGCCCTGCTCGTGGAGCTGCTCCAGCTGATCCGCCAGGCTGGCGGGATCCAGCCCCAGCTGGTCAGCCAGGGTTCTGGGGAAACGGGCGATGATGGCCTGTGCCGGTACGCCGGCCTGCCAGGCGAAGGAGACGAAGACGGCGAGCCGGATGAGCACGGCCTCCTTGCTGACCGGATCGTGGGAGAGGGGGTCGAGCTGCTGGGCGATGGCATCCACGAAGGCGGGCGACAGGTTCCAGCGCCGCGCCAGCTCTGCGCCGAGCTGGGCATAGTCGTAACCCAGCATCTCCCGCTGGGCATCGACCCGGCTGCTGCCTTTCTCGATGGCCAGATTGATGAGCCCCGCCTCTTCCGGCAGGGTGCTCTGGATCAGCAGCTCGCCAATGTTGTGAATGAGGGCGCAGGTGAAGGCGGTCTCGGGATCCACCGAGGTGGTCTGCTGTGCCAGGGTGCGCGCAATGGTGGCGACCTGGAAGGTCTGGGTCCAGAAGTGGAGCTTGTCAAAGCCGGGAGGGGCCTTGAAGCTGCTGATGATGCCGGAGGCGACCACCACGGAGCGCAGGCGGTTGAAACCGAGGCGGATCACCGCCTGTTCGATGGAGGTGATTTCATTGCCACGGCGCAGGGCGGCGGAGTTGGCCATCCGCAGTACCTTGACGCTGATCACCTGGTCCATGGCGATCTTGGCCGCGATCTCGTCGATGCGGGCATTCTCGTCGTTGAAACTCTGCATCAGCTCGTGCAGCAGTTTCGGAATTGTGGGCAGTTGCTTGATCTTGCCAAACAGGCGATCCATCGACATGGCTGAGGCAGCCTCCATTGCTAACAATGCCTCATATTGTGCCACAGCCTGGCCAGTTGTTCCTGCTGGCGAGCGGTTTTGTGAGCTCTAGTACACCCAGTCTTGCAGCCTGTATTCCAAACGGTGCCGTTTTCCCTGGAGGATCAGGGTCTGGGTGGAACCGCTCAGTGTGGCCCCCTCCGTCAGGGTGGCGAGCACGGCCTGCTCTATCAGATCGAGTTCGGGGGGGCAGGCCATGGCGGTGCTGCCGAGGCTGGTGACCCAGAGCTTGTTCCCCTTGAGGTGACCCTGGCCGAAGTAGCGGTTGCAACCGGCGATGCCGTTGACGGTGAAGTGCTCACCGATCTCGATGTCGGGGGGATTGCTGCGGCGGCTGGCGATGGCCTGGCCATCCAGCCGATCGAGCACCCAGTGATGGTGTTGCAGGTCTTGCGAGGCAAAGCGGGGAGCACTGCTGCAGGCGCTGAGCAGAAGCAGGGCGAGCAGCAGTAGCAGGTATCTGGGCATTGAAGGGGCTCCGGTGGTGGGTATGACAAGCATACCCGTCCATGGGCCCGGGCGGCAGGGCGAGGGGGGAGGAGCCCGACCGCTTCTGTCGCCCCGGGGGAAGAGGGGGTGTCGGCAAATGGCAACACCCGCCCCGAGCGAACCTGTCTACCGGTTGCCCATGGCTCCCCTGGCCGTTTCAGTCCGCAAACAGGCGCTCGGCATAGCGGGCGAGGCCCGAGGCCACCGAACCGAAGTCATCACCCCCCTCCAGCGGTACCTTGGGCAGTTTCTGCTGGATGAAGGCCTTGATGAGGGGGGAGCGGGCACTGCCGCCGGTGACGAAGACCCGGTCAGGCTGCACGCCTGCCGCCTGGATCGCCTCGTCCATCAGCTCGCCAATCTTCTCCAGCAAGGGTGCGGAAGCACTGGCCAGCTGGGGGCGGGTGAGTGCCGCCTCCAGCCCTTTTTCCAGCTCGTTCAGGGTCTGGTGATTGTGCTCGTGGTCGGAGAGGGCGATTTTGCCCTGCTCGGCGCGCCACACCAGTTGATGGCTCAGCTTGTGGGCCCGCAGGCTGGCGAGGCGCGGGAGCTTGCTGCCCGGCTGGCTGTCGAGCTGGAGATCCTGCAACTGACGTGCTGTATCCAGGCTGTAGAAACGGCTCTGGGCACTGACGTCATTGATGGCGGCGGCGTCCCAGAACAGGGGATGGGGCAGTGGCTTGCCGGTCTTGAGGGTCTCGTGCATGCCGAGCAGCGGCATCATGCCCTCCACGGTCAGGCGGATGTCGAAGTCGTTGCCCCCGATGCGCTGGCCGCTGTGACCGAGCAGATCGCCGCTGCGATCCAGCTGGTCACGGTGGCTCGGGCCCATGCGCAGTACGGAGCAGTCGGTGGTCCCGCCCCCGATGTCCACCACCAGCACCACCGCATCCTCGGTGAGGCGCGCTTCGAACTCGAAGCCGGCGGCCACCGGCTCATAGAGGAACTCCACCCGCTCGAACCCGGCGAGGCGTGCCGCCTCGCTCAGGATGGCGATGGCCTGGCGGTTGCTCTCTTCCCCCGCCAGTCCCTGGAAGTTGACCGGTCGGCCGATCACCGCCTGGCGGATGGTGCTGCCCGTCTGCTGCTCCGCCTCCCGGCGCACGTGCAGCATCATGGCGCAGACGATGTCCTCGAACAGGGCGATCTGGGGAGCCTTGAGGCCATAGGCACCGAGAAAGGATTTGGGGGACTTGATGTAGTAGCCCTCGTCCGGCTCTTCGAGATAGCGCGCCAGCGCCGCACCGCCGAAGCTCAGCTCGTCGATGAGTCCCTCTTCGCGCATCTGGCGGCGCACCGCCTGGGCACGGGTCACCACGGGACCGCGCAGCTTGAGGTATTCGCTCTGCTGGACGGGGGCCAGGCCTTCGGCCAGGAGGCCGGCGATGGCGTCCCGGTGGGGGGCGTGCAGGGTGGAGGGAAGGTAATGGGAACCGGAGAGGGTCAGCAGCCTGGGGCTGCCCTGTTCCATCACGGCGACGGCACAGTTGGAGGTACCGTAATCAAATCCGATGAACATGCTGGCCAGACTCCTGTACAAAAAAGGGCTGGTAGCCTACCCGATGCCGCCGGGTCTCACAACCCGGCGGCGGGATCAATGGCGTGGCGACAACGCCTCAGGGATCACTCCACTTCGTTGTCAGAGCGGCCCTGGCTCTCGATGGCCTGGATGTTGCTGAGGGTGGTGTCGGCGATGGCGTGCAGCGCCTCCCGGGTCAGGAAGGCCTGGTGACCGGTGAACAGCACGTTGTGGCAGGCAGACAGGCGGCGGAAGACGTCGTCGGTGATCACCTCGTTGGACTTGTCCTCGAAGAAGAGGTCTTCCTCCTCCTCGTAGACGTCCAGCCCCAGGGCGCCGATGCGGGAGGTCTTGAGGGCCTCGATGGCGGCGTTGGAGTCGAGCAGGCCGCCCCGGCTGGTGTTGATGATCATCACCCCGTCCTTCATCTTGGCGAAGGCCTCCTTGTTCAGCAGGTGATAGTTCTCCTTGAACAGGGGGCAGTGCAGGCTGATGACATCGGACTGACGGAATAGGGTGTCGAGATCCACGTACTCGGCGCCCAGATCGATGGCCGCCTGGTTCGGATAGGGATCGCTCACCAGCAGGCGCATGCCGAACCCCTTGAGGATGCGCAAGGTGGCGATGCCGATCTTGCCGGTGCCTATGATGCCGGCGGTGCGGCCATGCATGTTGAAGCCGACCAGCCCCTCCAGGGAGAAGTTGGCGTCCCGGGTGCGCTGATACGCCTTATGGATGCGGCGGTTGAGGGTCATCATCAGGCCCACCGCATGTTCGGCAACGGCCTCGGGGGAGTAGGCAGGCACCCGCACCACCTTGAGTCCCAGCTCCTTGGCGGCGGCCAGATCCACGTTGTTGTAACCGGCGCAGCGCAGGGCGATGACCCTGGTGCCGTACTGCGCCAGCTCGGTCAGCACTTCGCGGTCGGCATCATCGTTGACGAACAGGCAGACCACGGGGAAGCCGTGGGCGAGACGGGCCGTCTTGGCCTCCAGCCGCACGTCGAAGAACTCCAGATCGAAACCGTACTGGGCGTTGGCCTGGTGGAAATGTTCCTTGTCGTAGCTCTTGGTACTGAAAACGGCGACTCTCATGGTGCGCTCTCCGTAGATAATGATGTGGTTAAATTACAACAAATAGTGACCGTCATCACGGGATAAGTGGTGCTGTTTCAACCCCAGGGCATGATGGGGACGGCACTCACTGCACTCTTGTACGAACCATCCACCAACTTGGTGCTGTAAGTCAGATAGACAAGGGCATTGCGCTTCTCGTCGTAAAAACGCACCACCTTCTGCTCCTTGAACACCAGCGAGGTGCTGACATCGAACACCTCTTCCCCCGCCTTCAGCCTGGCGGGAAGGGTGATGGGGCCGATCTGGTGGCAGGAGAGGGAGGCGTGGGAGGGATCTTCCGCCAGCCCGAGTCCGCCCTTGACGCCGCCGGTCTTGGGGCGCGCCAGATAGCAGGCGACACCGGCGATTTTCGGGTCGTCGAACGCCTCCACCAGGATCTTGTGGTTGGGGCCGAGCAGCTTGAAAGCGGTGCTCACCTCGCCGACGGGATCTGCCTTGTCGGCCAGCACCGGGCCGGTCATCAGTGCCCCCAGCAGCAGGGGCAGGGTGCGAGCAAGGGTCTGAGGATGTCTCATGGTCTCTCCTGTTGGCCTCCCTCAGAAAGGGATGCCCAAACGACGATAGAGGCTGGCCAGCACCCAGGCGGGGCCTACCAGCAGAAATTGCAGGTCGGTGAGAAAGGAGGGGCGTTTCCCCTCGATATGGTGACCGACGAACTGGGCTATCCAGAACAGCACGAACCCGATGAGGGCAGGCCACAGCAGCGGCCCCTGCCAGACGTGGCAGAAGGCCAGTCCCAGGGCGGTCAGGGCGGTCATCCCCGTAAAGATCGTCAACGACAGCCGCAGGTAGAAGACCAGCACCGGGATGGCCACCAGCCCCGCCCAGTTGAAGGACGCTGGCAGGGGACCGGCGGGCAGGCACCAGAGCAGGGCCAGGATGCAGAGGTAGATGCCTGGCACCGCCACCTTGTGGATGGCCACATTGACGGGGTGTTGATGGCTCTGGCCGTAGTCGCGAAACCAGTCATCCAGTCGTTTCATGGCACCTCCCTGGTGCGCGTATTGAGGCCGGGCGACCTCGCGTTCCTGTGCGTCTGCGGCGGGCTGCGCCCACCGGATGGGATGACCCGCGGCTGATCACGCTCCCGGCGGCGGATATTCCCAATGCCGGGATACCGTGTCCGTTCATGCTCGCAGCGGTGGATATTCTCAACGCCGGATATCGTGTCCGTTTACTCCTGCGACGGTGGATATTTCCAATACCGGAGGCCGTGTCCGTTCACGCTCGCAGCGGTGGATATTCTCAACGCCGGATATCGTGTCCATTTACTCCTGCGACGGTGGATACTCCCAATATTGGGCCGGAATGCTTTTGAGCAAGGGGGTCATGTCGGGATTGGGCAGGGCGATGGTGACTCTCTGCTCCAGATTGGCGCTGGCCAGGGCCTCGCGGATCTTGGGGTTCTCCCGAAAGAACGCCATGAAGCTGCCGTCGGCATAGGCACGCTCGAGGCCGGTCTGGATCGCCTTGGCCAGCTTCGGCGACTCCGGGCTGACGAAGAAGAACTCGGCGAAGGGGTAGCGGATCAGCAGGTGCTGATCGATCACCAGGTTGGGATATTGTGCCGCCAGCTCGCTGCGTTCGGCGAAGATTTCCACCAGACCACGGGGGAAGAAGTCCAGCTTGTCGCCGTCATTCATCAGGCGAAACAGGTTGCTGTAGCGCCCGGCATAGGTGGGAATGCCTGCCAGTTCCAGGATCTTGTTGTCGGCCCAGCCCACCCCCTGTGCGGCTTTCAGTTTCTTGAGGTCTGCCAGGGTGTTGATCTGGTTGAACCGCTCCTGGGCATCGGCGTGGATGAAGGAGAGGCGCAGCCCTTCCAGGCCACGAAACAGCGGGATTGGCACTGCGGTGAGGGAGGATTCCAGTGTGCTGGAGGTACCCATCCAGAACACATTGATGACCTTGCCCTTGGCAAGCGCCTGCTGGAGGCTGTACTGGTTGAGATTGAGGTCGACCCGCTCCAGCTTGTAGGGCTGCCCGGCGTGGTTGAGCGCCAGTTCCAGCAGCTTGAGCTGGTATTCGTTGTCGAGATCGTTGATCGGTCGGCTGGGGACCTTGACGGTGAGCGTCTGTGCTTGTGCCAGCAATGGCAGGCACAAGCACAGCCTGATGAGCCATTTCACGCTTTGATCTCCTGTAGGATCCGGGACTTGCCCGGAGTCTAACAGAAGTTGTCACGCTCTTGCTGTGAAAGGGGCCGGGGATCACCCGGCCGCGTCATCTTCGGGCATGGCCTGCCCTGTGCCCGGCTCGTACCGAGGCCGGGCTTGTTCGCCGCATCAGGCGACGCGACGGAACACGTGAGTGTCGTTGAATTCCTTGGTGCTCTGGCATTCAACACAGAAGCGGGACTCGGGACGGGCCTGCAGCCGCTTGAGAGAGATCTCGTCGCCACAGGATTCGCAATAGCCGAAATCCCCTTCATTGATGCGCTTCAACGCCCCTTTCAGCTTGCGCAGGTGCAACTTGTCGTGCTCGATGCGGTTCAGCTCCAGGCGACGGGCCTCCTCGACACTGGCACGGTCAATTTCATCCGCCATCTCGTTGGTATCGGTGGCGATAGCCTGGCTGGCCTGGGAGTTGAGACGTTCTTCGAGCTCAAGGATTTGTCGCTCGATCTGGCCTTTGTAGAAGGTCAGTTGGTCTTCTGTCATGAAATCACACATACGGTTTGCTACCAGTCAGTTTCCCAATGTTACCCATTGATGGGGGCTGTCTGTCGTCAGACCAAGCCCTTGTATCCCGTTTTGCACCAAATCCATGCAGGAGAGTGCAAATCAGGGCGGGCCTTGTACCAAAAAAATGCAGACATGCAAAGGAAATTGGATAAGGAGTGTGCGCCCTTGCAAAGAAATGGGCCTTCTCCGACAGGGTCTGACTGAGTATCGAACGAGATCCCGCCGCCGTTGGCATCGAGCTTGCAGTGGGCTGATCGTGACACAAAGTGTTTAGTATTTGGTGCCGCGCTGGTCATTATACAGGCCGTTGTTTATAGTTTTTTAAACACCGCTGCTTGACAAAGGCCTTTATCACGGGCTTTTATGGTGTGGTCGATTACATTTTCTTAACAAGGGTGTTCCTTATATTAGACACCCTTGACAATGGCAACCGTAAAGTCGGGGTTTAACATGGACAGTATCAAGGGCTGGATGGAGAGCAATCGCATCACGGAAGTGGAGTGCCTGTTTCCGGATTTCACCGGCAATGCCCGAGGCAAGATCATTCCAGCCAACAAGTTTCTGCGCGAGGGGGGCATGCGGCTGCCCGAGGTCATCTTCACCCAGACGGTGACTGGCGAGTACCCGGATGACGACAGCATGATAGACCCGCTGGAGCGGGACATGCAGCTCTATCCCGATCCCAACACCATTCGTTTCGTACCCTGGGCGCTGGAGCCCACCGCCCAGGTGATCCACGACTGCTTTGACGTCAACGGCAAGCTCATCGACATCGCTCCCCGCTCCGTGCTGCGCCGGGTTCTGTCATTCTACGAGAAGCAGGGCTGGAAGCCGGTGGTGGCGCCGGAGCTGGAGTTCTACCTGGTGACCCGCAACGAAGATCCCGACTATCCGCTGGTACCGCCGGTGGGCCGCAACGGCCGCCCGGAAACGGCCCGCCAGTCGTTCAGCATCGATGCGGTGAACGAATTCGACCCCATCTTCGAGGACATGTACGACTACTGCGAGGCCCAGGAGCTTGAGGTGGACACCCTGATCCACGAATCCGGCGCCGCCCAGATGGAGATCAACTTCCTGCACGGGGATGCCATCGATCTCGCCGACCAGGTGTTTCTGTTCAAGCGCACCATGCGCGAGGCCGCCCATCGCCACGGCATCTATGCCACCTTCATGGCCAAGCCCATGAGCAACGAACCGGGTTCCGCCATGCACATCCACCAGAGCCTGGAAGACATGGATGGCAACAACCTGTTTGGTACCAGCGAAGGGGGCAACTCCGATCTGTTCATGCATTTCATCGCCGGCCTGCAGAAATACACCCCGGCAGTGACCGCCCTGCTGGCGCCGAACGTCAACTCCTACCGCCGCCTCACCTTTGGCGAGAGTGCGCCGCGCAACGTGCAGTGGGGGGTGGAAAACCGCACCTGCGGCCTGCGGGTCCCCTTCTCCGAACCGAGTGCACGCCGGGTCGAGAACCGCTTCGCCGGGGCCGATGCCAATCCGTATCTGGCCCTGGCCGCCACTCTGGCCTGCGGCTACCTCGGCATGCTGGAGAAGCTCGAACCCATGCAGGAGATGAAGGCGAGTGCCTATGACCTGCCCTACAGCCTGCCCCGCTCGCTGGAGGAATCGCTGAGCCACCTGGAGCAGTGTGAACCCATCAAGGACATGCTGGGGGAGCGCTTCATCCGCGCCTTTGTGGCCGTCAAACGCAAGGAGTACGAGACCTATTTCGGCGTGATCAGCCGCTGGGAACGGGAATTCCTGCTGCTGAACGTCTGATCTGTCCCCGGGGGAGGCGAGGCCTCTCCCCGTCATATCGCAAGCAAGGGGCCGAAGGCCCGTCTGGCGGGGGCGCCCGCGACCCGGAAGGCACCGAGTAAAGGTGAGGCCCGCTCTCGCAATGGAGAGGGGGGTCACCTGCAATCAACTGGCGACGATGTTCGCCCCATGGAAAGGCATCGAGCAGGCAAGAGAGTGCCAGCCCCGTGAATGGCAGTGACCGGGCAGGCCACCCGTGCCCTCATGAATGGCGACAAGATTCGCCGAATCGAAGGAACCGAGGAGCAAGCAATGCAGCACACCACCCGTGAGTGGCAGCAACTGGAAGCCAGCCATCATCTGCATCCGTTTACCGATTTTCAGGCCCTGAACAAGAAGGGCAGTCGCATCATCACCAAGGCCGAAGGCGTCTATCTGGAAGACTCCGAAGGCAAGCGCATTCTGGACGGGATGGCGGGTCTGTGGTGCGTCAACATGGGCTACGGCCGTCAGGAGCTGGTGGATGCCGCCACTCGCCAGATGCAGCAGCTGCCCTACTACAACCTCTTCTTCCAGACCAGCCACCCCCCTGCTGCCGAGCTGGCCACCCTGCTGGCCGAGATCACGCCTTCCCACCTCAACCACGTCTTCTTCACCGGCTCGGGCTCGGAGTGCAACGACACAGTGCTGCGCATGGTGCGCCACTACTGGGCCAGCAAGGGACAACCTGACAAGCAGGTGATCATCAGCCGCCACAATGCCTATCACGGCTCCACCGTGGCGGGGGCCAGTCTGGGCGGCATGAAGGGGATGCACGCCCAGGGCGGCTTGCCCATTCCCGGCATAGTACACATCGACCAGCCCTATCACTTCGGTGAGGGAGAGGGCATGAGCGCCCACGAGTTCGGTCTGGCCCGTGCCCGCCAGCTGGAAGAGAAGATCCTGGCACTGGGGGTGGACAAGGTGGCCGCCTTCATCGGCGAGCCTATCCAGGGTGCGGGGGGGGTCATCATTCCACCCGAGAGCTACTGGCCCGAGATCCAGCGTATCTGCGACCAGTACGGCATCCTGCTTATCGCCGACGAGGTGATATGCGGCTTTGGCCGCACCGGCCACTGGTTTGCCAGTGAAGGTTTTGGCATCAAACCCGATCTCATGTGCCTGGCCAAGGGCATTACCTCCGGCTATCTGCCGATGGGCGCCGTGATGGTGGGGGACAGGGTTGCCAGGGTGCTGGTGGAAGAGGGGGGGGAGTTCAACCATGGCTTCACCTATTCCGGCCATCCGGTCGCCTGCGCCGTGGCCATTGCCAACATCCAGCTTATGCAAAGGGAGAGCATAGTTAAGCGAGTTCATGATAGTATCGGCCCCTATTTGCAGCGCCGCTGGGCTGAGCTGGCGGACCATCCGCTGGTGGGGGAAACCCGTGGAAAAGGCCTGGTCGCCGCGCTGGAAATAGTGCAGGACAAGCAGACGAAACGTCGCTTCCCGGCCGAGCTCCATGCCGGGATGACCTGTCGGGAGTTCTGTTTTAACAATGGCTTGGTGATGAGGGCTGTCGGCGATACCATGATCATATCGCCCCCCTTGGTGATCACCGAGGAACAGGTGGATGAATTGGTCAAACTGGCCAGGCTCAGTCTGGACCTGACGGCTGCAAAGCTGCGGGAATAGGCGGGAACCGGGCAGGTTGGCTTACGCATACAATTTGCTTAGGAGACAAGGACTATGTCTTTTAAAAAGGGAATGATGGCTGCTTCCGTGGCGCTGGTCATGATGAGTACCGGGGCGATGGCCGACGAGAAGGTGCTGCACGTCTACAACTGGAGCGACTATATCGCGCCGGATACGCTGGAAAACTTCCAGAAGGAGACGGGCATCAAGGTGGTCTACGACGTGTTCGACAGCAATGAAGTGCTGGAAGCCAAGTTGCTGGCAGGCAAGTCGGGCTATGACATCGTCGTACCGTCCAACCCCTTCTTGGCCAAGCAGATCAAGGCAGGTGTCTTCCAGAAGCTGGACAAGTCCAAACTCTCCAACTGGCAGAACCTGGACGTCGACCTGCTCAAGGCGCTCGAACCGAGCGATCCGGGCAACCAATACTCCATCCCTTACCTGTGGGGCACCATCGGCTATGCCTACAACGCCGAGAAGGTGAAGGCCGTGCTGGGGGCGGATGCCCCGGTGGACTCCTGGGATCTGGTGTTCAAGCCGGAGAACATGGCCAAGCTGAAGGAGTGCGGTGTCTCCTTCCTCGACTCGCCGACCGAAATGCTGCCGGCCGCCCTGCAATACCTGGGCTTCAAGCCGGACAGCCAGAAGCCGGACGAGCTGAAGAAGGCAGAGGAGCTGTTCCTCTCCATCCGTCCCTATACCGCTTACTTCCACTCCTCCAAGTACATTTCGGATCTGGCCAACGGCAACCTGTGCGTGGCAGTGGGTTACTCCGGTGACCTGCAGCAGTCCAAGGCGCGTGCCGCCGAGGCCAAGAACGGTGTCAGCCTGACTTACACCATTCCGAAAGAGGGGGCAGGCAGCTTCTTCGACATGATCGCCATCCCGGCGGATGCCAAGAACGTCGAGGCGGCCCACACCTTCATCAATTACCTGATGAAGCCGGACGTGATCGCGAACATCACCAACGTGGTGCAGTTCCCGAACGGCAACAAGGCGGCCACGCCGCTGGTGGACGAGGCGATCCGTACCGACCCGGGTATCTACCCGACGCCGGATACCCTCAAGAAGATCTACACCTTCCCGGATCTGCCGGCCAAGGTGCAGCGTCTGATGACCCGCAGCTGGACCAAGATCAAGTCAGGCAAGTAAGAGTGACGAGTACCCCTCCCGGTCCGCAGTTCGGCCGGGAGGGTGGTGACCACCCGACAGGTTGGACGGCGCGTATGGATGCGCGACTGGCAAAATCACACAAATGAGGACTGATAAGTGCACATGACCAAGATGGCAACGCTGGCCCTGACCCTGGGGTTTGCAAATCTGACCCAGGCAGCCCCTGTGGTTCATTTTTACAACTGGTCCGATTATATCGGCGAGACCACCCTCAGTGACTTTCAGCAGAAGACCGGGATCAAGACCGTCTACGACGTGTTTGACTCCAACGAGACGCTGGAAGGCAAGCTGCTGACCGGACGCACCGGCTACGATCTGGTCGTGCCCTCCAACAATTTCCTGGCCAAGCAGATCAAGGCGGGGGCCTTCCAGAAGCTGGACCTCACCCTGCTGCCAAACCTGAGCAACCTGGACCCCATGCTGCTCAAGCAGCTCGAGAAGGTGGATCCGGGCCATCAGTACGCCGTGCCCTACCTCTGGGGCACCAACGGCATCGGCTACAACGTCGACAAGATCAAGGAAGTACTGGGTGTCGACAAGATTGACTCCTGGGCGACCATCTTCGAGCCGGAAAACATGAAGAAGCTCTCCCAGTGCGGCGTTGCCTTCCTCGATTCGGCGGACGAGATGATCCCGGCTGCCCTCAACTACCTGGGGCTCAACCCCAACAGCCATGAGCCGGCGGACATCAAGCGGGCCGAAGAGCAGCTGCTCAAGGTGCGCCCCTATGTGGCCTACTTCCACTCCTCCAAGTACATCGGTGACCTCGCCAACGGCAACATCTGCGTGGCGGCGGGTTTCTCCGGCGACATCCTGCAGGCGGCGTCCCGGGCCGAGGAGGCGGGCAAGGGGATCAATATTGCCTACAGCATCCCCAAGGAGGGTGGCAATCTCTGGTTCGACATGATGGCGATCCCGGCCGATGCCACCAACGTGAAAGAGGCTCACGCCCTGATCAACTACATTCTCGAACCGCAGGTCATCGCCAAGGTGAGCGACTATGTGGGTTACGCGAACCCGAACATCAAGGCGGGAGAGTTCATGGACAAGGCCGTGCGCGAGGACGAGTCTGTCTATCCCCCCCAGGCGGTGCTTGAGCGTCTGTATGTGCAGGAAGCACATCCCCGCTCGGTGCAGCGCCTGATCACCCGGAGTTGGACCAAGATCAAATCCGGAACCTAACCTTGGCGCCCATCCCGGGGCGCCAGATTGTATTGATGGATCGGCCCAGGCCGGAATCACCTTTGGGAGTTTGGTAATGGCGATAGCCTCCAGTGCCTACAAGAAAGCCCTCGAGGGCAGCCAGCAGCGTAAAGAAGTGCTGGTCAAAATAGACAGGGTAAGCAAGCAGTTCGACGAAACGCTGGCGGTCGACAACGTGTCTCTCAACATCCACAAGGGCGAGATCTTCGCCCTGCTGGGTGGGTCCGGCTCCGGCAAGTCCACCTTGTTGCGGATGCTGGCCGGGTTCGAGCGACCCACGGAAGGACGGCTGTTCCTCGACGGCGTCGACATTACCGACATGCCGCCCTATGAACGCCCCATCAACATGATGTTCCAGTCCTACGCCCTGTTCCCCCACATGACGGTGGCCCAGAACATCGCCTTCGGCCTCAAGCAGGATGGCCTGCCCAAGGCGGAGATCGATGCCCGGGTGGAAGAGATGCTCAAGCTGGTGCAGATGACCCAGTACGCCCGCCGCAAGCCGCACCAGCTCTCCGGTGGTCAGCGTCAGCGGGTGGCCCTGGCCCGTTCCCTGGCCAAGCGTCCCAAGCTGCTGCTGCTGGACGAGCCCATGGGGGCGCTGGACAAGAAGCTGCGCTCCACCATGCAGCTCGAGCTGGTCGAGATCATCGAGCGGGTGGGTGTGACCTGCGTCATGGTGACCCACGATCAGGAAGAAGCCATGACCATGGCCGAGCGGATCGCCATCATGCACCTCGGTTGCATCGAGCAGATCGGCAGCCCGATGGACATCTACGAGACCCCGGCCAGTCGGCTGGTGTGCGAGTTCATCGGCAACGTCAA
The DNA here is from genome assembly GCF_001898585.1 of Aeromonas sp. 62-46. Classification (NCBI taxonomy): domain Bacteria; kingdom Pseudomonadati; phylum Pseudomonadota; class Gammaproteobacteria; order Aeromonadales; family Aeromonadaceae; genus Aeromonas; species Aeromonas sp. 62-46. The sequence goes on along the minus strand of NZ_MKUI01000005.1, from coordinate 107,758 downwards.
CCTGTTTGACGGCCTGCTGGTGGAGGATGAGCAGGACCACGCCATCATCGCCTGTGCGGATCTGGAGCAGCCCATCTATGTGGGTCACGGCATCAGCTCCCGGGCGGAGAACAAGAAGGTCACCTATGCCCTGCGTCCGGAAAAACTGCTGATGAGCCTGCAAAAGCCGGAAGAGATCGAGCATCCGGACTTCAACTGGACCAAGGGCGAGGTTTATGACATCGCCTATCTGGGCGGCCATTCCGTGTATCACATCCAGTTGCCCTCGGGCAAAATCGTTCAGGCTTTCATCGCCAATGCCGAACGCCACGGCAAACGGCCGACCTGGGATGACCAGGTGTTCCTCTACTGGGAAGATGACAGCGGCGTGGTGCTGCAATCATGAAGGCATTGAGACGACTCAAACAGGTGGGAGGGCGGCAGCTGGTCATCGGCATCCCCTTCTTCTGGCTGTTCCTCTTCTTCCTGCTGCCCTTCATCATCGTCGTGAAGATCAGCTTCGCCGAAGCGGACGTGGCCATCCCGCCCTACACGGACGTGGTGAGCTGGGCAGACAATCAGCTCACCATACTGCTCAACCTGGGCAACTACCTGCTGCTGCAGGAGGATGAGCTCTACATCGCGGCTTATCTGGGGTCCCTCAAGATAGCTCTGGTCAGCACCCTGCTCTGCCTGCTGATCGGCTATCCCATGGCTTACGCCATTTCGCGGGCCAACAAGGAGACCCAGACCGTTCTGCTGCTGCTCATCATGATGCCGACCTGGACGGCGATCCTGATCCGGGTCTACGCCTGGATGGGGATCCTCAGCAACAACGGCCTGCTCAACAGCGTCCTGCTGGGCATCGGGGTGATCGACGAACCGCTGCAGATCCTCAATACCAACCTGGCGGTCTATATCGGCATCGTTTATTCCTACCTGCCGTTCATGGTGCTGCCGCTCTATGCCAACCTGGTCAAGCACGACCAGAGCCTGCTGGAGGCGGCCTCCGATCTGGGTGCCCGCAACCTGACCCGGTTCTGGCAGATCACGGTGCCACTCTCCAAGAACGGCATCATCGCCGGTTGCATGCTGGTCTTCATCCCTGTGGTGGGCGAGTTCGTCATCCCCGAGATGCTGGGTGGCCCAGAGACCCTGATGATCGGCAAGGTGTTGTGGCAGGAGTTCTTCAACAACCGTGACTGGCCGGTGGCCTCCGCCCTGGCGGTGGTGATGCTGGCGGTGCTGATCATTCCCATCATCCTGTTCAACCGCAACCAGGCCAAAGAGCTGGAGGGCAAGGCATGAGACGTTTCGGTTTTGCCAAGCTGATGCTGTGGCTGGGGTTGCTGTTCATCTACCTGCCCATGATCATCATGGTCATCTACTCCTTCAACGCCTCCAAGCTGGTGACGGTGTGGGGAGGCTGGTCGCTCAAGTGGTACTTCGGCCTGCTCGACAACAAACAGTTGATCGGGTCCGTGTTCCGCTCCTTGGAGATCGCCTTCTACACCGCCATCGCGGCGGTGGCGCTGGGGACAGTGGCGGCCTTCGTGCTGACCCGGATCCCTCACTTCCGTGGCCGTACCCTGTTCGGCGGCATGGTGACGGCGCCGCTGGTGATGCCCGAGGTGATCACCGGTCTCTCCCTGCTGCTGCTGTTCGTGGCCATGGCCCAGCTGGTGGGTTGGCCCGCGGAGCGGGGCATGCTGACCATCTGGATAGCACATACCACCTTCTGTACCGCCTATGTGGCGATCGTGGTGTCGGCGCGGCTGCGGGAGCTGGATCTCTCCATCGAGGAGGCGGCCATGGACCTGGGAGCCAAGCCCTGGAAGGTGTTCTTCCTGATCACCATCCCGATGATCGCCCCGTCGCTGGCGGCGGGTGGCATGATGTCGTTCGCCCTGTCGCTGGATGATCTGGTGCTGGCGAGCTTCGTCTCCGGCCCGGGTTCGACCACCTTGCCAATGGAAGTGTTCTCGGCGGTGCGTCTCGGCGTGAAGCCCGAGATCAACGCCATCGCGAGTCTGATCCTGCTGTCGGTATCCCTGTTCACCTTCGGTAGCTGGTATCTGATGGCCCGGGCGGAGAAACGCCGCCGTGCCGAAATCGCCATGACCACCCAGATGCAGGCAGTTGCCTGACTTGCCCCGTGATAAGATCCGCATTCCCCCATCCGTCAGGAGAATGGAATGCGGATCTCCCTCTTCATCGGCCAGAGCGCCGAACTGAACCCAGAGCAGGCCCCCGGCCTCATCAGTGCCATCCACAAGCAGCCTGCCGACGCCCCTCTGTGGTGCGATTTCCTCGGCCTTCGCGGAGATGAGCAGAGTGACAGACGCCATCATGGCGGCCCGGATCGAGCCCTGCACCATTACCCTGCGGAGCACTACGCCTGGTGGAAAACCTGGCAAACCGCGCTGGGACTGCCTGTACCACGCACACCCTGGCAGCCTGCCGCCTTTGGCGAGAATCTCTCTGGTTCGGGGCTGACGGAGGCGCAGGCCTGCATCGGCGATGTCTATCGACTTGGGGAGGCGCTGATCCAGATAAGCCAGCCCAGATCCCCCTGTTTCAAGCTCAACCAGCGCTTTGGCTATGGCCAGCTCTCCCAGGCGATGCAGCTGAGTGGTCGCTGTGGCTGGCTGCTGCGGGTGCTGGAAGAGGGAAAGGTGGATCCGCAGGGGGAGCTGACACTGGTGGACAGACCCTACCCTGAGCTGACGGTGAAGCGCACCGCCGACATCCTGTTCAACCAGGCCCGCAACGAGGAAGATCTGCAACTGCTGCTGGAGAACCCGGCGCTCTCTCCCAACTGGCGCCAGCATGCGGCCCATTGGCTTGAACATGGTGTGGTGGCGGATTGGAGCCGGCGTTTGCTGGGGCCGACCGAGTTCAGGTTGCCTCGACAGGGCTGAAGGCAGGCGGAAAGATACCTTGTGGCGATTTTTGCTGCGACTCGCTGAATTATTGAGCGTAAAGCCATTTTTTTAGAGTGAATGCAAAAAAAGGCTTGTGTCGGGTCGGGGCTTTCGGTAAATTCTCGCCCCGCAGACATCGGTGTGTAGCGCAGCTTGGTAGCGCACTTCGTTCGGGACGAAGGGGTCGGAGGTTCGAATCCTCTCACACCGACCACATTTGAAAAGGCCGCTCAATGAGCGGCCTTTTCGCATTTGGTTTGTTGAAGCAAAGCTGACATTTCCATTGTCGATTGCTTCTACTGCTCCGATCTCCCTCATTTGCCCAACTAAAAGGGCCACCGCTCGGTGGCCCCACTGGTGGAGTCTGATCCTGACTCCGGCACTCTAGATTGTGACAATCTCGTTATGGGTCTTGTCGATGGTGCCCTCCTTGCGCCCCAGGCGCTCATTCAGATATGCCAGTGTTGATGCCGCAATGCCTTGAAACCGTGTTGGGTTTGCAGGGCCGCATGCTTGGGGTACTCACTAATGAAATGTGCTATTCCCTCCATCAGTTGTGAACGCAGCGAAGACACGGGCTCATGCCAGGCTTGCAGGCAGAGATGACCAGGGATCAGCTGCTCTCGATACGCTTCCAGCAGCGATTCCGGCCAGGGCTCGATATGGGAATCGTGACGCAGTAAATAGTGGGCGGCGGGTTCACGGGCATAGATGAACTGAACTTGGGCCAGGTCGCGTTGGCTTAGCGTTTGGCTGCCGATATGGCAAGTCAGATATTTTCCCGTCTTCAGATTCAGGAAGTGACCGCGTTGCCGACAGGCAATGATGCGATACCAGGGCAGGGGTGAACAGAGAGAATACCCCTCCAGCTCCTGTTCCAACCAGTGACGGCACTCTGGGGTCTGCACTTCTTCGCGCATGGCCTCAAGTCGTGTCAGCAAGGCTCTGGATGGTTGGGTAGCCAGTATCGCGCTCATCGTCTGCAATCCTCCCTCTGCACAGAATCCCGACTTTCAGTATGGACCCTGAGCGGAGGAGGGGGTAAGAATTCTAATGATTAAAATCAGCTTAGAAGCGCACTTTTTATGCAATAAAAACCATTAGCCGACGAGGTAGGTGCCCGTGCCGAAGGCGATGTGGGTGCCCTCTTCGTTGTGCAGCTCCATGCGGGCGACCGCTACCTTGCTGCCTGCCCGGATGATGTGGGCGGTGGCGATGAACTCGTTGCCGCGACCGGGACGAAGATAGTCCACCCGCAGATCGATGGTGCCAAGCCGCGAGAAGCGCTCCTTGAGATAGCTGGGGGAGAAGTCCTCCAGCTCGTCGATGCAGGAGGCGGCGACTATCATGCCGCCCGCCACATCGAGCAGGCTGGCGGTGACGCCGCCGTGCAGTATGTTGTGGAAAGGGTTGCCGATGAGCTTCTGTTCCATCTTGATGCGCAGCTCCACTTTGTCGAAGTCGTAGTGGGTGACTTGCATGCCGATCAGCTTGTTGAAGGGCATCCTCTCGGCGAACAGGTTGGCTATGCCACTGAGCGCCATCTTCTTGAGCATCTGTTTCATTCCTTCAGTCCGCCCTGTCATCAAAGCCGAGTAAAAACTCCAGCCAGTCTGCAACACTTCCTTAACACTCGCAATGGCAGGTTTATTGTAGGCGGCGGCTGCTTTAGAATGGCGACCCCAAAGGAGAGCCCATGACCGTCATTGCCGAAACCCTGCCTGACCCTCAGCCAGAGAATCCCCTTGCCCTGTTGCAGGCGGTGTTTGGCTATCAGCAGTTTCGGCCGGGCCAGCTCGAAATCATCGAGCAGATCGTGGCGGGGCGCGATGCCTTGGTGCTCAAGCCCACCGGCGGCGGCAAGTCGCTCTGCTACCAGATCCCGGCGCTGCTGCGACCCGGGCTCGGGGTAGTGGTCTCCCCCCTCATCTCGCTGATGAAGGATCAGGTCGACACCCTGCGCGCCAACGGCGTGGCGGCGGTCTACATCAACTCGGCCCTGAGCCGGGAGGAGATGATCCAGAACTTTGCCGCCATGCGCCGGGGCGAGATCAAGCTGGTTTATGTTTCCCCCGAGCGTTTGCTGCAGCACGAGTTCATGGACCGGTTGGCGGAGCTGCCCCTCGGCCTGTTCGCCATCGACGAGGCCCACTGCGTCTCCCAGTGGGGTCACGATTTTCGCCCCGAATACGCGGCGCTCGGGCGACTCAAGCAGTGGTTCCCCCAGGTGCCCGTGGTGGCGCTCACCGCCACCGCCGACGAGGCGACCCGCAGCGACATGCTGCACCGGCTGGAACTGAACGATCCCTTCATCCACACCGCCAGCTTCGATCGGCCCAATATCCGCTACAGCCTGGTGGAGAAGTTCAAGGCGGCGGAGCAGCTGCTGCGCTACGTGCAGAGCCAGAAGGGCAACTGCGGCATCGTCTACTGCTCCAGCCGTAATCGGGTGGAGGAGGTGGCCGAGCGGCTATCCCGTCACGGCTGCAAGGCGGCACCCTATCATGCCGGTCTGCCGCTGGAGCTGCGTCAGCAGACCCAGGAGGCCTTCCTCAAGGATGACATCGAGATCGTGGTGGCGACGGTGGCGTTCGGCATGGGCATCGACAAGCCCAACGTGCGCTTCGTGGTGCACTACGACATCCCGAAGAACATCGAATCCTACTATCAGGAAACCGGCCGTGCCGGGCGCGACGGCACCCCGGCCGAGGCGCTGCTGCTCTACGATCCTGCCGACATCGGTCGGGTGCGCCGGCTGCTCGACAACATCGAAAACCCCCAGCAGTTGCAGGTGGAGCAGTACAAGCTCAACGTGATGGCGGCCTTCGCCGAGGCGCAGACTTGCCGCCGTCAGGTGCTGCTCAACTACTTCGGCGAGTACAACGACAAGCCGTGCGGCAACTGCGACATCTGCCTCGATCCGCCCCAGAGTTATGACGGCACCGAAGATGCCCAGAAGGCGCTCTCCTGCGTCTGGCGGGTGGGACAGAATTTCGGGGTGGGTTATGTGGTGGAGGTGCTGCGCGGATCGCTGAACCAGCGCATCAAGGATCACGGTCACGACAAGCTCTCGACCTACGGCATCGGCAAGGATCAGAGCCACGAATACTGGATGAGCGTCATCCGCCAGCTGATCCACAAGGGGTTGCTGACCCAGAACATCACCCGCAATCTGGTGTTGCAGCTGACCGAAGCGGCTCGACCCGTGCTGCGTGGCGAGATGAAGCTTGAACTGGCAGTCCCCCGCCTGCAGCCCATCTCCAGTCGCAAGGAGAAGCGCAACGGCCTGCTCGACAACGCCAACTATGACAAGCGGCTGTTCAAGGAGCTGCGCGCCCTGCGCAAGCAGATCGCCGAGGATGAAGAGGTGCCGCCCTATGTGGTGTTCAACGACGCCACCCTGGTTGAGATGGCACAGCTCATGCCGATGACCGAGGAGGAAATGCTGGCGGTCAACGGTGTCGGTCACCGCAAGCTGGAGCGCTTCGGTGAGGCCTTTATGGACCTGATCATCGACTACTGCCGCCGGTAGGGTCGGCCCAGGTAGACCTTGTCATCGACCGCTGCAGGCCCAGGCCGGTAGGCTGGCACAACAAACAGTGAAAAGGCGCCCGTTGGTCGGCGCCATGCGTTATTTCAGGCTGGCGTAATAGGCTGCCAGATTCTCCATGTCCGCCTCGGTCAGCATCGCCATGAAGGGAACCATCAGCGGCTCGGTACGGGAACCCTCCTTGAACGCTTTCATCTGCTTGAGCAAATAGGCCTGGTTCTGGCCCGCGAGGTGGGGGTAGGTCGGGACGCTCGCCTTGCCATCCGCGCCATGACAGGCGGCACAGACCACGGATTTGGCCTTGCCTGCGTCTATGTCGGCCGCCTTGGCCTGATGGCCCCAGGCAAGCGCCAGCAGGGGCAGGGTATAGACCCACTTTGGCATCGTCTTCTCCTTGAAATGAATAATCGTGATCGCCTGTTAGCCTCGACGAGCCGACGGCGGTATAAAGAGTGACACGAGCATACGCAGGGACAACCTCCATCACCATGAAGTTGATCAACACTTTTGCCACCGAACTCCCTTGGGCTTGCGAGTCCGTTGCCCCGCAGCCGCTGCATGGCCCCAGATTGCTGCATCTGAACCGTGCGCTGCTTGGTGAGCTGGGGCTCGGGGAGGTGAGCGAGGCGCAGTGGCTCGCTTGTTGCGGCCAGGGGCAGCCCCTGCCGGGCATGCAGCCGGTGGCCCAGGTCTATGCGGGCCACCAGTTCGGTGGTTACAGCCCGCGCCTCGGGGATGGCCGCGCCCTGCTGCTGGGGGAGCAGCTGGCGCCTGATGCCAGCCGCTGGGACCTGCACCTCAAAGGGGCGGGCAAGACGCCATTCTCCCGCTTCGGCGACGGCCGTGCCGTGCTGCGATCCAGCATTCGCGAGTACCTGGCTTCCGAGGCGCTGCATGCCCTCGGCATTCCCACCACCCGGGCTCTGGTGCTGCTGGGCAGTGATGAACCTGTCTACCGGGAGCAGGTGGAGAGCGGGGCGACCGTGCTGCGTACCGCGCCGAGCCATCTGCGCTTCGGTCATTTCGAGTATTTCGCCTGGAGCGGGCAGGGGGAGAAGATCCCCGCCCTCATCGACTATGCGCGGCGTTACCACTTCCCCGAGCTGGCCGATGGCGCCGAGCTGTTTGCCGAAGTAGTGCGCCGCACCGCGCGGCTCATCGCCAAGTGGCAGGCGGCGGGGTTCTGTCACGGGGTGATGAACACCGACAACATGTCCCTGCTCGGGCTGACCCTGGATTACGGCCCCTACGGTTTTATCGACGCTTATGTGCCGGACTTCGTCTGCAACCACTCGGATCCGGATGGTCGCTATGCGCTGGATCAGCAGCCTGCGGTCGGATACTGGAACCTGCAGAAGCTGGCACAGGCGCTGGCCGGCCATGTGGATGGCGACGCGCTCGCGTCGGCCCTGGCCCAGTACGAGCACCAGCTGATGTTGCACTACTCCGAGCTGATGCGCGCCAAGCTGGGGCTGGCGGTGTGGGAAGAGGAGGATCCGGCGCTGTTCCGCGAGTTGTTCCGGCTGCTGGCGGCGCACAAGGTGGATTACCACCTCTTCCTGCGACGGCTGGGGGAATTGACCGCTCAGGGTGACTGGCCCGCCAGCCTGCTGGCCCTGTTGCCCGATCCTGCCGTCTGGCAGGGGTGGCTTGAGGCCTATCGGGCACGCCTCGCCCGGGAAGGGAGCGTGGATGGTGTGCGCAAGGGGCAGATGGATGCAGTCAATCCCAAGTATGTGCTGCGCAACGCCCTGGCCCAGCAGGTGATAGAGGCGGCTGAGCGGGGCGACATGGCGCTGTTCGAGCGGCTGTTTGCGGCCCTGCAGCACCCCTATGATGACCAACCCGAATACGAGGATCTCGCCACCCCGCATCCGGGCTGGTATTGCGGGGGCGAGCTCTCGTGCAGCAGTTGAGGAGCCGCAGATGAACTGGCGTATCACGCAGACAGACAGGGAAGCCGGGGTGGTGATGCTGACCTGCCCGGGCCTTGACTGGGACAGCTTCCCGACTCTGGCAGAGGCCCTGTTGCAGGAGTGGGAGCTGGCGGCACTCGAGCGGGAGTGGGGGGCGGATCGCCACAGCTGGCTGCTGGAGTTTGAAGGCAGCCGCTTTCGGCTCGAGTACGAACATTACAGCGGCTGCTGGCTGGCGGCGGTGCAGCCGGACGACGCGGAGGCGCTGCTCTGGCTGGCTCGGCAGTCCCGGGAGTGAGCTTTGCGTGCGATGCGAGTCAATCCCTTGAGATAACCGCATAAAGATTGAACTATCAATTTTGGGGCGTATAATCTCGCCCCTTGATTATCGCCATGGTGGCGATATGGGTTCCCTAACCCCATTAACCAAAAAGGTCACAATATGAACCTGACTCCGGCTCAGTACCAGACGGCACTGATGCGTCTCTCGTTGTTCCATATCCTGATCATTGCCAGCAGCAACTACCTGGTGCAGCTGCCGATCACCATCTTTGGCTTCCACACCACCTGGGGTGCCTTCAGCTTCCCGTTCATTTTCCTGGCCACCGATCTGACGGTGCGGATCTTCGGCGCCGGCCTGGCACGCAAGATCATCCAGACCGTGATGCTGCCGGCATTGACCGTGTCCTACGTGCTCTCGGTGCTCTTCTTCGAAGGGAGCTTCCAGGGGGTGGGCAATCTGGCAGAGTTCAATCTCTTTGTTGCCCGGATCGCGTTAGCCAGCTTTATGGCCTATCTGGTGGGCCAGTTCATGGATGTGGTGGTGTTCAACCGCCTGCGCCTGCTGAAAGCCTGGTGGGTGGCACCGGCGGCCTCCACCCTGTTCGGCAATCTGGTGGATACCATCGCCTTCTTCAGCATCGCCTTCTGGCGCAGCACGGATCCCTTCATGGCCGAGCACTGGGTCGAGATCGCGACCGTGGATTACGTATTCAAGTTGCTGATAAGTCTTGGGTTGTTTGTGCCGCTTTACGGTGTGCTACTGCGCTATCTCAGCCGCAAGCTGGTGGGGGAGGCCGGATTGGCTGGCCTGCAAGCTGCTACGCGACAAGCCTGACGAGATTGACCACCCCTATGGGTGGTCAATTTTTTTGCGATCTTCGCAAATAAGGCTTGCACAGTTAAATGAGAATGATTATTGTTACCTTGTTTTCCGGGAAAGACTTCATTTGTTCCAACGTGATGGACTTCTTGTGAAGGCACGACATTGCTCACATTGCTTCCAGTTAAGGGGCCAGTAGTTTACTGGCCCTCTTTTTTTGCGTCTTTTCCGCCATCAGCGGGCATAAAAAATGGGAGCCAGGGCTCCCATTTTCACTCAGCGCTGTTTACTCGATGTCGAGGGCATCGGGGGAGAGGATCACCCCTGTGGTATCGGCATAGAGGTGGTCATCCGGCAGGAAAGTGACGCCGCCGAAGTTGACCGGCAGATCGGTTTCCCCGATATCCTTGCTGTCGGCGCCCACCGGAATGGCCGCCAGGGCCTGAATGCCGATGTCGAGATCTTCCAGGATATCGACCTCACGGACGCAACCGTAGCAGACGATCCCTTCCCACTCATTTTCCGCCGCCGTGGTGGCGATCTCGCTGTCGATCAGGGCACGACGCATGGAGCCGCCACCGTCGATCAACAGCACGCGACCAACGCCGTTCTCCTTGACCAGTTCACGGATAAGACCGTTCGATTCGAAGCATTTGACCGTGGTGATGACGCCGCCGAAAGAGGCGCGGCCGCCGAAGGAGCAGAGCATGGGTTCGAGTACATCCACCATGTCCTGATAGATGTCGCACAGTTCTGAAGTGTTGTATTCCATTGTGTCAGATCCACCGCTGGAAACAGGTGGATCCAGTATAAGGAGTGGGGTTGGCATTTCAACGACTATTCCTTGCCCAGTGGCGGGAAATGCCGTTTTTGCGTGAAAGCGGCCCCGCGTCATGGCAGGCGCCGCAGACGGTCAGCCTCGGGCCCTAGAGCAAGAACAGGGTCGCCAGCCCCAGGAAGATGAAGAAGCCGCCGGTGTCGGTGATGGCGGTGATCATCACGCTGGCCCCCACCGCCGGGTCGCGCCCCAGCCGGCTCATGGTCATGGGGATGATGACACCCATCAGGGCCGCCACCAGCAGGTTGAGGATCATGGCGAGCGTCATCACCGCGCCCAGCGCCGCATCCTGATAGAGCAGGAAGGTGGCGATGCCCATGATGCCGCCCCACACTAGGCCGTTGATCAGGGCCACCCCCAGCTCGCGCCACAGCAGGAAGGAGACGTTGCCGGTCTGGATATGCTGCAGCGCCAACGCCCGCACTATCATGGTGATCGTCTGGTTGCCGGTGTTGCCGCCGATCCCCGCGACGATGGGCATCAGGGCTGCCAGCGCCACCAGCTGGGAGATTGTGTGCTCGAACAGGCCGATTACCCGCGACGCCACGAAGGCGGTGCAGAGGTTGATGGCGAGCCAGGCCCAGCGGGTCTTGACCGCCTTGGAGACGGGGGCGAACACGTCTTCTTCCTCGCTGATCCCCCCCATGCGGCGCAGGTCGGTGTCGCTCTCCTCATAGACCAGGTCCACCACCTCGGCGACGGTGAGCCGTCCCATCAGCTTGCCCCTGGCATCCACCACGGCGGCGGAGACCAGGTCGTCCCGCTCGAAGGTGCGGGCGGCGGCCTCGTCGTTGTCTTCCGGATCGAAGGTGACCGGATCCTTCTCCATCGCGTCGCTCACCAGGGTTTCGGGCTTGTGCAGCAGCACGGCGGTGAGGGGCAGCTCCCCCTGCAGCCGGTTGCGCCGATCGGTGACGAACAGCTTGTCGGTGTTCTCGGGGATCTGGCCGCGCAGGCGCAGATAGCGCTGGACGGTGGCCAGGGTCACGTCGGGCCGCACCGTGATGAGCTCGAAGTCCATCATGGCGCCGACCGTGTGCTTGCCGTAGCGGATCACCTCCCGCACCTTGTCCCTGTCCACCGGCGCCATGGAGGTGAGCAGCCGCCCCATCAGGTTGCGGGGCAGGTGCTGGCCCAGGTAAATCTGGTCGTCGATGTCGAGGGTGCTCAGGGCGTGCAGCAGCTCCTTGTCGCTCATGCCGCTGATGAGGCTGTCCCACACCGTCTCCGACGCTTCCACCAGGATCTGGCCGTGCTTGTCTGCATCCACCTGCTGCCACAGCACGTGGCGCTCGTCCGGCGGCAGGGACTCCAGCGCATCGGCGATATCGGCGGCGGGCAGGCTGTTGACCAGCCGGGTCAGCTCGCTGGTCTGGTCCCGAAGCTCTGCGTCCTGCTCCCCTTGCGGGTCGAGCAGGCTCTCGGTGAGGGCGTCATCGGCCAGCAGCAGCGTGAGGATGCGGGCTCTGTCGTGTTCACGCTGTTTGGCGCTGTTCTTGGGGGGGAGGGACATGAAGCAGAATTCCTGAATTCGGTGATCCGGCGGACAGTCCCCATAGGATACCAGACTTAAAACAACAGGTTATGACAGTAAATGCAGAAAAAGAAACGCCACCCGAGGGTGGCGTTGGAATGGATGCAGCGATCAGGCCGAGGCCAGGGCCGCGTCTGCGGCGCCTCCTTGCCCGAACCAGGCAAGCTGGTCCGCCAGGGTCACCACCGAACCCACCATGATGAGGGCCGGACTCTCGACCCCCACCGCCAGCGCGGGCAGCTCATCGAGGGTGCCGCTAATGACCCGCTGGCAGGGCTGGGTGCCGCGCTCGATCAGCGCCACCGGAGTGTCGCCCGCCTTGCCGTGGGCCAGCAGCAGCTCGCGGATGGTGGCGCAGGAGGAGAGCCCCATGTAGAAGACCAGCGTTTGCCGATCTTTGGCCAGCAGCGGCCAGTCGAGATCCCGGGCGCCCCCCTTGCCGTGCGCGGTAACGAAGCGAACGCTCTGGGCGTGGTCGCGGTGGGTCAGTGGAATACCGGCGTAGGCGGCGCAGCCGCTGGCCGCGGTGATCCCCGGCACCACCTGAAAGCCGATGCCTGTGCCGACCAGTGTCTCCAGCTCCTCGCCGCCACGGCCGAAGATAAAGGGGTCGCCCCCCTTCAGCCGCACGACCCGCTGCCCCTTCTTGGCCTCTTCCAGCAAGAGCTGGTTGATCCCCTCCTGCGGCACGCAGTGGTTGCCCGCCTGCTTGCCGACGAAGATGCGCTTGGCGTCGCGGCGCACCAGCGCCATCACCTCGTCCGAGACCAGTCGGTCATAGACCACCACGTCGGCCTGCTGCATCTGGCGCAGGGCGTGCAGGGTGAGCAGACCCGGATCGCCGGGGCCGGCACCGACCAGCACCACCTCGCCACCGGTCTGGCTTTCGTCGGCAAACAGGCTGTCGGCCAGCTGATTGGCAGAGGCGCTATCGCCCCGTGCCAGTGCCTGCCCGAGCCGATCCGCCCCGAGCAACCGTTCCCAGAAGCGGCGCCGTTCTCCCATGCTGGCGAAGCGCGCCTTGACCCGCTCCCGCAGGCTGCCGGCGAAGGCCGCCACGGCGCCCAGATGTTGCGGCAGCAGGGCTTCCAGTTTTTCCCGCAGCAAGCGGGCCAGCACCGGCGCCTTGCCACCGGAGGAGATGGCCACCATCAGGGGCGAGCGGTCGATGATCGACGGCATGATGAAGCTGGAGCGTTTCGGGTCATCCACCAAGTTGGCAAAGATCCGCGCCTGATTGGCGCTCTGGTAGACCAGGGCATTCACCTCGCGCCGATCGGTGGCGGCCACCACCAGCCACTTGCCTGCCAGTTGCTGTGGCGCAAATTCACCGGCGAGCCACTCGATATTCCCGTTGGCAACCAGCTCCGCCAGCTCGGGGTCGAGCTCGGGCGCGACCACGGTGAGCTGGGCACCGGCATCCAGCAGCAGGCGCGCCTTGCGCTCCGCCACCTCGCCGCCGCCGACCAGCAGCACGGGTTTGTTGTCGAGTCGGCAAAAGATGGGCAAGTAGTCCATGGGGCCTCCTGATCAGGCGGTTCGGGTCTGGTTGGCGGTGCTGGTGGTTTCGCTCACCGCGACCGGGCGCTCAGCCTTGGGGGTGGCATACCAGTAGCCGAGGCCCATAAAGAGGGCGCCGGAGACGGTGTTGCCCAGGGTCACCCACAGCAGGTTGTGGCCGATGCCGCTCAGGGTGTAGGTCTCGGAGTGGGCGCCAAACCAGGAGAGGGCGAACAGGGTCATGTTGGCGATGGAGTGCTCGTAGCCGGAAGCGATAAAGGCGAGCAGGCACCACCAGATGGCGATGAAGCGGGCCGCCCCTTCGGTGCGCAGCGCCATCCAGATGGCGAGGCAGACCAGCCAGTTGCAGAGGATTCCTTTCATAAACAGGGTCAGGGCCGGAGCCTGGGTCTTGGCCAGCGCCACCTTGTGGGCCAGACTGCCCGCATCCGGCAGCAGGCTGCCGCCGTAGGAATAGATCAGCGCCACCACGACGGAGCCAATCAGGTTGCCGGCCCAGGTCTGCGGCAGGATGCGCAGCAGGTCGGCCATGGTGATCTTGCCCGCCTTCACCCCGAAGGTGAGGAACATGGTGTGGCCGGTGAACAGCTCGGAGCCGGCGATGATCACCAGGGTCAGGGCGATGCCGAAGGTGGCCCCCATCACCAGCGGCCGGATGGCGGGATCCACCAGATTGCCGAGGGTGAAGATGAGGATGATGCCGAGGCCCACATAGGCCCCCGCCATGGCCGAGCTGAGCCAGAAGCCGAGCTTGTCGCTGCGCTCGAAGCGATTGATGCGGGCCGCGTTGGCGGCGCACTTGTTGATGGTTTCGGTATACATCTTTGTTTCCTTCAAGAGGGCCGCCCGCGGGCAGCCCTGACTGTTTTTTAACCCCCTCCCTGCCTCCCCCTTGTCAAGGGGGAGGGGCTTTTTGCTCCCTCCCCTGTGAAGGGGAGGGCCGGGGTGGGGTCTGGTGTTAGACGGCGACCCAGACCTGCTGGTCGCGCACTTCAACGGGGTAGCTCTGCACCGACATCTCAGGGTTGTCGAAACAGTGGCCGTCGCTCAGGCGAAAGCGCTGCTTCTTGAGCGGGCTGGCGACCCAGAGCTCGCCGTCGTGCTCGCAGATCAGGCCCCGCGACAGCACATTGGCGGCGAAGAAGGGATCCCGGTTGTCGATGGCGAACACCTCGGCGGCCTCGCTCGGGCGGAACAGGGCGATCTGGCGACCTTCAATGAGTGCGCAGACACCGGTTCCCGGCAGGATGTCGTTGAGTTGGCAGGCAAGTTTCATCGCTTAATCTCCACCTCGAGTTGGATGGACTGGCTATCGAGCAGGGCGCAAACGTCCATGCAGCCCATCAGGATGCCGTTGAGTTGGCAGGCAAGTTTCATCATTTGGTCTCCACCTCGATCTGGTAGACGGGGATGCGCTCGGCCGGGGTCGCCGGTCGATGCTGGTCGCGTTCGCTGACGAACTGAACGTCCGGATCGCGCTTGTCGCTGTTGATGAAGTGGCTGAATCGCTTGAGTGCCTCCTCTTCGTTGAGGGTGCGCGACCATTCGCACTCGTAGCTGTCGATGAGGGTCTGGATATCGCGCTCCAGCGTCTCGGCCAGCCCCAGCTTGTCGTCGACGATCACCTCGCGCAGGTAGTCGACGCCCCCTTCCAGATTGCCGAGCCAGACCGAGGTGCGCTGCAGTTTGTCGGCGCTGGTGACGTAGAACATCATAAAGCGGTCGATCAGCTTGATGAGGGTCTCGCGGTCGAGGTCAGAAGCCAGCAGGTCGGCGTGGCGCGGCTTCATGCCGCCGTTGCCACCCACATAGAGGTTCCAGCCCGCGTCGGTGGCGATGATGCCGACATCCTTGCCCTGCGCTTCCGCACACTCGCGGGTACAGCCGGAGACGCCGAACTTCATCTTGTGGGGGGTGCGAATGCCCTTGTAGCGGTTCTCGAGGAAGACCCCAAGGCCGACGCTGTCCTGTACGCCGAAGCGGCACCAGGTGCTGCCGACGCAGGTCTTGGCCATGCGCAGTGCCTTGGCGTAGGCCTGACCGGTCTCGAATCCGGCCGCCAGCAGCTTGCGCCAGATGGCGGGCAGATCATCCTTCTGGGCCCCGAACAGACCGATGCGCTGGGCGCCGGTGATCTTGGTGTAGAGCTGGTAGTCGCGGGCCACTTCGGCCACCGCCAGCAGCCCTTCCGGGGTCACTTCGCCGCCGGCCATGCGCGGGATGACGGAGTAGCTGCCGTCTTTTTGCATGTTGCCGAGGAAGATGTCGTTGGTGTCCTGCAACGGGATGTTGCGCGGGCTCAGCACATGCTCGTTCCAGCAGGAGGCGAGGATGGAGCCGACGGTCGGTTTGCACACCTCGCAGCCATAGCCCTGACCGTGCTTGGCCAGCAGCTCGTCGAAGCTCTTGATCCCCTCCACCTTGACCAGATGGAACAGCTCTTGACGGGAGTGGGGGAAGTGGGCGCAGAGGTGGTTGTTGACCTCGATGCCCTGCTTCACCAGTTCGGCGTTGAGCACCTGACTGATGAGCGGCACGCAGCCGCCGCAGCCGGTACCGGCCTTGGTGTGCTGCTTGATGGCGGCCAGCGTGGTGTGACCTTCGGCCACCGCCTTGGCGATGTCGCCCTTGGAGACGTCGAAGCAGGAGCAGATCTGGGCGCTCTCCGGCAGGGCATCCACCCCCAGCGTCGGCTTGGCACCTGCGTAGGCAGGCAGGATCAGGGTGTCCGGGTGGCTCGGCAGCGGCAGGGCATTGAGCATCATCTGCAGCAGGTTGCCGTAATCTTCCACGTCACCCACCAGCACGGCGCCGAGCAATCGGCTGTTGTCCTCGCTCACCACGATCTTCTTGTAGACGCCGGCCTGATCGTCCTGGAACACATAGCTGTGGCTGCCCGGGGTGCGGCCGTGAGCATCGCCGATGGAGCCGACGGAGACGCCGAGCAGCTTGAGCTTGGCGCTCATGTCTGCCCCCTCAAAACGGCTGTCGCCGCCGAGCAGGTGGTCGACGGTGATCTGGGCCATCTTGTAGCCCGGTGCCACCAGCCCGAAGAAGCGGCCCTGCCAGGCGGCGCACTCGCCGATGGCATAGATGTCGGGGTCTGAGGTGAGGCAGTGATCGTCGATGACGATGCCGCCGCGCTCGGCGATGGCGAGATCACCGTAACGGCCGAGGGTATCTTGCGGGCGAATGCCGGTGGAGAAGACCACCACGTCCACTTCCAGCTGGCTGCCATCGGCAAAGGCGAGGCGGTGTTTCGCCTGCTCACCGCCATGCATCAGGATCTCGCTGGTGCTCTTGCTGGTGTGTACCTGCACGCCCATGGATTCAATCTTGCGGCGCAGCAGCTGGCCGCCCTGACCGTCGAGCTGCTCGGCCATCAGCACAGGAGCAAACTCCACCACGTGGGTCTCGAGACCCAGCGCCTTGAGGGCACCGGCGGCTTCGAGGCCAAGCAGACCGCCCCCGATCACCACCCCGCTCTTGCCGCTCTTGGCGGCGCTGCGGATGGCTTTCAGATCCTCGATGGTGCGATAGACGAAGCACTCGTGGTGCTGGCTGCCCTGGATGGGCGGCACCCAGGGGTAGGAGCCGGTGGCCAGCACCAGCTTGTCGTACCCGACCACAGTGCCCTTGTTGGAGTGCACTTCGCGGTTGGCCCTGTCGATTTTTTTCACCGCTTCGCCGAGCAGCAGGCGGATGCCGTGCTTGTCGTAGAAGCCGGGTTTGACGAGGGAGAGATCTTCGCTGGTGTGATGGGAGAAATAGGAGGAGAGATGGACGCGATCGTAGGCGGGACGGGGTTCTGCACCGAAGACGGTGATCTCGTAGCGGCCCGGATCGGCCCGCTCGATCAGCTCTTCAATGAAGCGGTGCCCCACCATGCCGTTGCCCACAACGACCAGTCTGACTTTGCTCATAGTTGCCTCAAGTTTGGAGTAATAAAACATCATTCTGGGGCTAGGCTACCCAGTCGGCAGGGGTGGGCGATTGATGCAAATCAAGTGTCTATTTATATATCTCCTCAGGGGTAATTCGAGAAAATTCAACACCATACAAAAATAGGTATACCAGTTAATGATTTCTGGGCTGGCTCGGGGTGAGGGATGGTGGAGGGAAAGCTCGGTTTACCAACTGCCGGGGAGTGAAAACTTATGTCGGAAAAAGGCCGGTCTCGCACTGGGCGAGACCGGCATCAGCTGAACAAGGTGGCGCGTCAGGCGATATGGCGGCGGAACATGGCGAGCGCCAGCGACAGGGTGACGCCGGCGATGGCGAGCAGCGGCCAGAGCAGGGGCCAGGCGGCCGACCAGTCGAACCCCTTGAGGAAGACCCCCTTGAGCAGCACGATGAAGTGGGTGAGGGGGTCGATGGCCGCCAGCCACTGGAACACCTGGGGCATGTTCTCCACCGGCGAGATGTAGCCCGAGAGGATCACCGCCGGGACGGTGAAGGAGAAGACCCCGAGAAAGGCCTGCTGCTGGGTCGAGCAGAACGACGAGATGAAGAGCCCGATCCCGGCCAGTGCCAGCCCGTAGCAGACCATGCCCGCCATCAGCAGGCTGAGGCTGCCGGCAAAGGGGAGGTTGAAGACAAAACGGGCGGCCAGCGCGACTATGCACCCTTGTCCCACCGCCACCATGATGCCGGGCACCGCCTTGCCCGCCATGATCCAGCCTGCGGTGAGGGGCGAGACCAGCAGCTGATCGAAGGTGCCCTCCTCCCGCTCCCGCGCCACCGAGAGGGCGGTGACGATCAGACAGCCGGTGGTGGTGATGATGGCCACCAGTGCCGGCAGGATATGCCAGTGGAACTCGACGTTGGGATTGTAGAGGTTGCGTACCGCCAGCTCGGGTTGCCCCTTGCCCTCACCTTGCCAGCGGGCGATCACCTGACTGATGTAGCCCGCCGCCACCTGACCGCCATTGGAGCGGCGTCCGTCGATGATCAGCTGCACCCTGGCCGGTTCGCCCCGCGCCAGCCGGCGCGAAAAATCCCCCGGAATAATCAGCCCGAGCAGCGCCTGTTGCCCGGTGATGGCCTCGGTCATGCCTGCCTCACCTTGCACCGGGATGATGGTGGTAAAGGCGGGCATATGGGTGAGGCGCTCCAGCAGCTCGCGGCTCTGGGCACCGCCATCCTGGTTGTAGATGGCCAGCGTGTTGCCGGTCACCTCCAGAGTGGCGGCGAACGGGAAGAGGGCGGTTTGCAGCAGCACCGGCATGATGAGCAGAAAGCGCCCCTGAGTATTGCCCATCAGGGCCTGCAGCTCTTTTCGGATCAGCCACCAGAGTCGGATCAGCATGGGTTACTCCAGAGTGCGCCGCGTCTTGCGGGCGGTCAGGGCTAGCCAGAAACCCGCCAGCAGCAGCAGACAGAAACCATTGACCAGCAGGATCGAGAAGACGCTGCCCGCCTGATAGAGGGTCTGCAAGGAGCTCGCGAAGTAGCGGGCCGGAATGAGGTGGGTGATGGCCCGAAGCCAAGGCGGCATGCTGGCGATCTCGAACACGAAGCCCGACAGCATCACGGCGGGCAGAAAGGCTGCGATCAGCGCTGCCTGTGCGGCGTTGAACTGGCTGCGCATCACGGTGGAGAGGAACAGCCCGAGCCCGAGGGCGCTGCCGAGAAAGACGCTGGTGACCAGAAAGAGCAGCAGCAGGGAGCCGCGCCATGGCACGCCCATCACCGCCACCGAGAAGAGCAGGCAGAGCAGCATGGCAATGATGCCAAGGCCATAGTAGGGCAGCAGTTTGGAGAGCAGCAGCTCCCCCTTGGTGACCGGGGTGGCGAGCAGCGCCTCCATGGTGCCGCGCTCCCACTCCCGCGCCACCACCAGCGAGGTGAGCAGGGCCCCGATGATGGTCATCACCACCGCAATGGAGCCCGGCACCAGAAAGTTGCGGCTCACCAGCGCCGGGTTGAACCAGGCGCGGCTCTCTATCGACACCGGCATGGCAACCCCTTCGCCCGCGAGCCACCCCTGCCAGATCCCCTGCACATAGTTGGTGACGAAGTTGGCGGTGTTGGGCTCGGAGCCATCGGTCAGCAGCAGCGCCTGCGGCGTGCCATTGCCCTGACCGGCCAGCGCGCGGGAGAAACCGTCGTCGATCACCAGCAGGCCGCGGATCTCGCCGCGGGCCAGACTGGCGAGCAGGGACTCCTTGCTCGGCCCGCTGTGGATCTCCAGCGCGGTAGAGCCGCGCAGGGCCTGCTCCAGCCGCACCGCCGGGGTGCCGCTGTCGGTACGCCAGATGCCGAGGCGCAGATGGTCCACATCCAGATTGATGGCGTAACCCATCACCACCAGCAGCACCACCGGCATGATGAAGGCGATGAGGATGCTGCTCGGGTCACGGACGATTTGCAGCGTCTCCTTGCGGCAGAGGGCCATCAGTCGCCGACGGTTGATGCTCATGCGTCCTCCTCGCTGGCCCGCTCGACCAGGGTGATAAAGGCCTCTTCCATTGTTGGCAAAGAACAGGTCGGCAAGGAACCGGTTGGCAGAGAAGTCGCCGCCTCTTTGGTGGCCAGCCCCTTGAGATCGTCCGGGGTGCCGAGGGCCAGCAGCTTGCCGCGATAGATGAGGGCGATGCGGTCGCAATACTCCGCCTCATCCATAAAGTGGGTGGTGACCAGCACGGTGACGCCGTGGTCGGCCAGCGCGTTGATGTGCGACCAGAACTCGCGCCGGGTTACCGGATCGACCCCGGAGGTGGGCTCGTCGAGAAACAGCAGCGGCGGCTCGTGCAGCAGGGCGCAGGCGAGCGACAAGCGCTGGCGCAGGCCGAGCGGCAGGGATTCCGCCTTCTGATTGAGCCAGGGGGCGAGGGCAAAGGCAGTCACCATGGCATCGATCCGCGTCTGCTGGTGGCGGCCGAACAGGCCGTAGATACCGGCGAAGAAGGAGAGGTTCTGCGCCACGGTGAGCTGCTTGTAGAGGGAGAACTTCTGCGCCATGTAGCCGAGACGCTGGCGCGCTGCCGAGGGGCTGTGAGCCAGATCGATGCCGGTCACCAACGCCTGCCCCTCGCTCGGGCGCAGCAGGCCGCACTCCATCTTGAAGGTGGTGGACTTGCCCGCCCCGTTGGGGCCGAGCAGGCCGAAGATCTCGCCGCGGCGCACCGCAAAGCTGACATCATCGGTGGCGGCAAAATCGCCGAAGCGCTTGGTGAGGTGGCGCGCCTCGATCACTGCCTCGGGGGAGAGCCCCTGCGGCAGTTCCGCTTCCCGCATCCCCGCCGCCAGACTCGACTCCCCGCCGGGGCCGCCGCCGAGCAGGTCGATAAAGGCATCCTCCAGCCGGGGCTGGGCCGGATGAAAGGCGCCGTTGGCGAGATGCAGCTCCGCCAGCGGTGGGGGCGTCATGCCCGGGTGCAGCAGCAGGCGAACTCGCTCCCCCGCCACCGCGCCATCCATCACCGCCGGGTGAGCCAGTGCCCGGCGCAGCAGGGCGCGCCGCTCGCGGCCATCCAGTTGCCCCGCCTCCAGCAGCCAGCAGCGGCTGGCCATGGCCCCCATCAGATCGGCCGGCGTGCCGCTGGTGCGCACTTCGCCATCTGCCATCAGCAGCACGTGGTCGCACAGCTCCGCCTCATCGAGATAGGCGGTGCTCCAGAGCACCGTCATCCCCCCCTTGGCCAGCTCCCGCACCATCTGCCAGAGGGCGCGGCGAGAGATGGGATCGACCCCGACCCCCGGTTCGTCGAGCAGCAGCACATCCGGGGTGCCGAGCAGGGCGCAGGCCAGCCCGAGTTTCTGCTTCATCCCGCCAGAGAGCTTGCCTGCCGGTCGTGCGATGAAGCGGGCGAGATCGGTGAAGGCGAGCAGCCGCGCGAAGGTGGGCGTGCGTTCGGGCTCCAGTACGCCGCGCAAGTCAGCGTAGAGGGTGAGGTTCTCCAGCACGCTGAGATCCTCGTAGAGGCCGAACTGCTGGGGCATGTAGCCGAGGCGCTGGCGCAGCAGATCCCCCTCGCTCACTGGATCCAGCCCCAGCATCCGGATGGTGCCCGCTTCGGGGATCAGCAGACCGGCCAGCAGGCGCAGCAAAGTGCTCTTGCCCGCGCCGTCGGGGCCGACCAGCCCGGTGATGCCGCCAGCCGGAATGGTGGCGGAGATGGCGTTGAGGGCGACCCGCTCGCCAAAGCGTTTGGTGAGCCCCTCAAGGGAGATGGCGCAGCTCATGGGGCCAGCCTGACGGTGACCGGCATCCCCTGGCGCAGGGCCGGGTCGGGATCCTGCACCACGATGCGCAGCCGGTAGACGAGGTGGGTGCGCAGGTCCGGCGTCTCCACCGATTTCGGGGTGAACTCGGCGGTCGGCGAGACAAAGCCCACCACCCCGTGATAGGGCTGATCAGGCCGCGAGTCGGTGGTGAGGGTCACTTTGGCGCCGCTCGGGAAGTGGCCGAGCCAGGGCTCCTCCACATAGGCGCGCACCCAGACCGGCGCGGTCAGGGAGAGGTTGAAGGCGGTCGCTCCGCTCTGCACCATGCTGCCGTTCTCGATGGCGCGACTGATGATGATGCCATCGCTGGGGGCGGTCAGGTTGGCATCCGCCAGCGCCAGTTCGGCACTGGCGAGCGCCGCTTTGGCCCCTTCCAGCTGGGCATCGGACTGGGCGATTTCCTCCGGGCGGTAGCCGGTTTCGAGCTGGGCGAGCTGTTCGCGTGCCGAGCGTACCTGCGCCTGGGTCTGATCCCGCTGGGAGCGGGCAGTATCGAGCTGACCGCGGGAGATGGCGCCGGTGGCCGCCAATGCGCTCTGGCGGCGCCACTGCTGGTCTGCCTCCAGCGCAGCGGCTTCGGCGGCGGCCAGTGCGGCCCGGGCGCGGTCGGTCTCTTCGCTGCGATAGCCTTTGTGGATCAAGGCGTTGGCGGCAGTGAGCGCCGCCAGATTGGCGCGGGCGCTGTCGCGGCTGTGGGTGAGGGGAGCCGGATCGAGGCGGGCCAGCAGTTGACCGGCTTTTACCCTATCCCCCTCATCGACCAGTACCTGATCGACGCGGCCGCCGACCCGAAAGGCCAGATTGACGTCGCGAATGTCGACGTTGCCGTAGAGGATGGAGCCGTCGGCGGGGCGCCCCTGCCACCAGAGGTAGCCACCGATAACGGTCAGCAGCAGGGCTACGATTGCAATGCGTTGTTTCATGCTGCTTCTCCTTGAGGATGGCTCTGCCACCAGAGGTCACCACCGAAAACGGCCAGCAGCAGAGCTAGCATCGCGATGGGTTGTTTCATGCCGTTTCTCCTTCCTTGATGCCGGTGGGGCGCAGGCCGCGCAGGGCCCATACCAGTCGCTGCCTGGCGGCCTCGGGGTTGTCTATCTGGCTGAGAAAGGGGGCGGCCTGTTCGGGCAGCCAGCCAAGCTGGCGACCGCTGCCGGCGATCACCAGCGGCAGGCCGACCGACCCCATGATGAAGATCATCAGCTGGAGCGGGTGACCCGCGACCAGCGACCCTTCCGCCTGTGCCATCCGTACCTGCTCGATCAGCAGCAGGGGATGACGGCGCGGCAGGCTGAGCAGAAAGCGCTGGGCCGCCCCTTCACCTGCCAGCGCATCGCCAAACAGGTGGTTGATAAAGCCGCGCTGGCGCGCCACCAGCCCGATCAGCGCCTCCATGGTCGCCTCGAACATGGCGATGGCAGAGGAGTAGGAGCCTTTGGCTGCCACCGCCTTGAGCTCGTCATAGAGGGGGGCGTACCAGAGCTCCACCAACTCGTCGATAAAGGCGTCGCGGTTGCCGAAGTGGTAGACGAAGGAGCCGAGGTTCACCTCGGCCGCCGCCGCCAGCTCGCGCACCGTCAGGCCGCGCAGCCCTTTCTCGGTGGCGATGGCGAGGCCGGTATCGAGCAGTTTCTGACGGGTGGGGTGCATCTGGCTGGCGCTCCTGGTGTATGCATTTTGTACGCAATTATACGACCGTATAAAAAATGCGGAAGCGGGCAGCAGGATCTTTTTGCCCGCAATGTGATCCGCCCCGCTCTGAGGGGCCGTGATCCCCGTCCGGCAGGGGGAAGGATCCACCACTTGTGCCCAAGCCACAGGCATGTCGGTGTGACGGGGTGGTGACAGGCGCTTCTGGTCCCGGGTGCGGGCGCCCGGGCCACAAGGGGCCTGTGATGGAGCCGGGCGCTGCCTGACCCGGATCAGGGGGTGTCGGTGGCCCCGGTGTGATAGGGGGGCCGGGCGCAGGTGTCCCGTATCAGGGCGCGCAGCCAGCGGTGGCCCGGATCGGCATCCTGACTGGGGTGCCAGAGCAGGGCGACCCGGATCCCTGGCAGAGCGAAGGGCAGGGGCAGGGTGACCAGATCGCCGAGCAGGCTGGCGCAGTGCAGGTGCGGCACCGTCGCCACCAGATTGCTCTCCCTGACCAGGGCCAGCGCCGTCGCAAACCCGGGTACCAGGGTAGTGATGGTGCGCCGCCTCCCCTGGCCTGCGAGGATCTCGTCGATGGGGCTGTGAGGCTGGCCCCGGCGGGAGACCAGCACGTGGCGGGCGGCGGCATAGCGCGCCACGGTCAGGGTGCCGTCGCAGAGGGGGTGGTCCGGGTGCACCACGGCGACGAAGTGGTCCTGGAACAGGGCCTGGGTGCGCAGCTCGGGGGCCGTGGTGGCGCCGATGACCCCGGTCTCGAAGTCCAGCTCGCCACGGCGCAGGGGGCCGCTCTCCTTGTCGGGTTTGGCCAGAAAGTGCAGCCGCACCCCGGGGGCCTCGACGGCGAGGCGCGCCAGCAGGGCGGGGCCTACCGCCTCCACGAAGCCGTCGCTGGATCGCAGGCGGAAGGTGCGCTCCAGGCTCGCCGGGTCTACTTCCTGATGGGGGCGCAGCACGGCCCGGGTCTCCTGAACCAGGCGGGCGACCTCATCCCGCAGGATCTGCGCCCGGGGGGTGGGGATCAGGCCGCGTCCCGCCCGCACGAGCAGCGGATCCCCCGTGGTCTCCCGCAGCCTTGCCAGGGCCCGGCTCATGGCGGAAGCACTCAGGCCTAGCCGTCTGGCGGCGCCCGCCACACTGCCCTCTTCCAGCAGGGCATCCAGGGTGATCAGCAGGTTGAAATCCGGGGTCATGGTCGTCTCCTCGCAGGCGGCGCCTGACGGG
Source organism: Aeromonas sp. 62-46 (assembly GCF_001898585.1). Taxonomy (NCBI): domain Bacteria; kingdom Pseudomonadati; phylum Pseudomonadota; class Gammaproteobacteria; order Aeromonadales; family Aeromonadaceae; genus Aeromonas; species Aeromonas sp. 62-46. The sequence continues at coordinate 83,291 of NZ_MKUI01000005.1, read as the reverse complement.
CCGACCCCTTCATGATACGCGAGTTGCCATCTCTTCATATGGCGTCTGGTGCAACTATAAGCTGCAAATCGTGCGTCTTCCGCCTTGTCACTACCCCCGCTAGCCTGGGTGCATCATCACTTGCCGGAGAGACTGCCATGTCCACACCACTTCTTGTTTCCCCTCCCGTGACGCGCCGTCTTGGTCTCGCGGGGCTCGGGCTCGCCACCCTGCTGCCCATGCTGGCGGGCAGCATGGCCAACCTGGTGCTGCCTGCCCTGGGGCAGGACTTCGGCGTGCCCTTCGCCAGCCTGCAATGGGTGCTGGTGGCCTACCTGCTTGGGATCACCAGTCTGACGGTGGTGGCGGGTCGGCTCGGGGATCGTCTGGGGCGGCGTCGCCTGCTGCTCTGGGGGACCGGGGTCTTTGCGCTGGCTTCCCTGCTGTGCGCCCTGGCCCCTTCCATCGGCTGGCTCATTGCCGCTCGCACCCTGCAAGGGGCGGGTGCGGCCTGCATGCTGGTGCTCTCGCTGGCCATGGCAGGAGAGCTGGTGCCGCCAGCCCGACGGGGCTGGAGCATGGGATTGCTCGGCACCCTGTCGGCCTGCGGCACGGCGCTCGGCCCCTCCTTCGGCGGCCTGTTGATCGGCGGATTTGGCTGGCAGGCACCCTTCCTGCTGCTGCTCCCCCTGACGTTGCTGGCGCTGGGGCGTGCCTGGCGCGATCTGCCCCGGGATGAGGCGGGCTCTGCCGAGGGAGGTCTCCCGCTCACCAGTCTGTTGCTGCTGGTGACGGCGCTGCTCTGCTACGGGCTGGCACTGACCCGGGGCAGCCCGCTCGGGGCCTGGCCGGGGATAGGGGCGCTCGTCGCCATGGCGCTCTTCGTGCGTGCCGACTCGGGCGCCCGTCGCCCCCTGCTGCCCCTGGTGTTGCTGGGGGCGCCTAGGCGAAGAGGCGGGATCATCGCCAGTGCGCTGGTGGCCAGCGTCATGGTGGCGACGCTGCTGATCGGTCCTTTCTACCTGCACGGCGCCTTTGCCCTCGACATGGGGACGGTGGGGCTGATGATCTCCATGGGCCCGCTGCTGGCGGCGCTGTCCGGCATGCCCGCTGGCTGGCTGGTTGACAGGGTGGGGGCGACCCCTGTGGTGCGCCTCGGCCTGGGACTCATGGTGGTGGCCGCCGTCTTGCTGGCCCTGCTGGACAGGGCGCTCGGGCCCCTCGGCTACCTGCTGCCCATCCTGCTGCTCACCGCCGGTTATGCCCTGTTCCAGACCGCCAACAACAGCGCCGTGGTGGGGGAGACGGAGGGGGCGAGCCGGGGCGCCGTGGCCGGGCTGCTGACCCTGTCGCGCAACCTGGGCCAGCTGACGGGGGCGGCGGGGCTGGGGGGCCTGTTCGCCGCCCTGGCGGGGCGGCCCGATCTCGCCCTCGCGACGGCGGACGAGCTGGCGTTTGCCACCCGGGTCACCTTCGCCCTGACGGCCTTGCTGCTGATGAGCGCGCTCTGGCTGGCGGGAAGGGGGGAGCGTGCCGTGCAGGGTGATGTGGCCCGGGACGGCTGCGAGTCGGGAGAACGCTGAAAACGAAGACGCCTCCACAGGGGAGGCGTCTTGCTATGGGGTTGAGCAGGATAGTAAACCGCTCAGCTCCTCGTTATCGATCAACCTGTTACAGAATGAAGCGGCTCAGATCCTCGTCTTCAATCAGCTTGCCGAGGTGGGCGTTGACGTAGTCGGTGTTGATGACGAAGGTCTCGCCTGACTTCTCGGAGGCGTCATAGGAGATGTCTTCCATCAGCCGCTCCATCACGGTGTGCAGACGACGGGCGCCGATGTTCTCGGTGCGCTCGTTGACCTGCCAGGCCGCTTCGGCCAGACGGCGGATACCATCCTGGGTGAACTCGATGTTGACCCCTTCGGTGGCCATCAGCGCCTTGTACTGATCGGTCAGGGAGGCGTTCGGCTCGGTCAGGATGCGCTCGAAGTCTTCGGTGGTCAGGGCGGTCAGCTCGACCCGGATCGGCAGGCGGCCCTGCAGCTCGGGGATGAGGTCGGACGGCTTGGCGATCTGGAAGGCACCGGAGGCGACAAACAGGATGTGATCGGTCTTGACCATGCCGTGCTTGGTGTTGACGGTGCAGCCCTCGACCAGCGGCAGCAGGTCGCGCTGAACCCCTTCACGGGAGACGTCCGGGCCCGAGCTCTCGCCGCGCTTGCAGATCTTGTCGATCTCGTCGAGGAAGACGATGCCGTTGTTCTCGACGGAGGCGATGGCCTTCTGCTTCAGCTCTTCCGGGTTGACCAGGCGGGCCGCTTCCTCTTCGATCAGCGCCTTCATGGCCTCTTTGACCTTGATCTTGCGCTTCTTCTTCTGGTTCTGGCCCAGGTTCTGGAACAGCCCCTGCAGCTGGTTGGCCATCTCTTCCATGCCCGGCGGGGTCATGATCTCGACGCCCATGGGGGAGGCGGCCAGATCCAGCTCGATCTCCTTGTCATCCAGCTGACCTTCCCGCAGTTTTTTGCGGAAGATCTGGCGGGTGTTGGAGTTGTCGGCTTTCTCTTCCTCACCCCAGCTGTTGCGCGGGTTGGGCAGCAGGGCGTCGAGGATGCGCTCTTCGGCGGCTTCCTCGGCGCGGTATTTCATCTTCTCCATCTCGGTCTCGCGCACCAGCTTGATGGCGACATCGGTCAGATCGCGGATGATGCTGTCCACTTCCTTGCCCACATAGCCCACTTCGGTGAACTTGGTCGCTTCCACCTTGATGAAGGGGGCGTTGGCCAGCTTGGCCAGGCGACGGGCGATCTCGGTCTTGCCGACGCCGGTCGGGCCGATCATCAGGATGTTCTTCGGGGTCACCTCGTGGCGCATCTCCTCGGAGAGCTGCATCCGGCGCCAGCGGTTGCGCAGGGCGACGGCGACCGCGCGCTTGGCGTCGGCCTGACCAATGATGTGTCTGTCCAGCTCGTGGACGATTTCTCTCGGGGTCATCTCGGACATGGTGGCGTTCCTGTATCCGGGGCGGGCAGGACCCACCCCTTGGAAAATGGGGTGTCTGGCAAGGCGGCCTTATTTGGCGGCCCTATTTCGCCGACTTATTTAGCTGAATAATCCAGCACTTCGATGGTGTGGTTGCCGTTGGTGAACACACAGATGTCGCCCGCAATCTTGAGGGACTTCTCGACGATGGTCCTGGCATCCAGCTCGGTGTTCTCCAGCAGGGCGATGGCGGCGGACTGGGCGAAGTTGCCGCCGCTGCCGATGGCGATGAGATCGTGCTCCGGCTGCACCACGTCACCGTTGCCGGTGATGATGAAGGACTTGTGCTCGTCGGCGACGGCCAGCAGGGCTTCGAGGCGGCGCAGGGCGCGATCGGTGCGCCAGTCCTTGGCCAGCGCCACGGCGGCGCGCTCCAGGTTGCCCTGATGGGCCTGCAGTTTGGCTTCGAAGCGCTCGAGCAGGGTGAAGGCGTCGGCGGTGCCGCCGGCGAAACCAGCCAGTACCTTGCCGTTGTAGAGGCGATGAACCTTGCGGGCGTTGCCCTTCATGACGGTGTTGCCAAGAGAAACCTGGCCATCGCCACCGATGACGACCTGACCGTTGCGGCGAACTGAAACTATGGTAGTCACTTTACTTACCTCGCTTGAGCCGAATGACGGCCTGACTGTGCATGGAGGAAAAGATGGGGATGGCAAAACGGCTTTTCAAGCCTGTGCCGAGCACGGATCGCGGAGGAGGGATCGGGTGGGCGCGGGATGGCGCCAAAAGAAACAGGGCCGGGTGTCGCCACCCGGCCCTGTGCATGGACGCGGCGATCACCCCTTCTTGGGGATGCAGCCGCTGATGCCCGAGCCCTGCAGCTTGCGGTTGGCCGCGTCGGCCGCCGCCTTGCCGTTGAAGGGGCCCACCATCACCTTGTAGACGGCGCCACCGGCCCCGTTCACCACCTGTAGACTGGAGGAGAGCCCGGCGGTGAAGGCGATGCGCGCCTTGAGGGATTCTGCGGAATCCTGGGAGCGCAGGGCGGCACACTGCATCATGTAGCGACCGCCGTCGGCGGCTGCGGTCTGTGCAGTCTGGGTCGCCGCCTTGGCCTTGGCGGCCTCGGCACGCTCCCGCTCCAGTTCGGCGCGGATCTCCCGTTCCATCCGCTCACGCTCGGCCTTCTGGTCGATCACCTGCTCCCGGGCGCTGGCGACCGGGGCGCCGGTGGCCGGCTTGGTCGGCTGCACCGGTTGCGGCTGATAGGGCTTCACCTGACCGATGGGGGTTCCCGGCTGGGGAATGTCGGTCGCGACCGGCTTGGGCAGCTTCTCCGGTTGCAGGGTCATGGTCTCGGCGGGCGGGGGCGGCAGCACGCCCGGCTGGGGCGGCGGCTCTATGATGTCCACCTGCTTGTTCTCCAGCCGCTCGATGTAGCTCCACTTCTCCTGGGGCAGGGTATTGCCCTGTGCCTTGGGTTTGTTGGCCTTCACTTGCTCTTCGATGGTGGGGGCATCGGCGCCCTTGCCGTTGATGAGGTAGAGGAAGGCGCCGAAACCGACGACCAGGGCCCCGGCCAGCAGTGCCGGGATAACAGGAAAGCGGCGAGGGGCCGCTTTCTTGATGTTACGGCCACCCGCCCGTCGTCTCGGGCTGTTGCCGACGTAATCCCGGGTCGCCATCTATTACATGCGCTCCAGGGTGTGGATGCCCAGCACGCCCAGTCCCAGCTTGAGCACCTTGGCGGTGGCGGCGCACAGCAGCAGACGGCTCTGGCGGGTCGCTTCGTCCACGCCGTCCTTGTTGATCGGGCAGGCTTCGTAGAAGGTCATGAAGTTGCCGGAGAGCTCGTACAGATAGGTACAGAGCAGGTGCGGCATCCCCTTGTCCGCCACGCCGTTGACCGCGTCGGAGAACTGGATCAGCTTCTGGGCCAGGGTCTCTTCGGCATCTTCGCTCAGGACCACCTTGCCGCTCAGGGTATCGGCATCGACGCCGGCCTTGCGGAAGATGGACTGGATACGGGTGTAGGCGTATTGCAGGTAGGGGGCGGTGTTGCCTTCAAACGACAGCATCAGATCCCAGTCGAAGATGTAGTCGGTGGTGCGGTTCTTGGAGAGATCCGCATACTTGACCGCGCCCATGGCGATGGCGTGCACCACCTGGGCCTTCTCTTCGGCAGAGAGGTCGCTGTTGCGGCTCTCCAGCAGGGCGCTGGCGCGCTCTTCCGCTTCATTCAGCAGGTCAACCAGCTTGACGGTGCCGCCGGAGCGGGTCTTGTAGGGACGGCCGTCCTTGCCCAGCATCATGCCGAAGGCGTGGTGCTCGAGGGGAACGGACTCCGGCACATAGCCCGCCTTGCGGGTGATGGTCCAGGCCTGCATCAGGTGCTGGTGCTGACGGGAGTCGATGAAGTACATGACCCGGTCGGCGCCCAGGTTCTCGTAACGGTATTTGGCGCAGGCGATGTCGGTGGTGGTGTAGAGGAAACCGCCGTCGCTCTTCTGGATGATGACGCCCATGGGCTCGCCATCCTTGTTCTTGAACTCGTCCAGGAAGACCACGGTGGCCCCTTCGCTCTCGACTGCCAGCCCCTTGGCTTTCAGGTCGGCAACGATCTGCGGCAGCATGTCGTTGTACATGGACTCGCCCATGATGTCCTTGTTGGACAGGGAGATGTTCAGGCGGTCGTAGTTGCGCTGGTTCTGCTCCATGGTCATGTCGACCAGCTTCTTCCACATGGTGCGGCAGTACTCATCGCCACCCTGCAGTTTCACCACGTAGTTGCGGGCGCGCTCGGCGAAGGCTTCGTCTTCGTCATAGTGACGCTTGGCCTGGGTGTAGAAGGCTTCCAGGTCCTTGAGCTCCATGTCGGAGGCGTGCTCGTTGGCCATCTTCTCCAGATAGGCGATCAGCATGCCGAACTGGGTGCCCCAGTCGCCGATGTGGTTGGCACGCACCACCTTGTGGCCCAGGAATTCGAGGGCGCGGGCGGCCACGTCACCGAGCACGGTGGAGCGGATGTGGTGCACCGCCATCTCCTTGGCCACGTTGGGGGCGGAGTAGTCCACCACCACGGTCTGCGGCGCCGGCAGCTTCACGTTGGCGTTGTCGGAGGTCACCATGGCTTCCACCTTACCGGCCAGCCAGCTCGGGTCGAAGAAGAAGTTGATGAAGCCGGGGCCGGCGATCTCGACCTTGGCGATCAGATCGGAGGCGGGCAGGTGCTCGATGATGGCAGCGGCCAGCTCGCGGGGATTCTTGCGGGCCGGTTTGGCCAGCAGCATGGCCAGGTTGGTGGCCAGGTCGCCGTGAGCCTTCTCCTTGCATCGGTCTACTTGCACCCGGGCTTCCAGGTCGGCGGGCAGGACGCCTGCGGACTTGAGATTGGCTACCGTTTGTTCAAGTAGATGATGAATATGCTCTTTCATAACTGACCACCGAGGTTGCGCGTCGAAAAGTGACTGACTGGATAAGGGCGTGAATTTTACCCGCATCGGGCCGAGAAAACTATAGGAACGGCCCGCACCCGTGGGCGTGGCGGATATTTCACTGCGTTTTCCACCACATTGCAGGATATTGATTTGGGTAAGTGGTGGTTATCCATTTCTACTGCATAACGAAACGGCTTGTCCAGGCTATTTTCCCCTGATTATGACAGGGTTATTTATACCGATTCGATCTGAATGATCCCGCTTCCCGTGGCGGTCGTATCCTTTGAGGACGCCGTTGGAGGATGATTCCCATGACACTGGTACTGTTTCCACTCTCCGCTCACCTGCTGCCGGGCGGCATCATGCCGCTGCGCATCTTCGAGCCCAGATACCAGCGCATGATCGCCGAGTCCCGGGAGCGGGAGTTCGCGCTCTGCATGCTGGACCCCCGCCAGCCCGACGCGCTGCGAAACATGTACCCCATCGCCACTCGGGTGCGCATCATCGATTTCGATCTGCTGCCCGATGGTTTGCTCGGCATCACGGTGCTCGGGGTGGAGCGGGTGCGTATCACGGATCTCTGGCAGGAAGAGGACGGTCTACGGGTCGGCGAGGTGGAGCCCCTGCCCCCCTGGCAGAGCGGTAGGCTCCAGGCGGATCAGCACTCCCTGGCCAAGGCGTTGCAGGATGTGTTCAACGACTATCCGGAGTATGCGGCCCTCTATCCGGAGCCGGACTGGGAGGATGCGAGCTGGGTCGCCCAGCGCTGGCTGGAGGTGCTGCCCATCCCGGTGGAGCAAAAACAGTGGCTGGTGGCGGCCAAGGACAACCAGCCCACCCTCTCCCTGCTGAGCGGTCTGCTGGTCGCGAGCCATTGAATTCCCCTTCCCGGTGATCCTTTTTCCTCGCTCACCGTATTGGGGGTGAACACCACACGCGAGGGATGGCGCAATGGCATATACTGGCCAACCACAATCGGCTCCACGCAGGACATCGCCCCCCATGGACAACCCAGACGGCGACCTCACATCTTTGCTGGTCCGGGTGGCCGAGCGTGCCGACAAGGCTGCCTTCGCCACCCTGTTCCACCACTTCGCGCCGCGCATCCGCAGCTACGGGCTGCGCCACCTCGGCAGCGAGGCCAACGCCATGGAACTGGTGCAGGAGACCATGCTGCTGGTCTGGCAGAAGGCACGGCTCTATCACCCCGACAAGGGCGCCGCCACCACCTGGATCTACACAGTGATGCGCAACCAGAGCTTTGACATGCTGCGCCGCCGCCGCGCCAGCAAGGAGGAGCTCTGCGCCGAGGAGATCTGGCCGCTGCTGGAATTCCGGGCCGAAGAGGAGCACCTGAGCGGCGGTGAAGACGCGGTGCTGACCCGCCAGATGGCCCACTATGTCGCCACGCTGCCGGAGCCGCAGCAGCAGGTGGTGCGCGGCATCTACCTGCAGGAGCTCTCCCAGCAGGAGCTGGCCGACCGGCTCGGCGTGCCCCTTGGCACCATCAAGTCCCGGCTGCGGCTGGCACTACAGAAACTGAAGGAACAAGTGGAGCAAGGCCATGATTAAGACCCATCCGACTGAACCCATGCTGCGCGCCTTCGCTGCCGACGAGCTGCCTCTGCCGCTGGCCGTCGGTGTCTCCGCCCATTGCGAGTTCTGCCCCGAGTGCGCCGCCCGGGTGAAGCAATTTGAAGAGGCGCTGGCGTGCCAGCATCTCGCCCCTGACGCGCCGGACGAGGCGCTGCCCGCCGGATTCGATGCCATGCTGGCGGGCATACTGCAACAGCCGGTGGCGACGGAGGCGGCGCTCGCCCTTCCCGAGAGCCCGAGGCCAGAGCTCAGGGTGGCGGGTCACAGTTACCGGCTGCCGCGGGCATTGGCACGGCATCATGCCCCCAGGTGGCGTCATCTCGGGGCCATCCGTCAGGTCAGCCTGCCCCTGGACGAGATGGGTGCGCGGGCCAACCTGCTCCACATCGAGGCGGGGGGGCGGATCCCCGAGCACACCCACAAGGGATATGAGCTGACCCTGCTGCTGGCGGGCACCATCGAGGATGGCGACACCCGCTATCAGGCGGGGGATTTCATCTGGCGCGACGCCAGCCACGCCCACAGCCCCCACACCCCGGACGGCTGCCTCTGCTACACGGTGCAAGATGCGCCGGTCCAGTTCACCAAGGGGCTGTCACGGCTGCTCAACGGCATCAGCCAGCACCTCTATTGAGTTAGGCTCACGGCTGCCCGGCGATAGCGGGCTGCCGCGCGACTGAGGCGGTATCACGGCATGAAAAAAGGGACCCTCGGGTCCCTTTTGTGTTGCTTGGCGGCGAAGCCCATCAGGCCACGAAGACCAGGTAGACGACGAAGGCCAGCAGGAAGCGGTAGATGGCGAACGGGATGAAGTCGAGACGACGGATCAGCGCCAGGAAGGTCTTGATGGCGACCATGGCCACCACGAAGGCGGTGACGAAGCCCACCGCAAACATGGGGAAGTCCGCCATGGAGAGGAAATCGCGGCTCTTGTAGAGATCCAGGCCGCTGGCCGCGATCATCATGGGCACCGCCATGATGAAGGAGAATTCCGCTGCCGCGTGGCGGCTGATGCCCATCAGCATGCCGCCGCTGATGGTGGCACCGGAGCGGGAGAAACCGGGCCAGAGTGCCAGGCACTGGAACAGGCCGATGCCGAAGGCCTGCTTGTAGCTGATGTCGTCCAGGGTCTCCGCGGTCACGGCGGGGCGGAACTTTTCGGCGATGATGAGCAGGATGCCACCGGCCACCAGGGCATACATCACGGTTTCCGGCCCGAACAGATTGGCCTTGATCCAGCTGTGGATAGCCAGCCCGACGACCACGGCGGGCAGCATGCCGAGGATGACGTGCACCAGGGAGAGGGTCGCGTGGCCCGGGGTCGGTTTCTGACCGAAGTGAATGCCGATGAGTCCGAACAGGCGGCGCCAGAACATGACGACCACTGCCAGGATGGAGCCGAGCTGGATCACCACCTCGAAGGTGGCGGCCTTGGGTCCTTCAAACCCGAGGAGGTGGCCGACGATGATCATGTGGCCGGTGGAGGAGACGGGGAGGAACTCGGTCAGGCCTTCCACTATGCCCAGCACAAAGGCGACGAACAGGGCGTAGGATTCGGTCATGGTGCAGATCTCTTGGTTATGGGGTCTGGATAAAATCAACCCCGAACGGGTCGGGGCGGCCAATGATGGCGGAAAATCGCGCGGGCAACCAGTGAATATTGGGGATTTCAGCGCCCTGTTCCGGCCGGGAAAGGGCGCTGGCGGACCATGCAGGGCGCGGCTTGCCGCATGCTGTCAGAAGCCATGACGGCCCCGTCACGTTCTGACAGGTCAGTCACGCCTGTTGACCTCTGTTTTATGATCTCTTTGTGCTGTCAGGCCAGTATGGACAGGATTTTCTGTTGAAGATCATCGTCCAGGGGGGGCTGCCCCAGGGCGTCGACGGCGCTCCTTATCTGTTGGGGATGGCTGGCGCCGATCAGGGCGCCGCTCACCACGGGGTCGCGCAGCACCCATTGCAGTGCGAGTTGCGACAGGGACTGACCCCGTTGCAGGGCCAGTGCATGCAGGGCGCGGACGGTGGCGAGCTTCTCCTCGGTGATCTGGTCCGCCGTGAGGAAGGGGCTGGCACTGGCGGCGCGGGAATCCGCGGGAATGCCCGCCAGGTAGCGATCGCTCAGCAGCCCCCCCGCCAGGGGCGAGAAGGCGACCACCCCCATGCCGTGCTCCCGGCAGGCCGGCAGGGTGTCGGGCTCAACATCGCGCTGGAACAGGGAGTATTTGAGCTGGTTGACCAGGCAGGGGGTGCCGAGCTCTGCCAGCCGGGCGGCAGCCTTGGCCGCGAGCGGGGCCGGGTAGTTGGAGAGGCCGATGTAGAGCGCCTTGCCCTGGCGCACCATCAGGGCCAGGGCCTGGCAGGTCTCCTCGAGCGGGGTGCGGGGATCCGGCCTGTGGTGATAGAAGATGTCCACGTAGTCGAGGCCCAGACGGCGCAGGCTCTGGTGCAGGCTGGCGAAGAGGTACTTGGCGCTGCCGCCATCGCCGTAGGGGCCGTCCCACATCACGTAGCCCGCCTTGCTGGCGATGATGAGCTCGTCCCGATAGGGAGCCAGGCTCCTCTTGAGCAGCGTGCCGAAGGTCAGTTCGGCAGATCCCGGCGGCGGCCCGTAGTTGTTGGCGAGATCGAAGTGGGTGATCCCCAGATCGAACGCCTGGTGCACCATGGCCTTCGCGGTGGCGGGATTGCTCCCGGCGCCGAAGTTGTGCCAAAGGCCCAGACCGATGCCGGGCAGGCGCAGGCCGTGGCGGCCCGCCGGTCGGTAGGGCTGGCGCTGGTAGCGGTCGGGGGCGGCGAGGTAGTTGTCATCCATCACGGTGCGGTTCCTTGGCTGATGTGCAATGAGGAGCGACGGACCTTGCGGCGGGCCTCACTCCGGCTGATTCGGCGTTGCCATCGGGGCCGGGGCAGCCATGACGTGGCGGCGCGCCCGGGCCCCTTCGTCTGCCCGAGCGGGGCTGTCAGGGGGCAGGAATAAAGCGATAGCGGGTCTGGTGGCGATAACGCTGCCCCGGCAGCAACCAGGGATCGCCGAGGGCGGGCCGGTTCGGGCTGTCGGGCAATTGCTGGGCCTCCAGGCAGAAGCCGTCGTAATCCCGGTAGGGTCGGCCCTGACGATCCGGCGTGCCGGTCAGCCAGTTGCCGCTGTAGAACTGCAGGGAGGGCTGGTTGGTGTAGACCGCCATCGCCAGCTTGCCATCCCCCGAGATCACCCGGGCGGCCCATGGCTGATTGGACCCACCAAACGGCTCATCAGCAGGCTCAAAATCGCTATTGTTGAGCAGAAATGCGTGATCGTATCCCTTGGCCAACTGCTGCTGGGGGTGGTCCAGCCACGCCTGGCCGATGGGGCGGGGGGCGCGCAGATCGAAGGGGCCTTCCACCGGGGCGATGGCCAGCGGCAGGCTCTGGTCATCCGTGGGCAGGTAGCGGTCGGCGTCGAGGCTGATGGTGTGGTGGCGGATGTCGCCACCGCCATCCAGGTTGAAGTAGGCGTGGCTGGTGAGGCTGACCGGACTGGGGGCGTCCGTGCTGGCGCAGAAGTCGACCACCAGATCGCACTGCTCCAGCCGATACTCCAGGCTCACCCTCAGATTGCCGGGAAAGCCCTGATCCCCCGCCCGGGAGAGGAGCGCCAGCTTGACCCTGTCCGCCTCCTGCTCCTTGATCTGCCAGGTGCGGCGATGGAACCCGTCGTGCCCGCCGTGCAGGCAGTTGGCCCCCTGGTTGGCGTCCAGCGTCCAGCACTGGCCTTCCCGCTCAAGGCGGGCGCCGCCGATGCGGTTGGCAAAGCGCCCCGCCACGGCCCCCAGCCATACCTGCTGGGTGAGGTAGGCCTCGTCGGCGCAGCCCAGCAGCACCTCCCGCCGCTCTCCCGCCACCGGCAGGGTGAGGGAGGTGAGGGTGGCCCCGTATGCGAGACCGCGCAGCCGCAGTCCCTCCTCGTTTTCCAGCTCGAATCTCATCATGGTTTGCGGTTCCCCGTCGTGATCCCGTCGCCCCCTGCCGGCGTCGCGAGTGCCGGGCAGGGGGCGTCACCCGTTGTCAGGCGTGCGTTACAGTCTGCCGGCCCCTGCGCTGGCACGGCAGACGTAGCAGTCCGCCTTGAGGCCGAAACGGGCCGGGTATTCCGCCTCCACCACGGCGATCACCTCGGCCACCTTCTCGGGGCGCAGCAGGGCGACCACGCAGCCGCCAAAACCGCCGCCGGTCATGCGCACACCGCCTTCGCTGCCGATCCGGGCCTTGATGATCTCCACCAGGCCGTCGATGGGGGGCACGGTGATCTCGAAGTCATCGCGCATGGCGGCGTGGGACTGGCCCATCAGCTCACCGAGGCGCACCAGATCGCCCTGTGCCAGCGCATCGGCCGCCGCCAGAGTGCGGGCGTTCTCGCCGACCACGTGGCGGGCACGGCGATAGCAGGCCTCGTCCAGACCGGCCTTGCCCGCTTCCAGCGTCGCCAGATCCAGGTCGCGCAGGGCTTTGACCCCGTAGTGACGGGCGGCGGTTTCGCACTGCTGGCGACGGGTGTTGTATTCGCTGTCCACCAGGCCGCGGCGCACGTTGGAGTTGACGATGAGCACCGCCAGATCGGTGGGCATGGGGATGAGCCGGGTCTCCAGGGAACGGCAATCGAGCAGCAGGGCGTGATCCTGCTTGCCGCTCGCGGAGATCATCTGATCCATGATGCCGCAGTTGCAGCCGACGAACTGGTTCTCCGCCTGCTGGCCGTTGAGGGCGATTTCCGCCTGGCTGATGGCCAGTCCCTGGGCCTCCTTGAAGGCCTGGCCGATGGCCACCTCCAGGGAAGCGGAGGAGGAGAGACCCGTCCCCTGGGGCACGTTGCCGGAGACCACCAGATTGAGGCCGCGCAGGGCGTGGCCCCGTGCCTGCAGGTGTTTCACCACGCCGCGGATATAGTCGCTCCAGCGCTGGCTGGGGTGGTGCTCGATGGGTTGATCGAGACTGAACCGGTCGCGCTGGTTGTCGTAGTCGGCGGCGATCACTTCGACCAGGTTGTCTCCGCGCAGGCCGATGGCGACGCAGGTCTCGTAGTCGATGGCGCAGGGCAGCACGAAGCCGTCGTTGTAGTCTGTGTGCTCGCCGATGAGGTTGACGCGGCCTGGAGCCCGAACCAGCAGGTCGGGTTGTTGCTCAAACTGCTCGGCAAACACGGCGCTGACGCGCTGGCTCGGGGTCATAGGGCCTCCTCGTTGGACTGGTTCTGGTCGTTGTAGTGGATGGGACTGAGGGCGCGCAGCCGTTCCGCCGCCTGTTCCGGGGTGAGATCGCGCTGGGTTTCGGCCAGCATCTCGAAGCCCACCATGAATTTGCGCACCGTGGCGGAGCGCAGCAGGGGCGGATAGAAGTGGGCGTGCAGTTGCCACGCCTCGGGGCAGTCGGAACGGGGCGGGGCGAAGTGCCAGCCCATGGAGTAGGGGAAGCTGCACTGGAACAGGTTGTCGTAGCGGCTGGTGAGCTCCTTGAGCGCGATGGCCAGGTCCTGTTGCTGTTCCCGGGTGAGATCCAGCATGGAGGGGACATGGGCCTTGGGCAGCAGCAGGGTCTCGAACGGCCAGGCCGCCCAGAAGGGCACCACCGCCAGCCAGTGGGCCGTCTCCACCACGATGCGGGAGCGATCCGCCAGCTCCCGCTCCACATAGTCCAGCAGCAGGGGGCGGCCGTGTTCGGTCAGCCAGGCGCGCTGGTGCGCCTCTTCCCGGGCAATCTCGTTGGGCAGGAAGTCACTGCCCCAGAGCTGGCCGTGAGGGTGCGGGTTGGAGCAGCCCATGACGGCGCCCTTGTTTTCAAAGACTTGGACCCATTCCCACTGTTCAGAGAGCTCGGCCACCTGGTCCATCCAGGTGGTGATCACCCCTTCAATGGCGGGCAGGGGCAGCTCGGGCAGGGTCTTGCCGTGATCCGGCGAGAAGCAGATGACCCGGCTGGTGCCCCGGGCGGCTTCCAGCTTCAGCAGGGGATCCGGCGCCGCGTCAGCGGCCGGGGTGTCCTGCATCAGGGCGGCGAAGTCGTTGGTAAAGACGAAGGTGCCCTGATAGTCGGGGTTGATATCGCCGGTCACCCGGGTGTTGCCCGCACAGAGGAAGCAGTCGGGATCATGGGCCTGGCTCGGCGCCAGGCTCACCTTCTCGACCTGGCCTTGCCAGGGGCGCTTGGCCCTGTGAGGGGAGACCAGCACGTACTGGCCGGTGAGCGGGTTGAAGCGGCGGTGGGGGTGATCAACGGGGTTGAACATCATCACTCCAGTCTGTGAGTTGAATACATCCGAAGGCGCAGGCCAGGGCCTACGCCTCGTAACCATTGGGGTTGGCGGACTGCCAGCGCCAGCTGTCGGCGCACATGGCGGCGAGATCCCGGCTGGCGTGCCAGTCCAGTTCCCGAGCGGCCTTGGCGGGATCGGCCCAGCACTCGGCGATGTCGCCGGGGCGCCGTGGCTCGATCCGGTAAGGAAGGGGCCGACCGCAGGCGGCCTCGAACGCCGCGACCATCTGCAACACGCTCTGGCCCTGGCCCGTGCCCAGGTTGTAGGCGTGGACACCGCCCCGTCCGGCGCAGTGTTCCAGAGCCTTGACGTGCCCTTCGGCGAGATCCATCACGTGGATGTAGTCGCGCACCCCGGTGCCGTCGATGGTTGGGTAATCGTTACCAAAGACCGAGAGGCAGTCGCGCCGGCCGATGGCGACCTGGGTCAAAAACGGCATCAGATTGTTGGGGATGCCCTGGGGATCCTCCCCCAGAGTGCCGGACTCGTGGGCGCCGACGGGGTTGAAATAGCGCAGCAGGGTCATGCTCCAGTGGGGCTCGGCCCGCTGCAGATCCTCGAGGATCTCCTCGATGATCAGCTTGGATCGGCCGTAGGGGTTGGTGGCGCTGCGCGGGAAATCCTCCCGGATCGGGGTGCTGGCGGGATCGCCGTAGACGGTGGCCGACGAGCTGAACACCAGATTGCGTACCCCGGCCCGTTTCATCGCCTGCAGCAATACCAGGGTGCCGCTCAGGTTGTTCTCGTAGTAGTCCAGCGGGATGCGGGTCGACTCGCCGACCGCCTTGAGGGCGGCGAAGTGGATCACGGCGTCGATGTGCTGCTCGCTGAAGATGCGATCCAGCAGGGCCGGGTCACGGATGTCCCCTTCGTAGAAGCGGGGCTCGCGCCCGCTGATGGCGGCGACACGGGTCAGGACGCCCGCCTTGCTGTTGCAGAGGTTGTCCACCACCACGGGCTCCATGCCTGCGGCCTGCAAGGCCAGACAGGTGTGGCTGCCGATGTAGCCGCAACCGCCGGTGACCAGTACTTTCATCCGTTGTTCCACCCTCAACTCCTCGCATCAGGAAAGCCTGAGCAGGAGTCTAGCCGAGGGGCTGACGGGCAAACTGTGAGCTGCTTAACAAATATGTGTAAACGATTACACTTGTTTTCATCGACCAATGTGGCAAGTTCTGATTTTTCCCCCTGTTATCAGTGACATTGAACGGTATAATGCGGCCAGTTGCAGCGTGAAATAAGTGAAAACAGCATGAGCACCATCAAGGATGTCGCCCGTTTGGCCAATGTGTCAGTGGCAACGGTTTCACGGGTGATGAACAACTCACCCAAGGCCAGTGCCGCCTCCCGCGAGGTGGTGCTGAAGGCCATGGCCGAGCTGGGCTATACCCCCAACGCCAACGCGCGGGCCCTGGTCAGCCAGACCTGTGACACCATGGGAGTGGTGGTGGGTGACGTGGCGGATCCTTTCTTCGGCGCCCTGGTCAAAGGGGTCGCGGCGGTGGCGGTGGAGCAGGGCTTGCACCTGTTGATGGGTAATGGTTTTCACCGCGCCCAGCAGGAGCGGGAGGCCATCGAGCTGCTCATCGGCAAACGCTGCGAGGCACTGGTGGTGCACAGCAAGGCGCTTGGCGACGAGGAGCTGGTCGACTACGCCCTGCGCGCCCCCGGCATGGTGCTGATCAACCGCGACATTCCGAGTCTGAGGGGGCGCTGCATCGCTCTCAACAACCGCCAGGGTGCGGCGACCGCCACCCGTCATCTGCTGGATCTCGGCCACCGCCATATCGCCTTCCTGAGCTCGGATCACGCCATCGAGGATGCGCTGTTGCGCCATCAGGGCTATCAGGATGCCCTGGCGGAGGCGGAGGTCTTCGCCGATCCCGAGCTGGTGGAGAGCGGCATGCCCAATGAAGAGGGGGGCGAGCGCGCCATGCTCAACCTGCTGGCCAAGGGGTTGCCCATCACGGCGGTGGTGGCCTACAACGACGCCATGGCGGCAGGGGCCATCTCTGTGCTGGCGGACAACGGCCTCAAGGTGCCGGAAGAGGTCTCTGTGGTGGGCTTCGATGACATCATCTACGCCAGATACCTGAGACCCAAGCTCTCCACCATGCGCTATCCCATCGAGCTGATGGCGGCCCAGGCGGCCAAGCTGGCGCTGCAACTCGCCGCAGGGGAGAGCGAATCGGTGCAGAGTCGCATCTATACCCCCACCCTGATCAACCGCCATTCGGTCGCTCCCGTCAGGTCCTGATCGCAGCGCTTGCGCCCCCGTCGGCGCAAGCGCTGCACCTGGCGAACCCGTACTGCAGCCCATAACGCGCCCCCCATAGCTCAGACGATAGATAGCTCAGAGCATGGCTAGCGCAGACCACAGAGGGTTGCCTGAGGAGTGACAACCGTCCCCTCACGCTCCCTGCCTGCCGAACTCGGCAGCTCTTCCCGCTCGTCTGTCACGAGCCCCTCTCCCCCGGCCTGCCGAGCCTCACTTCCGGCCAGATCCTGCCAGACGCCTGCCATGGCTTTCTCTGCGCCGGGCAGGGGCTCTCGTGGTCTCTGCACACTCCTTCGAGAGGCCGGGCTGTGTGCCCGGAACTGGGTTGAGGCGCTCCAACGCCTGATGGAGCGGGGGGGGCGTGATGTCGGGTCTTTGCCATGGCTTGCTCAGCTGGTTCGGCCATTGCCTCCCGGTTTCACACTCCCGGGCATCTTTTGCCCTTCCGAAGGTCCGCTTTTCCCCCGTGGGGTTATTTACTCGGATTTATCCGATTTTTACTCCGTTTTACTTAACAAAACGAGTGTAATCGTTTACATCTGTGTGAGCGGGATCGCCGATCACCGGGCAAAACTCTCCTACACTGCAGTGGTTTTCAGCGTGAATGCAGGGAGAAGTGAAGCATGCTCAGGGAGATAGTGGCCCGTCAGGATTGGCAGACCCAGGGGATCACCGCCGTGAACCGGTTGCCAGCCCATACCCCCTTGTCCAGTTGGCGCAGTGAAGGGGAAGCCAGGATAGGGGGGTTGTCACCTTCCCGCCTGCTGCTGGACGGCGAGTGGCAGTTCTCCTGGTTCGAGGCCCCGGAGCGGGTGCCGGAGCAGTGGCTGGTGGAGGATCTGCCGGATGCCTGCCCCATCAAGGTGCCGGGCAACTGGCAACTGGCTGCGGCCTACCCGGGGGCGCGACCCGTCACGGATGTGCCCATCTACACCAACATCAAGTACCCCTTTCCCTGCGACCCGCCGCGGGTGCCTGCCGAGAACCCCACCGGTTGCTACTCCCGCGAGTTCACCGTTGCTGCGGACTGGCTGGCCGAGGGGCAGACCCGGATCATTTTCGACGGGGTGGACAGCGCGTTTCATCTCTTCTGCAACGGCCACTGGGTCGGTTACTCCCAGGACAGCCGGCTGCCGGCGGAATTCGATCTGACCCCCTTCCTTCAGGCCGGGGCCAACCGCCTCGCCGTCCTGGTGCTGCGCTGGTCTGACGGCTCCTATCTGGAAGATCAGGACATGTGGCGCATGAGCGGCATCTTCCGCTCCGTCAGCCTGCTGCACAAACCGACCCGTCATTTGATGGATATCCGGGTGACGCCAGAGCTCGACGCCTGCTACCGGGATGCCCGCCTCAAGGTTGAATTGCAGGCGGCCAACGGAGCCGGTCTGTCGGTGGAGGCCAACCTCTATGATGGCGACGAGCGGGTCGCGACCCTGCGCCAGCAGATCGGCACCCAGGCCATCGACGAGAAAGGGGTGTATGACGATCGCGCCGAGCTGTGCCTGACGGTAACGGCCCCACACAAGTGGAGCGCCGAGACCCCGCACCTCTATCGCCTGACCCTGACCCTGCTGGACGAGCAGGGAAGCGTCCTCGAGAGCGAGGCCCATGACGTGGGTTTTCGGGCGGTGGAGATCCGTGGCGGCCTGCTGCGGGTCAACGGCCAACCCCTGCTGATTCGTGGTGCCAATCGCCATGAACACCATCCCGCCACGGGTCACGTGGTGACCCCGGCCGACATGGAGCAGGATCTGCTGCTGATGAAGCGGCACAACTTCAACGCGGTGCGCTGCTCCCACTATCCCAATCACCCCGAGCTCTATCGCCTGTGCGACCGGCTCGGCCTCTATGTGGTGGACGAGGCGAACCTGGAGACCCACGGCATGACCCCCATGGGGCGGCTGGCGCGGGATCCCGCCTGGATCAACGCCTTCCTGGAGCGGGTCACCCGCATGGTGGCCAGGGACTTCAACCACCCCTGCATCATCATCTGGTCCCTGGGGAACGAATCCGGTTATGGTCCGGCCCACGACGCCATGTATCGCTGGGTGAAGGGGGCGGATCCCAGCCGCCCGGTGCAGTACGAAGGGGGCGGGGCCGACACCCCGGCCACCGACATCATCTGCCCCATGTATGCCCGTACCCACCAAGATCAACCCTTCCCGGCGGTGCCCAAGTGGGCGCTGGCCAAGTGGATCGGCCTGCCGGAAGAGACCCGGCCGCTGATCCTGTGCGAATACGCCCACGCCATGGGCAACAGCCTGGGGGGCTATGCCCATTACTGGCAGGCATTTCGCGATCATCCGCGGCTGCAGGGTGGGTTTGTCTGGGATTGGGTCGATCAGGGGCTGGACAAGCAGACCGACGATGGCCGCCATTTCTGGGCCTATGGTGGCGACTTCGGCGACACTCCCAACGATCGCCAGTTCTGCTGCAACGGCCTGCTGTTCCCCGATCGCACCCCCCATCCCTCCCTGTTTGAAGCCCGGCGTGCCCAGCAGCCCTTTGTTCTTACCCTGCAGGGTCGCCAGCCGCTGACGGTGGAGATCCGCAGCGAATACCTGTTCCGCGAGACGGATAACGAGACTCTGCAGTGGCGTCTGTGTGAAGACGGCGTGGTGGTGAGCCAGGGTGAATGCCCGCTCGAGCTGGCTCCCCGGGGGAGCGTGACGCTGACCCTGCTGGAGCAACTGCCGGCCTTTGCGCCGGGGGCGCTCGCCTGGCTGGATCTCGCCATCGTGCAGCCCACCGCCACGGCCTGGGCCGGAGCGGGTCACGAGGTGGCTCGCCAGCAATGCCTGTTGCCCGCGCCCCTGGCGCTGCCGTCGGCCTGCCCGGCGGTCAGCCTGACCGAGCAGCGCGATCACTGGGTGCTTGGCGCCGCAGATTCCCTGTGGCAGCTCGACAAGGCCAGTGGTCGCATCGTCAGCTGGCAGAAGCAGGGCCGCGAGCGGCTGCGCGACGCCATCGCCGATCACTTCTATCGGGCGCCGCTCGACAACGATATCGGCACCAGCGAGGCGGATCACGCCGATCCCAACGCCTGGATTGCCCGCTGGCAGGAGGCCGGACTCAATGATCTGCAGCACCGCTGTCTCGGCCTGGAGGCGAGTCCGGAGCTGGGTCTTATCACTGCGCACCACGGCTACTTCGTGGGTGACGAGCCGAAGATCCTGACCCGCTGGCATCACAGGATGGACGGGGAGGGCGCCATGCACCTCGCCATCGAGGTGGAGGTGGCCGCCGACATGCCCTCCCTGCCGCGCATCGGTGCCCGGCTCTGGCTGGCTGATGAACCGGCCGAAGGT
The DNA here is from genome assembly GCF_001898585.1 of Aeromonas sp. 62-46. Classification (NCBI taxonomy): domain Bacteria; kingdom Pseudomonadati; phylum Pseudomonadota; class Gammaproteobacteria; order Aeromonadales; family Aeromonadaceae; genus Aeromonas; species Aeromonas sp. 62-46. The sequence goes on along the minus strand of NZ_MKUI01000005.1, from coordinate 63,428 downwards.
GCCCCGGTGAGCTGGCTGGGGCTTGGCCCCCACGAGAATTACCCGGATCGCCGGCTCGCCGCTGATCTCGGTCGCTGGCAATTGCCCATCGAGGCGTTGCACACCCCTTATGTCTTCCCCACCGACAACGGACTGCGCTGCGATACCCGCGCACTGCAACTGGGGGATCTGGTGGTGGAGGGGCGCTTCCACTTCAGTGTCAGCCGCTACAGTCAGCAGCAGCTGACCGAAGCCCGTCACCAGACCGATCTGGTGGCTCTGGGGGGCACGCACCTGTGCCTCGATGGCTTCCACATGGGGGTGGGAGGCGACGACTCCTGGAGCCAGAGCGTGCGGCCCGAGTTCTGGCTGTTGCCGGGTCGTTATCAGTGGCACTGCCGTCTGAGCTAGCCGGACCCGCCGTCGCGAGATGGCGAGACCCAAAGGCAGTTTCTCACGTAACTATTTAATTTTTAACAATATTACGGCTATGTAACAGAGTGTAAACGTTTTCATTTTGTTGCCAGGATCACAGACCGCCTCACAACAAACTGATTACATTAGGCTGGCGCCAGCTCAAACGGTGTACAGCATTCCCTACAAAAAACAGATAGAGATCGGAGCATAACAATGAAAAAACTCACGACAGTTGCCACCTTGCTGATGGGACTGATGGCGGGAGCCCAAGCCCAGGCCGATACCCGTATCGGGGTCACCGTCTACAAGTACGACGACAACTTCATGGCCGTGGTGCGCAAGGCCATCGAGAAAGAAGCGGCGGCCACCCCGGGTGTGGAACTGCTGATGAACGACTCCCAGAACGACCAGTCCAAGCAGAACGACCAGATCGATGTACTGCTGGCCAAGGGCGTGAAGGCCCTGGCCATCAACCTGGTTGACCCGGCGGCGGCCCCTGTCGTGATTGAGAAGGCCCGTGCGGACGAGATCCCCGTGGTCTTCTACAACAAGGAACCGAGCGCGGCCGACCTGGCCAGCTATGACAAGGCCTACTACGTGGGCACCGACTCCAAGGAGTCCGGTATCATCCAGGGCCAGCTGATCGCCAAGCACTGGAAAGCGCACCCCGAGTGGGATCTGAACAAGGATGGCGTCATCCAGTTCGTGCTGCTCAAGGGTGAGCCTGGCCACCCGGATGCGGAAGCACGCACCACCTACGTCGTCAAGACCCTGAACGATGGCGGCATCAAGACCGAGCAACTGCACATGGATACCGGTATGTGGGATACCGCCATGGCCAAGGACAAGATGGACGCCTGGATCTCCGGTCCGAACGCCAACAAGATCGAAGTAGTCATCGCCAACAACGACGGCATGGCGATGGGCGCCGTGGAGTCCCTGAAGGCCCAGGGCAAGACCGCCATCCCGGTGTTCGGTGTTGACGCCCTGCCGGAAGCCCTGGCCATGGTCAAGAGCGGTGCCATGGCCGGTACCGTGCTGAACGATGCGGCCAACCAGGCCAAGGCCACCTTCGAGCTGACCAAGAACCTGGCCGAAGGCAAGCCGGCCGGTGAAGGCACCAACTGGAAGATCGACAACAAGGTCGTCCGCGTTGCCTACGTGGGCGTAGACAAAGACAACCTGTCCCAATTCGAGTAATTCCTCCCCTCAGGGCAAGGGAGATCCCCTTGCCCTCTTTTCAACCAGATGTGATGGCTGATATGACAACACGGCAACAATCAGAATGGCTGTTGGAGATGATTGACGTCAGTAAGAGCTTTCCTGGCGTCAAGGCACTCGATAATGTCAATTTACGGGTCCGTCCTCATTCTGTGCATGCGTTGATGGGCGAGAATGGCGCAGGGAAGTCCACGCTGCTCAAGTGCCTGTTCGGCATCTACGAGAAGGATCAGGGCAAGATCTTCTTCAAGGGACAGGAGATCAACTTCACCTCGTCCAAAGAGGCGCTGGAGAATGGCGTTTCCATGGTGCACCAGGAGCTGAACCTGGTACTGCAACGCACCGTGATGGACAACATGTGGCTCGGCCGCTATCCCACCAAGGGACTGTTTGTCGACCACGGCAAGATGTATCAGGACACCAAGCATATCTTCGAGGAGCTGGACATCGACATCGACCCCAGGGTCAAGGTCGGCACCCTGTCAGTTTCCCAGATGCAGATGATCGAGATTGCCAAGGCATTCTCCTATGACGCCAAGATCGTCATCATGGACGAACCCACCTCCTCCCTGACCGAGAAAGAGGTCAACCACCTCTTCAAGATCATCAACAAGCTCAAGGAGAAGGGGTGCGGCATCGTCTACATCTCCCACAAGATGGAAGAGATCTTCCAGCTCTGTGACGAGATCACCATATTGCGGGATGGCCAGTGGGTGGCGACCCAGCCCCTCAAGGGCATGACCATGGATCAGATCATCGGCATGATGGTCGGCCGCGAGCTCACCCAGCGCTTCCCGGAAAAAACCAACCAGCCCAAAGAGGTGATCCTCGAGGTCGAGCACCTGACGGCCAAGAACCAGCCTTCCATCAAGGACGTGACCTTCAACCTGCACAAGGGGGAGATCCTCGGCATCGCCGGTCTGGTGGGGGCCAAGCGCACCGACATCGTGGAGACCCTGTTCGGCATCCGCGATCGCAGCGAAGGGACCATCAAGCTGCACGGCAAAGAGGTGGCGAACCACAACGCCCACGAGGCGATCCAGAATGGCTTCGCCCTGGTGACCGAGGAGCGCCGCTCCACCGGGATCTATTCACGCCTCGACATCGCCTTCAACTCCCTGATCGCCAACATGGACAACTACAAGGGATCCATGGGGCTGCTCAGCGACAACAAGATGAAGAGCGATACCCAGTGGGTCATCGACTCCATGCGGGTCAAGACACCGACCCAGCAGACCCAGATCGGCTCCCTCTCCGGTGGCAACCAGCAGAAGGTGATCATCGGTCGCTGGCTGCTGACCCAGCCCGAGATCCTGATGCTGGATGAACCGACCCGGGGTATCGACGTCGGCGCCAAGTTCGAGATCTACCAGCTCATCCTGGAGCTGGCGAAGAAGGACAAGGGCATCGTCATCATCTCCTCCGAAATGCCGGAACTGCTCGGCATCACGGACCGCATCATGGTCATGAGCAATGGCCGGGTCGCGGGGATCGTCAACACCAAAGAAACTGACCAGAGCGAGATCCTGCGCCTGGCATCTCTGTACCTATAAAGACAGGAAGACATTATGGAGTCGGCTAAAAATTTCAATCTGATGCAGGCGCTCAAAGAGAACGGCATCTATGTGGTGTTGCTGGTGTTGCTCATGATCATCGTGATCAAGGAGCCTTCCTTCCTCAGCCTCACCAACCTCAGCAACATCCTGACCCAGTCCTCGGTACGGGTCATCATCGCCCTCGGGGTGGCGGGCATCATCATCACCCAGGGTACTGACCTGTCGGCCGGTCGCCAGGTCGGCCTGGCGGCGCTGATCGCGGCCACCATGCTGCAGGCCCTGACCAACGTCAACAAGGTCTTCCCCACCCTGGGGGAGGTGCCCATTCCGGCGGTGATCCTGCTGGTGTGCGTGGTGGGGGCCCTGATTGGTCTGGTCAACGGCCTGATCGTCGCCTACCTGAACGTGACGCCCTTCATCACTACGTTGGGCACCATGATCATCGTCTACGGCATCAACTCCCTCTATTTCGACTCCGTGGGGGCTTCCCCGGTGGCCGGGTTTGATCCTCGCTTCTCCAACTTTGCGCAGGGCTTCATCCGGATTGGCGGGTTCAAGCTCTCGTACCTGACCTTCTATGCGGCCATCGCCAGCGTCTTCGTCTGGGTGCTGTGGAACAAGACCCGCTTTGGCAAGAACATCTTCGCCATCGGCGGCAACCCGGAAGCGGCCAAGGTGTCCGGCGTCAACGTCGCCGTCAACCTGGTGGTCATTTATGCCCTGGCCGGTGTCTTCTACGCCTTCGGCGGCATGCTGGAAGCGGGGCGGATCGGCAGTGCCACCAACAACCTCGGCTTCATGTATGAGCTGGATGCCATCGCGGCCTGCGTGGTGGGGGGCGTTTCGTTTGCCGGCGGTGTGGGAACTGTCGCGGGTGTGATCACCGGCGTACTTATCTTCACGCTGATCAACTATGGTTTGACCTACATCGGTGTCAGCCCTTACTGGCAGTTCATCATCAAGGGCGGCATCATCATCCTGGCGGTAGCCCTGGACTCCATGAAGTACGCCAAGAAGAAGTAAGCATTGGCAGGGAGGGCCGGGTCATCCCGGCCCTTTCTCTTTGGAGGGACCCATACCATGGCATTCAAAGTCAAAATCAACGTGCTGTTGCTGCTCGCCATTCTGGTCACCATCGGTACCGCCTGGTTCAGCGTCAACCACTTCATCAGCGGCTACATCCGCACCCAGGCCACCCAGAACATCAACGAGCAGATCACCCTGGTCAGGGAGAAGCTGGCGGGTGACATCAACCAGAAGGTGCTGCTGGCCGCCAACCTGAACCTCGGGGTGACCAGCGTCAAGAAGGCGCTGCAGGAGACCGGCTTTCACAACATCGTCAAGCTCATTGGCGACATGGCATTCGACGCGAACGGGGTCATCGACGACAAGGCCAGGGTTGACGCCCTGCGCAAGCTGATCCCCGCCGCCAACAACCAGATCACCGTCAGCCCGCTGGAGCAGCTGGACGGCAAACCCGTCATCTCCATCCTGGTGCCGCGCGGTGCCGACTCCGCCTACCTCTACTACCTCGACATGAGCGAGTTCAAGACGCTGCTGACCAAGGTAAGCGGGGAAGGGCGTTACTTCTCCCTCACCGACAGTCAGGGACAGGTGCTCTACAGCAGCAAGCCTCAGGGAGAGAGCGAGAGCCGCCCCAACAAGCTGGATATTCGCGGCAGCGAGTGGACCCTGACCGGTTATGTGGATCTCGACTATATCCGGGCCATGACCCAGGCGCTCAACGGCAAGATCACCCTGGCCCTGCTCGGAGTGGCGGCGCTGGTACTGGCCCTCTCCATGGTGGCCCTCAACCTGGCCTATAGACCCATCCTCTCCCTGCGCGACCTGGTACAGGAGCTCTCCCAGGGCAATGGGGATCTGACCCGCCGGCTCACGGTGACCAGCAAGGATGATCTCGGCCAGATCTCGGCGGGCATCAACCGCTTCATCGAGCAGTTGCAGGGCATGATGGGGGAGGTGAGACAAGCGAGCGGCCAGCTCAATGAAGGGATATCGGCATTGGCGAGGCAGACGGGGTCAGCCCAGGGCCTGCTGGCGGAGCATGTGCGGGAGACCGAACAGGTGGTCACCGCCATCAACGAGATGAGCCGTACTGCCGTCTCGGTATCGGAGAGCGCGGCCAATACTGCCCAGCTGACCGGCCAGAGCCAGCAACTGGCCAACCAGTCTCGTCAGGTGGTGGATCAGGCCATGGCCAGCGTCACTGCGCTGGTGACGGAGGTAGAGACCACGGCACACTCCATCGAAGCCATGCAGCAGGATGTGCAGCAGATAGGCTCGATTCTCGGGGTCATCGGTGGCATCGCAGAGCAGACCAACTTGCTGGCCCTCAACGCTGCCATCGAGGCGGCCCGGGCTGGTGAGCAGGGGCGGGGGTTTGCGGTGGTGGCGGACGAAGTGCGCTCTCTGGCGGGACGCACCCAGAAGAGCACTGCCGAGATCCAGACCATGCTGACCCGGCTGCAACGGGGCACCCAGACCGTGGTGGCCGCCATGGGCAACACCCGGCAGAGTTGCCAGGATGCGGCGGAAAACACCAGCAAGGTGAATGCGTCACTGGATCTGATGGCAGGAGAAGTGGTGGAGATCAACGATCTCATCAGCCATATCGCCACGGCCGCGGAGGAGCAGAGTGCCGTTGCCGAGGAGATCAATCGCAACATGAGTGCCATCGCCGAGGTGATCACCCAGCTCAAGGGGAATGGCGAGCGCACCGTGGACAGTTCGAACGCCATGCAGCGCACCTATGACAGGCTGCGGGAGATAGTGGGGCACTTCCGGCTGGAATAGCGCCGGCTGGGCGAGTCCCGGGTACCCTGGCCAGCAATATCGTGGCCGGGGTGACCCATCAGCGGGCAGACGTGAAAAATACCCAAAAAAGATGGGGGCGACTTGCGTCGCCCCCGATAGTCTTATCGCTCATATCCTTGAACGAAGTTGCTCCCTGCAATCCCTGACTATACCTCTTCCTTTAGGTTTCCCCTTCCCAATCCTTTGGGGTGTCCTTTAGCCATCATGGCCTGACGAGTCATCCGTTCCCGTCGCACTTTCTCCGTCCTGGGAGGTGTCCTTTACCACATCCTGTGGTGAGTCCATTTGCCCAACCCTGGCAGCCAGTCTTCCTGACCGACTTCATTGCGTCCGTGCAGGAGTAACTATAAGGATTTCGCGCAGGGCGACAATGACATGCTGAAAAACGTTTTATTCAAACTGGTTTCCCGCGAAAGGATAATGAGGTTATCTTTTTTAAAATCATGGTTTTAATGATCTCTCATGCTGTTTTTTCACGCGCATCTTCCGACTATGGCGAGAATTTTGTTGGCACTTTACTTACGCAGTCGATGGCGAATATCTCACAAGGCGTTTAACTGCGGTTCAGAATCCGGGGAGACCGGTCAGTGTCGATCGCAGATGAGGGTGGAGGAGGGCAACGGGCATGATGCAGGTGGCGTGGTCCGGATCCCATTCAGGAGATAAAGGAGGGAAAGCGGGGGTGACCCAAGAGGAGATCGCCTCCCCTTGGGCGAGAGGGTCAGGGGTGCTGGCTGCCACCGTACCATTGGCATAGGTAGGCGGGGACCAGCATCTGGGGTGCCTGGTCAACGTGACAGACCACCAGCGGCATGGCGGGGGCTCCCTGAGCATGCACCAGGGCCGGTGTCATGGGCAGGACCAGGGCGACGAGCAGAAACAGCGACGGGATCTTCATGGTTATCTCCTTGGTGACGGGAACGAATGTGACGAGCATCACTTTTTGAGTTAAGGCGAACCCGAAATCGGCGCAAGGTGACTGAAAAAATTCAACTAATGAAAAAACTTTGAATCCCGGTTGCACTCCGGTCGGTGAAAAAGCCGCCATCAGGATGCGTGCAAAATGCATATCCATATAAAAGAGATAGTGCACACGGCTTGGCGATGAGGCTCGCCATCTGGCCCGGGCAGGCCGCCATGATCTGGGACAAGAGATGGATTATTCAGCGATAAAGGAGCAGGTGATTATTTATGTGAGAGCAAACGGGATGATAAGCGAGGATAAATTCAAAGTTGGGTGAAGTTTATTCAAAAAATGAGCATTTTGATTTTAATGTAATGATTTATTTGATGTTTTTTATTGGTGGCTATCCATTTCTGGATATCATGGATGAATGAAATTGCGCTCTTTGTGGAATATATTGGGGCCTTATTGCGTATTTATGCCGGATGGAGGGTGAGGGAAATGTCAGATATGTAAACTCCATCATAAATTAACTTCTGAATTTATGCAGTCTCGGGTGAATGTGATCAATGTCCAAGTTTGGTGGAGTTGCCAGACCTAATCTCTGCGTCGAAAGGCAAGGGCAGGATAGAACATAAGCCGAGTACCCTACATAAAGAATATCCCGCCTTAGCCACGAGCCTGAATAGAAGGAATCTATTCAATCACTCGCAGGGACCACAGCTAGACGGAATATCATCATGAGCAAATTTTATGTAGGTTCTGAAGTTGGCCAGTTGCGCCGTGTCATGTTGCACCGCCCCAACCTCAGTCTGAAGCGTCTGACCCCTTCCAACTGCCAGGATCTGCTGTTTGACGACGTCCTGTCCGTGGAACGTGCCGGTCAGGAGCACGACAAATTCGCTCAGGTACTGCGCGATCAGAATGTCGAAGTCTTCCTCCTGACCAATCTGCTGGCGGAAACCCTGGACGTGCCGGAAGCCAAAGCCTGGCTGCTGCAACACCAGGTCTCCGACTATCGCCTCGGCACTGCCCTGGCCAACGACGTGCGCTGCTTCCTGGCGGACATGCCTCACCGCGAGCTGGCCCGCATCCTCTCCGGCGGCCTCACCTACTCCGAGATGCCCTACAGCGGCGTCAACATGGTGGTCGGCATGCATGCCCCGACCGATTTCATCATCGAACCGCTGCCCAACCACCTCTTTACCCGCGACACCTCCTGCTGGGTCTATGGCGGCGTCTCCATCAACCCCATGGCCAAGGCCGCCCGTCGTCGCGAGACCAACCACGTGAAGGCCATCTACCGCTGGCACCCGCAGTTTGCCGGTCAGGAGTTCATCAAGTACTTCGGTGACGAGGAGCGCGACTACGACAACTCCACCATCGAAGGGGGCGACGTCCTGGTCATCGGCCGAGGCGCCGTGCTCATCGGCATGTCCGAGCGCACCACGCCGCAAGGGGTGGAGCATCTGGCCCGCAGCCTGTTCAAGCACGGTCAGGCCAAGCAGGTCATCGCCATGGAGCTGCCGAAACACCGCAGCTGCATGCACCTCGACACCGTCATGACCCACATGGATGTCGACACCTTCTCCGTCTATCCGGAAGTCATCCGCAAGGATGTGAACTGCTGGAGCCTGACCCCGGGCGGTGCCACCGGGATGAACATCAAGGAAGAGGGTTACTTCGTGACCGCCATCGAGAAGGCGCTGGGGGTGGATCAGCTCAGGCTCATCACCACTGGCGGCGACAGCTTCGAGGCCGAGCGGGAGCAGTGGAACGACGCCAACAACGTGCTGACCGTGCGCCCCGGCGTGGTGGTGGGTTACGAGCGCAACACCTACACCAACGAGAAGTACGACAAGGCCGGCATCACTGTGCTGCCCATCCCGGGTGAAGAGCTGGGACGTGGCCGCGGCGGTGCCCGCTGCATGAGCTGCCCGATGGAACGCGACGGCATCTGACAAGACGGCGTGGCGCCGGCAGAGGCTGGCGCCACACACACCAGAATTCGAGAGTAACACCCATGAAAAAACCAACTGTCGTCGTCGCCCTGGGGGGCAATGCCCTGCTCCGCCGCGGTGAACCTCTGGAAGCCGACATCCAGCGCAAGAACATCGCCACCGCCGCCAAGACCATCGCCCGCATCGCCGAGGATTACAACGTGGTGCTGGTGCACGGCAACGGCCCGCAAGTCGGCCTGCTGGCCCTGCAAAACAGCGCCTACACCAAGGTCTCTCCCTATCCCCTGGATGTGCTGGGTGCCGAGTCCCAGGGCATGATCGGCTACATGCTGATCCAGGAGCTGAAGAACCTGATGCCGAGCCGCAACGTCACCGCGCTGCTGACCCAGGTGCAGGTTGATCCCCAGGATCCGGCGTTTGCCAATCCGACCAAATTTATCGGCCCCGTCTACGAAGAGGCGGAAGCCCGCACTCTGGCTGCCGAGAAGCACTGGGTGGTCAAGGCAGACGGCAAGTTTTTCCGCCGCGTGGTGCCGTCCCCGCTGCCCCAGCGCATCGTCGAAGGCGACGCCATCGAAACCTTGATCGCCCAGGGTCACCTCATCATCTGTACCGGCGGTGGTGGCATCCCGGTGACCTGGGATGGCCAGAGCCTGACCGGCATCGAAGCCGTCATCGACAAGGACATGTCAGCCGCCTACCTGGCCAAGCAGATCAAGGCCGACGCCCTGCTGATCCTGACCGATGCCGATGCCGTCTATCTGGATTGGGGTAAACCGACCCAGCGTCCGCTGCGGGTCACCAGCCCGGACGAGCTGGCCGGGGTCAAGTTCGATGCCGGCTCCATGGGACCCAAGGTCGAAGCCTCCTGTGAATTCGTCAAGGCGACCGGCGGCATGGTCGGCATCGGCTCCCTGGAAGATGGCCTCGCCATCCTCAAGGGGGAAGCCGGCACCAACATCGTCGCCACCAATACCGTCAATGCCTGAGCCAAGGCTCTGGTCTGAACAACTGCGTAGTCAATAACACTGCCAAATTGGTCTGAACAAATATAGAGAGAACTCATCATGGCTTTTAATCTGCGTAACCGTAACTTCCTGAAACTGCTTGACTTCACCCCGCGCGAAATCCAATACATGATCGATCTGGCCATCGACCTGAAGAAAGCCAAATACGGTGGCTATGAGCGTAAACACCTGACCGGCAAAAACATTGCCCTGATTTTCGAGAAGACCTCCACCCGCACCCGTTGTGCGTTTGAAGTGGCGGCCTTCGATCAGGGCGCGCAAGTATCCTACCTCGGCCCAAGCGGTTCCCAGATCGGTCACAAGGAGTCCATGAAGGACACCGCCCGGGTGCTGGGTCGCATGTATGACGGTATCGAATACCGTGGCTACGGTCAGGAGATCGTGGAAGAGCTGGGGGCCCACGCCGGTGTACCGGTCTGGAACGGCCTGACCAACGAATTCCACCCGACCCAGATCCTGGCGGACTTCATGACCATGCTGGAGCACGGCAAGGGCAAACGCCTGGATCAGATCAAGTTCGCCTACCTGGGGGACGCCCGCAACAACATGGGGAACTCCCTGATGGTCGGCGCTGCCAAGATGGGCATGGACATTCGCCTGGTGGCGCCGAAAGCCTTCTGGCCGGAAGAGGAGCTGGTTGCCACCTGCCGCCTCATCGCCGAAGAGACCGGTGCGCGCATCCACCTGACCGAAGACGTGAAAGAGGGTGTGCTGGGTGCCGACTTCCTCTACACCGATGTCTGGGTCTCCATGGGTGAAGCGAAGGAAGCCTGGGATCAACGGGTGAAACTGATGACCCCGTATCAGGTCAACATGGACGTCATCAACGCCACCAAGAACCCGGATGTGAAGTTCATGCACTGCCTGCCGGCGTTCCACAACGACGAGACCACCATGGGCAAGGAAGTGGCCGACAAATATGGCATGAAGGGCCTGGAAGTGACCGAGGACGTGTTCGAATCCGAGCACAGCATCGTGTTCGACGAGGCGGAAAACCGGATGCACACCATCAAGGCAGTGATGGTGGCTACGCTGGGCGACTGACGTCGTCAGTGGTGCCGGGGGGTGACCCCCGGCTTTTCAACCATGTGACAGCGGCATAATACCTCCAACCCTACGACCCGCAGCCTGCATGGATACCACACCCACAGAAGGAAGCTGGACCATGACCAAATTCAAGTTCCCGTCAGCCTACACGATACTGTTTGTGCTGATCGCCCTGGTGGCCGCCCTGAGCTGGATAGTGCCGGCCGGCAAATACGAGATGACCATGAACGAGGCCCTCGGCAAGGAAGTGCCGGTGGCCGGTACCTACAAACTGGTGGATGCCAATCCCCAGGGGATAGTCGACGTGCTGCTGGCACCCATCGATGGTCTCTACAACCACGACACCTATGAGGCTGGCGCCATCGACGTCTCCCTCTTCATCCTGATCATCGGTGGCTTCCTTGGCATAGTGACCAAGACAGGTGCCATCGATGCTGGTATCGAGCGCGTCACCGATCGCCTGCGTGGCCGTGAAGAGTGGATGATCCCCATCCTGATGGCGCTGTTCGCCGCCGGGGGCACCATCTACGGCATGGCGGAAGAGTCCCTGCCGTTCTATACCTTGCTGGTGCCGGTGATGATGGCGGCCCGCTTCGACCCTGTCGTGGCTGCCGCGACCGTGCTGCTGGGAGCCGGTATCGGTACCCTGGGCTCCACCATCAACCCGTTCGCCACCGTGATCGCCGCCAACGCGGCCGGCATCTCCTTCACCGACGGCATCTGGTTGCGGGTCGCCATGCTGGTGGCCGGCTGGCTGATCTGCGTGGCCTATGTGATGCGTTACGCCAAAATGGTGAGAAGCGATCCCAGCAAGTCCCTGGTGGCCGACAAGTGGGAAGAGAACCGTGCCCACTTCCTTGGCAACAAGAGCGACCAGATGCTGGAGTTCACCACCACCCGCAAGATCGTGCTGGGCATCTTCGTCGCCGCCTTCGCCGTGATGATCTACGGGGTGGCCGTGCTGGGCTGGTGGATGGCGCAGATCTCCGGCGTCTTCCTGGCCGCCGCCATCATCGTCGGTGTCATCTCCCGCATGAGCGAAGAGGAGCTGACCTCCAACTTCATCGACGGTGCTCGTGACCTGCTCGGCGTCGCCCTCATCATCGGTATCGCTCGCGGTATCGTGGTGGTGATGGACAACGGCATGATCACCCACACCATATTGCACAGCGCAGAAGGGATCGTGACCGGCCTCTCCACCGTGGTGTTCATCAACGTGATGTTCGTGCTGGAAGTGGTGCTCTCCTTCCTGGTGCCGTCCTCCTCCGGTCTGGCGGTGCTGACCATGCCGATCATGGCGCCGCTCGCCGACTTCGCCAACGTGGGCCGCGAGCTGGTGGTCACCGCCTACCAGTCCGCTTCCGGCCTGGTGAACCTGGTGACCCCGACCTCCGCCGTGGTCATGGGGGGGCTGGCCATTGCCAAGGTGCCCTATGTGCGCTGGCTGAAGTGGGTGGCCCCGCTGCTCGGCATGCTGACCGTGCTGATCGTGCTCTGCCTGAGCCTGGGCGCCGTGCTGGCATGAATGCCGACAGACATAGGGACAACAACGGGAGCCTGGGGCTCCCGTTTTTTATGGCTGGCAAGGCGGGGCGCCCGGCCTCTCACGTGGCTTGGCTCCTTGCCGCGCGGGCAACTAAAAGGCGACCCCGGGGTCGCCTTCTGGCATCCAGCAGGGGTCAGCGGGCGTTTTCCAGGGTGCGCACCACGGCGGCGTGAGCCTGGCGGGTTCGGCTGATGTGGCGCGGGGCGATCAGTACCACGTCGTTGCCGGCCACGGCCCCCAGGATCTCGGGATTGGCGTTGCGATCCAGCAGGCGAGCCACCACGGTAGCGGCCCCCGGGGTGGTATGCACCAGCACCATCTGTTGGTTGTGGACCACGGCGCGCACCATGTCGTGGATAGAGCGGGTGCTGCCGGCGGGCTCCAGCTGCTCGTCCACCAGGGTGTAGACCTTCTTGCCGTTGGCGTTCTGGGCCTTGGCGACCCCGAGACGGCGCAGCAGGCGGGAGATGGTGGACTGGCTGATGTCCGCAAAACCGCGGGCGGAGAGCTCGCGGCGGATCTCCTCCTGGGTGCTGTAACAGTGCTGGCCGATGATCTGGCGGCAGGCGTCGAGCTGGGCCAGGTCGGACTCTGGTTCTGCTGGGCGGCTGAGGGTGTTGACCATGGCGACTTCCTTTGGCGATGAGCGATGGCGGTCTCGCCCAGTCTGTCGTTCCGGCTTTTCATAGCGAAAAACACTAATGAGGAGCACTCAAGCAGGGGATGAGCGAGGTATATCCATTACGGGATGGCAAATTATAACCAAAGGGGGAATAAGTGATGTGACAGGGTTCAAAAATGGGCCCGATGGGGCCCACATGGATATCTTTTTGTCGGCAGGCAATCAGTAGCGTTCGCTGACGATGTCCTGGGTGAAGGACTTCTCGCAGTATTTGCACTTCATCCGCACCGCCCCTTTCACCTCGCGCACCCGGAAGTAGCTCTCCACCGGTTCGTTGTGGGAGATGCAGTTGGAGTTGGGGCAGTGGAAGACCCCTTCGATGAACTCCGGCAGCGCCAGCTGGTGCTTCTTCACCACCACGAAGTCTTCGATGATGTTGACGGTCGCCTTGGGGGCGAACAGGGCGAGCTGGTTGGCCTGCTGCTCGGTCAGACGGGTGTTCTCGATCTTGATGAGATCCTTCTTGCCGAGGGCGCCGGATTTGAGGTTGAAGCCGACGGTGATCCGCTCCTGGGTCTCGATCAGCTGGAACAGCTTGAGGATCTTGATGCCCTGGCCGGCGGGGACGTGGTCGATGACGGAGCCGTGACGGATGGCTTCGACTTGCAGTTGGTTCTTCTCGGACATGATGTTCCCCTTTCCCTTAGACGGTTTCGTTCAGTACCAGTGCCAGCAGTGCCTGGCGGGCATAGACCCCGTTCTCCGCCTGCTGGAAGTAGTAGGCGTGGGGGGTCTTGTCGACGGCGACCTCGATCTCGTCAACCCGGGGCAGGGGATGGAGGATCTTCATGGTGGGCTTGGCCCCTTCCAGGGTCGCCAGCTCCAGCACGAACTTGGCGGCCATGTGCTTGTACTCGGTCTCGTCGAAGCGCTCCTTCTGGACGCGGGTCATGTAGAGGATGTCGAGCTCCGGCATCACCTCTTCCATGGTCTCGTGCACGCTGAAGCGGATGCCCTTCTCTTCCAGCTCCTCGCAGAGGTAGTCCGGCATGGCCAGCGCCTCCGGGGAGATGAAGAAGAAGCGGCAGTTGAACAGGCTCAGGGCCTGGGCCAGGGAGTGGACGGTGCGGCCGTACTTGAGGTCACCGACGAAGGCGACGTTGAGGCCGTCCAGCTTGCCTTGGGTCTCGTGGATGGAGAAGAGGTCGAGCAGGGTCTGGGTGGGATGCTGGTTGGAGCCGTCACCGCCGTTGATGACCGGCACCCGGGAGAACTCGGAGGCCAGACGGGCTGCCCCTTCCTTCGGGTGGCGCATCACCACCGCATCGGTGTAGGAGCTGATGATCTTGATGGAGTCGGCCAGAGTCTCGCCCTTCTTGGCGCTGGTGTTGCCGCCGTCGGCGAAGCCGATGATGTTGCCGCCCAGGCGCTGGACCGCGGTCTCGAAGGAGAGACGGGTGCGGGTGGAGGCTTCGAAGAAGCAACTGGCGACCAGCTTGTCTTTCAGCAGGCGGCTGTCGGGTTCGGCCTTCAACCGCTGTGCGGTGGCGACCACCAGTTCCATGTCGGACCGGGTCAGATCCGAGATGGAGATGACGTGTTTGTTATAGAGTGGATTGGTCATCGTCTGCATTCCCTTTGGCATCAATGAAGGTTTTTCCGGCACAAAAAAAAGCCCCTGAAACAGGGGCTCTTTTCAAAAAAAACGGGGGATCTGTGGGACGGGAACCGGAAACAACGGGGCCGCTCTGGTGCGCTCCACCCGTCTGCAAGGCTGCTTTTTTCATCAAAAACGGCATTGTCCTGTCCCGACCTTTTTCAAAACCGCACCGATTATAGGGCTGGTTTTTGAATTGTCAAAAATTTATTTCAGAGGCAGGATTTGCCCAGAAAAACGTTTAAGTGTCGCGAACGGGTCGACAAATCCAGAGTGCGTGCTGCGTCTGCAAAGGAGCGCCATCGGCGGCCATGCTGCGCAGGTAGCCGAGCCTGTGGTGCCCCTCCAGCAGGCAGTAGGGATGGGGCAGGGGGTGACCGTCCGGGTAGCAGGTTCCCGGGGCGGTGGCGAGGACGATGACAGGCTCGGACCAGGTGCCCCGGCGCAGCATGTCATCGCCGAGCCAGGAGCGGCGCACGTAGCGGTTGCTGCGCAGCATCTCGCCCCAGCGATCGATCACCTCCATGTGGCGGGAGTCTATCTGCTCGATAATCTGCGCGGTGGGCCAGTGCTCGCACTCGAACTGGTGGCTGGCGAGATCGATAAAGCTCCAGTTGGATTCAAAACCGCGCCAATGGCGGTAAATCCACTGGGCGAGCACATTGGAGGGAATGGAGGGCACCAGGGGAGAGACTCTGTCCAGATAGTCGGCCAGGGTCTCCGTCTTGCGCTCATCCCGGAAGTTGAGGGGCGCAAGCTGTTGCAGCAGTCGGTAATTGAGCATGGGCAGCCTCCCTGAGCCTGGTTTCACCCTACCCCCATTTGTGTCCCATTCCTACCCCGTCGGGGCTGCAAATACAGCAGCTTACCCCCGCTCCTTGTTGGAATTGCGGGGATCTGGTCGTCATTTGTTCGATCGCATCGAAAGTGAGAAAAAAAGCCTTTACCTTTGACCTCCGCTTTGTATACTACGCCTCGTTTGTTGCAGGGGCGTAGTTCCAATTGGTAGAACAGCGGTCTCCAAAACCGATGGTTGCGGGTTCGAGTCCTGCCGCCCCTGCCATTTTTCAGAAAGGCCAGCTCATTGAGCTGGCCTTTCGCATTTCCGGCGTTTGCCACCGCCTCCGTTAGCCTCTTTTTCCCCGCTTCGCCGCTGCCATTTCTGCCAATGGAGGCCGCTTTTCCCCTGTGCTACACCTTGCTTCCTGCCAGATGGCGCCCTCAGGCGCATCGCATCCGGCGGGCCCAAGGCGCTTCAACAAGGAGAGTGCGATGAACAAGGCAGTGGATACGCGTCCCCCCCATGCCCATGCCGGTGGCTGGGTCCCCCGGGATCAGGCCCATGTGGCGCGCTGGGTACAGCGGCTGCGTCAGGCGGTCACCCGCCAGCCTCGCCCGCTGGTGGCCCCGATCGCCGGATTGAAGGCGCTGGTGGAGCAGGATCCTCTCCTGCATCAGCAGGCCCAGGGGATGTTTGACGAGGCGTGGCAGCACGAGCACAGCACGCCGCTCGGTCAGGTCCAGGTGCGCAGCTTCGATGAGTTCCTGCAGCTGCTCAACGGCATCATGACCACGGCCCCGGAAGCCTATCAGGATGTGCAGACCCAGGAGCCCGCCGGGCTGATCGGATTCCCCATCAATGCCCTGCTCAACTGGCCCATGGCGACGGCCGCCGGGTACGACTTCTTCGCCAATGCGCTGGTGAACCAGCAATTGCGCAAGATCCTCGGTTACTGGGCCGACTTCCTGCAAGGTCCCGCGTCCCGTTATGTGCTGACCGAGTCGGTGAGCCCCCTGGATCGCCAGACCCTGATCGTCCCCTGGCTGGGTGACGTGGCGAAACGGGAGATGGTCAAGGTGGCGCAGGGGGCGCTCGGGGCCGGCGACAACCCCACCCCTGAGCGCTTCGAGGGGATCTTCCACACCGCGCCGGGAGAGGAATACGAGGGCTTCGCCAGCTGGGACGACTTCTTCACCCGCCGCTTCTGCCCCGGCGTGCGGCCGGTGACGGCCCCGGACGATGACAGCGTGATCGCCAACGCCTGTGAGTCGGCCCCGCTGCAGGTGGTGACCGGGGTACGGCGGCAGGACGCCTTCTGGCTCAAGGGGCAGCCTTATTCCCTGGACAACCTGCTGGACTTCGACCCGCGCGCCGCCGCGTTCGAGGGGGGCACCCTCTATCAGGCCTTCCTCAGCGCCCTCAGCTATCACCGCTGGCACAGCCCGGTGAGCGGCACGGTGCGCTCGGTCAAGGTGGTCAACGGCAGCTACTACCTGGCCAACCGCCACCAGGGTTTCGACAGCCCGGCGGGGCCCGATCCCAGCGCCCCGAACCAGTCCCAACCCTTCCTGACCGCGGTGGCGACCCGTGCACTCATCTTCATCGAGGCGGACAACCCCAGGATCGGCCTGATGTGCGTGGTGCCGGTGGGCATGGCGGAGGTGTCGAGCTGCGAGGTGACGGTGCAGCCGGGGCAGCGGATCGCGAAGGGGGAGCAGCTCGGCATGTTCCACTTCGGCGGCTCCACCCACTGCCTGCTGTTTCGCCCCGGTGTCGAGCTGGCGTTCGACTTCTACGGCCAGCAGCCGGGGCTGGAGGCGACCAACCTGAGGATCAACACGGCGCTGGCGCGGGTCAAATAACCCAGCCGCCGGACAGTAAAAGGCCGCCCTTGAGGCGGCCTTGTTGTTTGTCCATCAGATGGCGCCGACCTGCGTCTTGAGGGTTTCCACCAGCCGCTGGTGGCGGGCGGGGAGCGGCCATTCGGCACGGTAGATCAGCCAGAGAGTGTCGATCACCTCAATGCTGCTCTGGATCACCCGGATCTGCTCCTGTTGGGCAAAGGCGGTGACGGCGAAGCGGGGCAGCACGGTAAAGCCGAGGCCGCGGGCGACTGGCTCCAGGATCAGGCCGATCTGGTTGGTAAAGCCGCGCAGCGGGATCTCGCCGAAGCGCTGGCCGGGATAGCGTCGTCCCAGCAGGCGCTGAGCCATGCTGCGGCCGTCCGGGTGGTCAATAAAGCCGAGCTGACAGAGGTCTGCCAGCTCGGCTCCTCGCCGTCGTTGGGTACTACCAGACAGAGGGGTTCGCGGGCGAAGGGCTCGGCGGCTATGCTGGGGTGCTCCGGCGGTTGATCCACCAGTCCCAGATCGCTGCGCCCCGCCAGTACCGCCTGCACTATGTCGGGGGTGGGGGCAAAGCGGTGCTGGATGGTGAGTCCGGGATGCTCCTGTTGCTGATCGAGCAGCAGGGGATAGAGCAGCAGGCCAATGCTGCCGGGGGTGGTGAGGGTGATGGCGCCGCGGTGAGGGTCGTCATCAGAGAGACGGGCTCGCAGCTGTTCGGCGGCCTGCGCCTGCTGGCGGGCGAAGTCGAGCAGCACCAGCCCGCGCGGGGTGAGCTCCAGCTGACGGGGCTTGCGTAGCAGCAGGGGGCCGAATTCGGCCTCAAGGCGCGAGATATGCTGACTGACGGCGGCCTGAGTGAGATCCAGCCGATCGGCGGCACGGGTAAAACTGCCGGTTTCATGCACCACCACCAGGGTGTGGAGCCAGAGTGGATTAACCATAAATTTAATTTATGTATTCCATTAGTTTGACCTTATTTTTCATTATGGCGTCTCTTCCTATCATGTCACCTGTTTCCCACACACAATTTCAAGGTGACTTATGACTTACCCGCGCAACTTCTCCCACATCGGCATCACGGTGACTGACCTCGACAAGGCAGTCGAGTTCTATACCAAGGTGATGGGCTGGTATCTCATCATGCCGGCGACCACCATCACCGAGGATGACTCCGCCATCGGCGTGATGTGCAACGACGTATTTGGCCCGGGCTGGGGCTCTTTCCGCATCGCTCATCTCTCCACCGGCGACAAGATCGGCATCGAGCTGTTCGAGTTCCCCAACAGCGAGCAGCGCGAAAACAACTTCGAATTCTGGAAGACCGGGGTGTTCCACTTCAGCGTGCAGGATCCGGATGTCGAGGGGCTGGCGGCGCGCATCGTCGCAGCGGGTGGCAAGCAGCGGATGCCGGTGCGCGAGTACTATCCGGGCGAGAAGCCCTACCGCATGGTCTACATGGAAGATCCCTTCGGCAACATCATCGAGATCTACAGCCACAGCTATGAGCTGACCTACTCCGCCGGTGCCTATCAGGGGTAAGTGACAGGCCGCCTTCGGGCGGCCTTGTGGTGCCTGCGGGTGTCAGCATGGAATAGTGAACAGTCTGTTGCTGGTAGTGCGTTCTGTTGTTGATATATGAAAAAATATCAGGATTCACTAAAGACCGTTCATCATTGTGCCGATAGAACTACCAAGATGGGGGTATTCCCGGCCCCCGGCTACCACAAGGATTCGTTGTCATGACTCTCTCGTTGCGCGGCAAGCTGCTCGCGGCCAGCCTGGGGGTAGTGCTGCTGATGGCAGCCCTGCTCGGTATTGTCGCCTTCCACACCCTCAAATCCCGCACCCTTGACGCCATCCAGAGCGAGGCGGTCAACTACGGCCACGCCCACTCGGTGGCCATCGGCAACTGGCTTGAGGATCGCAAGCACGCGGTCGACGCCCTGGCCGCCGTCATTGCGCACGACCCCGACACGGCCCTGGTGCCCCACCTGTTGCAGACCCGCACCTCCGGCGGTTTCGGCCTCACCTATTTTGGTTCGGCGCAGGGGGAGATGACCCGCCACGATCCCGCCCTCAACACCGCCAACTATGACCCCAGGGCCCGCCCCTGGTACCAGAACGCCGACAAGGCGGGCAAGCTCATCGTCACGCCGCCCTATGTCAGCGTGACCATGCAGCAGATGGTGGTGACCCTGGCCGAGCCGGTGAGCCACCAGGGCCGGGTGATCGGGGTGGCCGGGGCGGATCTCTCCCTCGACGCCCTCATCGACGAGGTGCTGGCCATGAAGGTGCAGGGAGAGGGCTACGCCATGCTGCTCGATCGCACCGGCCTCATCGTCGGCCACCCGAACAAGGAGCTGGCGCTCAAGCAGGTGGCGGAGCTGGATCCCGGCCTCACCGGGGCGGCGCTGGATGCGTGGAGCCGCGACGGCGAGCTGCACGGCGCCAACCTGAACGGGCGCGAGGTGCTGCTTTCGGTGCAAGGCGTGCCCGGCACCGACTGGCTGCTCGCCATGGTGATGTACAAGGAGGTGCTGGAGGCGCCGCTCGCCTCCCTGTTGTGGCAACTGGTGGGGCTGACCCTGGTACTGCTGCTGGTGTTCGGTGCCCTACTCATCGCCATGTTCAACTACCTGTTCGCGGATCTGGGACGGGTCTCCAGGGCGCTCGCCGACATCGCCCACGGGGAGGGGGATCTCACGGTGCAGATCGCCACCCGCAGCCAGGATGAGGTGGGGCAGCTGGCCCAGAACTTCAACCAGTTCGTGGCGCGACTGCACGGCATCGTCAGCCGGTTGCGGGACGTCACCGTCGAGCTGGCGGCCCAGTCCCGCACCCAGGCGGCGGGGGCCGAGGCCCGCAGCCAGCGGGTGCGCCAGCAGCAGGACGAGATCGTCATGGTGGCCACCGCGGTGACCGAGATGGCCTCCGCCACCCAGGAGATCGCCGGCAACGCCGAGTTTGCCGCCAACACCGCCGGTGATGCGGTGCGCCTCGCGGTGGCCGGCCAGTCCCAGGTCGGCCAGAGCCAGCGCAGCATCACGGGGCTGGCGGGGGAGGTCTCCGACGCCAGCCAGACCATCCACGAGCTGGATGGCCACGCCCAGCAGATCAGCGGCATTCTGGCCACCATCAGCGGCATCGCCGAGCAGACCAACCTGCTGGCCCTGAACGCCGCCATCGAGGCGGCCCGGGCCGGGGAGCAGGGGCGCGGCTTTGCTGTGGTAGCGGACGAGGTGCGGGTGCTGTCGCGCCGCACCCACGACTCCACCGCCGAGATCCAGCAGATGATCGAGGCGCTGCAGCAGACCACCCGCAAGGCGGTGGGCGGCATGGAGACCAGCCGCCAGCTGGCGGGCACCAGCGTGGAGGACGCCGAAGCGGCGAATCTCAGCCTGGGCAGGATCAACGAGGCCATCGGCGCCATCAGCGACATGGCGACCCAGATCGCGGCGGCGGCCGAGGAGCAGACCTCGGTGACCGGCGAGATCAGCCGCAACACCGAGAATATCCGCCACGTCTCCCAGGCGCTGGCGGCCCAGGCCGGCGAAGAGGCCGCCCAGGCGGCCCAGCTCAAGTCTCTCACCGAGCGGCTGGAGCAGGAGATCGGGCGCTTCCGGCTCTAGGCTGAGACCCGGATGTGACAAAGGCGACCCCGGGGTCGCCTTTATTCATCCTGTGTATGGATATTATTTCGCCATGCACCCGCTGAATAATATCGGGTCCTGGCCCTGCAACGGGCGCAGGCAGAGGCTCAGAGAGGTTTGATGTAGCTGTAGAACTCGTTGTCCCGCTGGTAGCCGTGCCCTTCGTAGAGGGCCTGAGCCTGCCGGTTGTCGGTGGCGGTGCTCAGCATCAGGAAGGCGGCGCCCGTCTCCTGGCCGTGGCGATCGGCCCGCGCCAGCAGCGCCTGGGCCACCCCCTGCTGGCGGGCCGCCGGCGCCACGAACAGATCGTACAGCAGCCAGATGGGTTTCAGGGCGAGGGAGCAGAACAGGGGATAGAGGTGGGCAAATCCCAGCACCTCTCCCTCCTCGCTCTGGGCCACGAAGAGCACCGACTCCCCGGCGGTGCAGCGCTCCAGCAGGAAGGCTTCGGCGGCCTCGGGCCGGGCAGGCAGCCGGTAGAACGCCCGGTATTCCACGAACAGGGGGGTGACCCGGGGAATGTCACCGGGGGTGGCCTGGAAGATCCTCATGGGGCGTTCCCCGCCGGATCCTGGCTGACCCAGATCAGCCGGTCGGTGGCAAAGCCGAGCCCCCGGGCCCGCTCGACCAGGGCCTCTACCTTCTCTTTGGGGGGATGGGGCGTGCGGGAGAGGATCCAGAGGTACTGGAGGCTGTAACTGCTCACCAGGGAGAGGTCATAGTCCGTCGCCAGCACGTTGTAGCTGCCGTAGAAGGGGCCGAAGAAGCTCACCTTGAGGCGCCCCTCGTCGCTGTCGCCCACGAAGTAGGCGCGCCCCTCGGCCTCGCGCCATTCCCCCTGTTCGTCCTGCCCCCGGTTGATCACCCTGACACCGCCGTCATCCCGCAGGCTGTAGGTGGCGGTGACCCGGTTCAGGCCGCGCTCGAAACCGTGATCGAGGCGGGCCACCTCGTACCAGGTGCCCAGGTAGCGGTCGAGCTGGAAGGGCTTGACCACCTGGTGTCCCGGTGGAATGCCGGTGCAGGCGGTGGCCAGCAGGGTCAGAACGAGCAGGATCAGTGTGCGCATGTCATCCCTCCACGATACGCAGTTGTCCCGAGCGGAAGCGTGCCGCGTGTTCGCTCGGGGTGTTGCCAAAGAAGCGTTTGTATTCGCGGCTGAACTGGGAGCCGCTCTCGTAGCCTACCTTGTCCGCCGCCACCCCGGCCTTGAGGCCGTCGTGCAGCATCATCAGCCGCGCCCGGTGCAGGCGCAGGGTCTTGATGTACTGCAGGGGCGAGGTGGCGGTGGCCGCCTTGAAGTGGTGGTGGAAGGCCGAGACGCTCATGTTTGCCTCCCGGGCCAGCTCCTCCACCGTCAGGTTCTCGGTAAAGCGCTGCTCCATGATACGCAGCACCCGGGCTATCTGGCTCACCTGGCTGTGACGGCTGGCCATGGCCAGCAGGGCGGGGGCCCCCCCTTCGTGCAGGGCATGGAACAGGATCTCGCGCACGATCTGGGGCCCCAGCACCCGGGCGTGGAGCGGTTTGTCCATCACGTCGATGAGGCGCTCCACCGCGCAGAGCATGGTCTCGGAGAGGGGCACGGAGACGACGCCGCGACCCGGTTCCGCCGGGGCGGGGGCCGCGTCCCCCATCTCCAGCAGCAGGGCCTGCAGCGCCGCCACGTCGATCTCCACCGAGAGCCCCACCAGAGGGGATTCGGGGGAGGCGAAGCACTCGCACTCGCAGGGCAGCGGCAGGGTCATCATCAGGTAGTGCTCGGGGTCGTAGCGGAAGGTGAAGTCCGAGAGATAGCCCACCTTGTGCCCCTGCAGGATGATGATCATGCGCGGGCGGTAGAGCACCGGGATGCGGTCGTGATGCTCCGTGGTGTAGATGAGGTGCACGCCGGGCACGGGGGCGGCGGTGATCCCCGGGTGGGGTGCCAGGGCGGCGAGTCGGCTGGCGAGGGCGGACTGGTGGGTCGCCGCGATGGGCTGATTTGTACTCATTTATCCAGGCTCAGTAGAAATAGGCAAGAAATCGGCAGAAAGCTCCCTTGATGGTAGGGGGTTATAAGAGAAAAATGCAACCCATACCTTACCGACTACGACCACCCCGGGAGATCCCATGAACAACTTCATCCTGCACACCCCCACCAAGGTGCTGTTCGGCAAGGGCCAGGTGGCCCAGCTGCGCGGCCAGATCCCCAGCGACGCCCGCATCCTCGTCACCTACGGCGGTGGCAGCGTGGTGCGCAGTGGCCTGCTGGACCAGATCCGCAGCGAGCTGGCCGGCCTGACCCTGTTTGAATTTGGCGGCATCGAGCCCAACCCCACCTACGAGACCCTGATGGGCGCCGTCGAACTGGCCCGCGCCGAGAAGGTCGACTTCCTGCTGGCAGTGGGTGGCGGCTCCGTGCTGGACGGCACCAAGTTCATCGCGGCGGCGGCCCACTACGACCTGGCCAAGGACCCCTGGCACATCCTCGAGACCGTCGGCGGCGAGGTGGCCTCCGCCATTCCCCTGGGCAGCGTGCTGACCCTGCCGGCCACCGGCTCCGAGATGAACATGGGCGCCGTCATCACCCGCAAGAGCACAGGCGACAAGCAGCACTTCTTCTCCCCCTTCGTGATGCCGCGCTTCGCCGTGCTCGACCCCGTGCTCACCTACACCCTGCCCGCCCGTCAGGTGGCCAATGGGGTGGTGGATGCCTTCATCCACACCCTGGAGCAGTACCTCACCTACCCGGTGGATGCCAAGGTGCAGGATCGCTTTGCAGAAGGGCTGCTGCTGACCCTGGCGGAAGAGGGGCCCAAGGCGCTGGTGGAGCCGGAAAACTACGACGTGCGTGCCAACATCATGTGGAGCGCCACCCTGGCACTGAACGGCCTGATCGGAGCCGGCGTGCCCCAGGACTGGGCCACCCACATGCTGGGCCACGAGATCACCGCCCTGCACGGTCTGGACCACGCCCAGACCCTGGC
The DNA here is from genome assembly GCF_001898585.1 of Aeromonas sp. 62-46. Taxonomy (NCBI): domain Bacteria; kingdom Pseudomonadati; phylum Pseudomonadota; class Gammaproteobacteria; order Aeromonadales; family Aeromonadaceae; genus Aeromonas; species Aeromonas sp. 62-46. The sequence goes on along the minus strand of NZ_MKUI01000005.1, from coordinate 39,408 downwards.
GGTGGTGCTGCCCGCCCTGCTGCAGGCCAAGCGCGAGCAGAAGCGCGCCAAACTGCTGCAATACGCCGAGCGGGTCTGGGATCTGCGCAGCGGCAGTGACGAGGCGCGTATCGACGGGGCCATCGCCGCCACCCGCGACTTCTTCGAGCGGATGGGGATCAAGACCCGGCTGCGGGATTACGTGGCCGACGCCCGGATCGACGCCCTGCTGGCCAAGCTCGAAGAGCACGGCATGACCGCCCTGGGTGAGCACGGCGACATCGACCTGGCCCAGAGCCGGCATATTTATGAGGCGGCCTGGTAAGCAGAGCGCGCCTGAAGCGGGCCGCAGGCCCGGTTGCACCAGGGGGCCCGAACCCGCCAGCAGGCGGGGACGCGGCCCCCTGATCGTTGCAAAATGGTTACTTTTTCCCTTTTCATCTCATCAGATGAGCCAACGGCAGATTTCGTAAGAACAAAAAACGCTAAGGTAGAGGCCGGGTTAAACATTTTTTTTGACTGGTTGGATCACTTTTTTTAGCGCTTTTTGCTGGTATAAGCCCCTAATTTGGTTTGTTTTTTTTAATCATGGTCCGGGATGGGCTGAATTCTGTACCCGCCCGCCCGGGGCCGTGGTTGTAATAAAACTCCAAAATTTGATACTAATCACCCTCGCGCCTGAAAAGCGGGGGCCTGACCGTGACAGGAGGTCGAGGTGAAGCCTGCTGATTTTCATAACAAAGGGCCCGTGACCTGCACTTTGATCATGCCTTGTCCTCTCAGACATGAGAGACTTGGCGATGATTGTTTATTAACCATCAGGGAATAGTCATGCAGATTGGAATACCGAGAGAGAGTCTCGCCGGTGAGACCCGGGTCGCAGCGACCCCGGCCACTGTCGAGCAGCTGAAAAAGCTCGGCTTCGAGGTTGCCATCGAGGCCGGTGCCGGCCTGCGAGCCAGCTTCGATGATGCCGCCTTCGAGGCTGCCGGTGCCAGCGTGGTACCGAACGTCTGGCAAGCCGACCTTGTCTTCAAGGTCAACGCGCCGACCGAGGCCGAAATCGCACAAATTAAGGATGGTGCCACCCTGGTGAGCTTCATCTGGCCCGCCCAGAACCCCGAGCTGGTCAAGAAGCTTTCCGAGCGCAACATCAATGTGATGGCGATGGACATGGTGCCGCGGATCTCCCGTGCCCAGTCCCTCGACGCCCTCTCTTCCATGGCCAACATCGGTGGCTATCGCGCCGTCGTGGAAGCCGCGCACCAGTTCGGTCGCTTCTTCACCGGCCAGATCACCGCCGCCGGTAAAGTACCGCCCGCCAAGGTGCTGGTCATCGGTGCCGGTGTGGCCGGTCTGGCCGCCATCGGGACCGCCGGTTCCCTCGGTGCCATCGTGCGTGCCTTCGATACCCGTCTGGAAGTGGCCGAGCAGATCGAGTCCATGGGTGGAGAATTCCTCAAGCTGGACTTCGGCGGCGAAGATGGCGCATCCAGCGACGGTTACGCCAAGGTGATGAGCGAAGAGTTCATCAAGGCCGAGATGGCGCTGTTCGCCCAGCAGGCCAAGGAAGTGGACATCATCATCACTACCGCCCTGATCCCGGGCAAGCCGGCACCCAAGCTCATCACCAAGGAAATGGTGGACAGCATGAAGCCGGGCTCCGTCATCGTGGACATGGCGGCCCAGGCCGGCGGCAACTGCGAATACACGGTACCGGGTGAACTGCATGTCACCGACAACGGCGTCAAGGTGATCGGTTACACCGATCTGCCGGGCCGCCTGCCTGCCCAATCCTCCCAGCTCTACGGCACCAACCTGGTGAACCTGATGAAGCTGATGTGCAAGGAGAAGGACGGCAACGTCGCCATCGACTTCGAAGACGTGGTGCAGCGCAACATGACGGTGGTCCAGGCCGGTGAAGTGACCTTCCCGCCCCCCGCCATCTCCGTCTCTGCCGCCCCGCAGAAACCTGCTGCCGCCAAACCGGCCGCCAAGAAGGAAGAGGCCAAGCCCTCCAACAAGAAGTTCGTGTTCGGTGCCCTCGGCATCGCCGCCTTCGGTTGGGTGGCCGCCGTGGCGCCTGCCGCCTTCCTCTCCCACTTCACCGTCTTCATCCTGGCCTGCGTGGTCGGTTACTACGTGGTGTGGAACGTCTCTCACGCCCTGCACACGCCGCTGATGTCGGTCACCAATGCCATCTCCGGCATCATCGTGGTCGGTGCGCTGTTGCAGATTGGACAAGGGTCGACCCTGGTCACCGTGCTGGCCTTTGTCGCCGTGCTGATTGCCAGTATCAACATCTTCGGTGGCTTCACCGTCACTCAGCGCATGCTAAAGATGTTCCGTAAGGATTAAGGGGGTTTAACGTGTCTCAAGGACTGGTAACAGCATCCTATATCGTTGCCGCCGTGCTCTTCATCCTCAGTCTCGCGGGACTGTCGAAGCAAGAAACGGCCAAGCATGGCAACCTGTTCGGTATCGCGGGGATGGCCATCGCCCTGCTCGCCACCGTCTTCAACCCGGAAACCAGTGGCGTCCACTGGATAGTCCTGGCCATGGCCATCGGTGGCGCCATCGGCGTGCGTCTGGCCCTCAAGGTCGAGATGACCGAGATGCCCGAGCTGGTGGCCGTGCTGCACAGCTTCGTGGGCATGGCAGCGGTGCTGGTGGGCTTCAACAGCTTCATCGATCTGCACCCCTCCGCCCCCGCTGAAGTGGTGGTCTCCGTCGGTTCCAACCTGGATGCGACCCTGGCAGCCGCCCGGGCGGCGTTCGAGCAGGCGGCAAGTGTCGCCCAGGTCGAGCACCTCTCCGGCGCCATGCTGAACATCCACCTGGTGGAAGTGTTCCTGGGCGTCTTCATCGGTGCCGTGACCTTCACCGGTTCCGTGGTGGCGTTCGGCAAGCTGCGTGGCCTCATCTCTTCCAAGCCGCTGATGCTGCCGCACCGCCACAAGCTGAACCTGCTGGCCGTGGTGGTCTCCATCGCGCTGATGATCCACTTCGTCAACGCCGGTGGCTCCACCTTCGCCCTGCTGGTGATGACCCTGATCGCCTTCGCCTTCGGCTGGCACCTGGTCGCCTCCATCGGCGGTGCGGACATGCCGGTGGTGGTCTCCATGCTGAACTCCTACTCCGGTTGGGCGGCAGCGGCGGCGGGCTTCATGCTCTCCAATGACCTGCTGATCGTCACCGGTGCCCTGGTGGGTTCCTCCGGTGCCATCCTCTCCTACATCATGTGCAAGGCGATGAACCGCTCCTTCATCTCCGTGATCGCCGGTGGCTTCGGCTCCGACGGCGTGGCCTCCACCGCCGAGCAGGAGCTGGGCGAATACCGCGAGACCAACGCCGAAGACGTGGCCGACATGCTGAAGAACGCCAGCTCCGTCATCATCACCCCGGGCTACGGCATGGCGGTGGCGCAGGCCCAGTACCCGGTGGCCGAGATCACCCAGAAGCTGCGTGATCGCGGCGTCAAGGTGCGCTTCGGCATCCACCCGGTGGCCGGTCGTCTGCCTGGTCACATGAACGTGCTGCTGGCGGAAGCGAAAGTCCCCTATGACATCGTGCTGGAAATGGACGAGATCAACGATGACTTCGCCGACACCGACGTGGTGCTGGTGATCGGTGCCAACGACACCGTCAACCCGGCCGCCATGGAAGATCCGGGCAGCCCCATCGCCGGCATGCCGGTGCTGGAAGTGTGGAAGGCGCAGAACGTCATCGGCTTCAAGCGCTCCATGAACACTGGCTACGCCGGTGTCCAGAACCCGCTGTTCTTCAAGGAGAACACCCAGATGCTGTTTGGCGATGCCAAGGCCAGCGTCGAGGCCATCCTGAAGGCGCTGTAAGCGTTGACCGGATGAGACAAAAAGGGGGCTTCGGCCCCCTTTTTTTATGATCAGAGTGGATGACCGTGGCAGGGAACAGACAGGCGGTGGTGCCTGCCTGTCCGGACTGACGAGCCCTGGCTCAATTAAAGTTGAGCAAAAGCACCAAAAAACTACCTTGAAGGCCTCTCATGGGGCCTTTTTTTCATTTCAGTCGTGATTTTGCTCACATTTTGTGGTGTTGTCTCACCAGTCGGGCATAATGCCCGCGCAAAAAGCGGATTTGCTCAATTTTATTTGAGTCCGCTTTGAATATCCTTACCCAACGTTGACCGGATGACCCCATGACCGAGGTAGCTCCCTTGCGCGACGCCAGCACACTGACCGATGAAGAGCGCCATCTGATCGCCAGCTTCGAGCCTGCGGTGGCGGCGCTGTCCGCCCTGTTTGGCCCGGGCTGCGAGGTGGTGCTGCACGCCTTTGACAGTCTGCACGCCTCCGTCATCAAGATTGCCAACGGCCACATCACCGGCCGCCAGGAGGGAGCGCCGGTCACCGATTTTGCGCTCGACAAGTTGCACAGTGCCGCCGGCAGCCAGTGGAGCAGCTATTTCTCCCGCTCCCGGGAGGGCACCCTGCTGAAGTCTTCGTCCATCACCATCAGCAACCGCGAGGGCAAACCCATCGGCATGCTGTGCGTGAATTTCAGCCTGGACACGCCCCTTGGCAGCCTGCTCGACACCTTTGCCCCGCCCGCAGTGCCCCCTGCCCACGGCACCGAGACCTTCGCCAGCTCGGTGGATGATCTGGTGGCGCAGGTGATCGCCAAGGTGGACAGGGATCCCGGGCTGGGCAGCAGCGTGCGCAACAAGGCGATCGTGCACCGGCTCTACGACATGGGCATCTTCGAGATCAAGGATGCCGCCCAACTGGTGGCCGAACTGCTCGGCATCTCCCGCCATACCGTTTACCTGCATATCCGCAATCACAAGGCGGAACTGGCCGAACAACAATGACGAGCCCGCACGCGGGCGCCATGAACATGAGACACATCGCAATGAATGCACAATGGACCGACTTTATTACCCTGCTCAAGCGTGAAGTGGTGCCGGCCCTCGGCTGCACCGAGCCCATGTCGGTCGCCTTGGCGGCGGCCAACTGCCGCAAGCTGCTGGGGCAGGTACCGACTCGCACCCGCGTCTGGGTCAGCGGCAATCTGTTCAAGAACGGCATGGGGGTCGGCGTGCCCGGCACCGGCATGATCGGCCTGCCGGTGGCCGCCGCCGTCGGCATCACCGGTGGCAACCCGGATGCCGGGCTGGAGGTGCTCAAGAGCCTCACGCCGGATCAGGTCGAGGCGGCCAAGGGGCTGCTGCCCACCATAGAGGTGGATGTGAAGGATGTGCCCGACGTGCTCTACGCCGAGGTGCTGGCCGAAGTGGAGGGGCACAGCGCCCGGGTGGTGATCTGTACCGACCACACCCGCATCGTGCTGATGGAGAAGGATGGCGAGGTGTTGATGGTGCAGGACAGCGCCCCCGGGGTGCAGATCCAGCCAGCCAAGGCCGACAAGCCCGCCATGACCCTGAAGGAGATCGTGGCCTTCGCCCTGGAGGTGCCGCTGGCCGAGATCGACTTCATCCGCGAGGCGGCCACCATGAACCAGGCGCTGGCGGACGAAGGGCTGCAGGGCTATGGCCTGCGCATCGGCAAGATCCTCACCGATCAGGTGGAGCGCAAGCTGCTCTCCGACGACCTGATGACCCTGGCCATGCGCCTGTCGTCTGCCGCCTCCGATGCGCGGATGGATGGCGCCATGCTGCCCGCCATGTCCAATTCCGGTTCCGGCAACCAGGGCATTGCCGCCACCATGCCGGTGGTCGCCGCCGCCCGCTTCCTCAAGGCCGATGACGAGCAGCTGGCCCGTGCCCTGGTGATGAGCCACCTGGTGGCCATCTATATCAAGGCCTACCAGAACAAGCTCTCCGCCCTGTGTGCCGCCAGTACCGCCGCCATGGGATCGGGGGCCGCCATCACCTGGCTGCTGGGGGGCCAGTTCGAGCAGATCAGCCACTGCATCAACAACATGATTGGGGATGTTTCCGGCATCATCTGCGACGGCGCCGGCAGCGCCTGCTCCATGAAGGTCTCCACCTCCACCTCGGCGGCGGTGAAATCCTCGCTGATGGCCATCAACAACCTGCGCGTGCCCCAGAGCGAGGGGATCGTCTCGGACGATGTGGACCAGACCATCGCCAACCTGGGTCGCCTCTCCAGGGAGGGGATGCTGGATACCGACATCGAGATCATCAACATCATGCGGGCCAAGCAGCAGGGTAAGCACCAGTGACCCCGGAGTGCCGCCGTCGGCCATAAAAAAACCGGAGCCAGTGGCTCCGGTTTTTCATTGTTCGTTCGCTACTCAGCCGCGACCGAGACGGTTGTCCGGGTAGTTTTTGGCCAGCACTTCTCGGGCATGCTGGGCCAGGGTCGGCATCTTCAGGGTGTCATAGGCGTTGACCATGATCTCCAGCGCCTTCTCGGTTTCCATCGTGTCGGGATAGGTCTCGACGATCAGCTTGGCGCGGTTGGCGGCGGCGATCAGGGCGTCACGCTTGACGTAGTACTCGGCTACCCCCAGGTCATAGCGGGCAAGACGGTTCTTCAGGCCGATCATGCGGGCACGGGCATCGGCTGCATAGCTGCTGTTGGGGTAGTTCTGCAGCAGGGTCTTGAAGTCCTGGAAGGCCTGACGGGCGTAGGAGGGGTCCTTGTCATCCCGATTGATGCCGAGGAAATCCTGGAAGAAGTTGTAATCCGCCGCCATGTTGGTCAGGCCGCGCATATAGAAGACGTAATCAATGTTCTTGTGCGCCGGGTTCAGGCGGATAAAACGGTCGATGTTGGCGATCGCCTGGGCGGTATCATCCTGCTTGTAGTAGGCATAGATGAGATCGAGCTGAACCTGGTTGGAGTAGGCGCCGAACGGGTAACGAGAGTCCAGCGCTTCCAGCAGTTCGATGGCATTGAGGTAGTTGCCGGTATCCAGTTTGATGCGGGCTTTCTGGTACAGAACTTCCGGCGGTTCGTCGGGAACCTTGGGTTTGGTGCTGGAACAGCCAGTGATCAGAGTAGCGACCAAGGCGAGCGACATCAGCAGGTGAGACTTCTTTCCCATCAACAACATCCGGTCCATTTCCACGAAATTGGCAAAGTATCCGTTATGCTTGGCTAAAAGAAAAGCTAGAATACCCGGATTATTTCGAATTGATACCCCCGCTCAAGAGACCATACATGAGCCAGCATATTGAACTGACAGGCGAATTTCAGGATCACCAATTCGGGCAACGACTCGACCAGGCCCTGGCCGAATTGTTTCCCGACTACTCCCGGACCCGCATCAAGGAGTGGATTTTACAGGACAGAGTGACCCTGGACGGTCAGGTTGCCAATACCCCGCGCGAGAAAGTGGTGGCCGGGCAGCAGGTACATGTGAATGTGGAACTGGCAGACGACACCCGCTGGGATGCCCAGAACATCGAGCTGAACATCGTTTATGAAGATGAACACATCCTGGTGATCGACAAGCCGGCCGGCCTGGTGGTTCACCCGGGCGCCGGTACGCCGGACGGCACCGTGCTCAACGCCCTGCTGCACCGCTACCCCGGCATCGCCGAGGTCCCCCGCGCCGGTATCGTGCACCGTCTGGACAAAGACACCACGGGGTTGATGGTGGTGGCCAAGACCATTCCCGCCCAGACCCACCTGGTGGAAGCCCTGCAGGCACGCCAGATCACCCGTGAGTACGAGGCGATTGCCATCGGTCACATGACCGCCGGCGGCACCGTCGATGCCCCCATCGGTCGTCACCCGACCCAGCGTACCCACATGGCCGTGGTGCCCAACGGGCGCGAGTCCGTCACCCACTACCGGGTGCACGAGAAGTTCCGTGGTCACACCCGTTTGCGGTTGCGGCTGGAGACCGGCCGTACGCACCAGATCCGTGTCCACATGGCCCACATCAAGCATCCGCTGGTGGGGGATCCCGCCTACGGCGGTCGTCTGCGTCTGCTGCGCAACGCCACCCCCGAGCTGACCGAGGCCCTGCGCGGTTTTCACCGTCAGGCACTGCACGCCACCATGCTGAAGCTGGCGCACCCCATCACGGGTGAAGTGATGGAGTGGCACTCCCCCACGCCGCAGGATATGGTGGCGCTGATGGAAGTGCTGCGGGCGGATACCCTGGCCAATCCGGACGATCTTGTCTGGAACTGATCCCGGAGGCGGCCTTGCGACGATTCCTGCCGTAACCTGCCCTCCATGATCTGATGCGGGGCCCCTTGACTGGTTGCAGCCAAGGGGCCCCGTTTTCATATGAACGAAAGGAGCCACAGATGAACTGGATCGCACCCGACTGGCCCGCGCCGGGCAATGTCAGGGCTCTCTCGACCACCCGTGACGGCGGTATCAGCGAAGGGGTCTTTGCCGGCCTGAACCTCGGGGCCCATGTGGGCGATGCACCGGCCAGGGTCGAGGCCAACCGCGCCCGACTGCAGCAGGTGGCGGGGATCCCCGGCACTCTCAACTGGCTCAACCAGGTACATGGCATCGCCGTCCATCCGGTGAGCGACCGTTATGAGCGCGCACCGGATGCCGATGCCGCCTGTGCCCGTGAGGCGGGGCAGGCCTGCATCGTGATGACTGCCGACTGCCTGCCGGTGCTGTTCTGCGATCGGGCAGGCACCGTAGTGGCGGCGGCCCATGCCGGTTGGCGCGGACTGCAGGGAGGCGTATTGGAGGCAAGCATCGCCGCCATGGGCTGCGAGTCTGGCGAGATCCTGGCCTGGTTGGGCCCGGCCATCGGTCCCGCCGCGTTCGAAGTGGGTGGCGAAGTGCGTGAGGCCTTCATGGCGGAGCAGGCCGAGGCGGCGGCTGCGTTCGCCCCTTCGTCCATCGAGGGGAAATGGCTGGCGGATATCTACCAGCTGGCCCGACTGCGCCTCGCCCGCGCCGGCGTCACCGCCATTTATGGCGGCGAATACTGCACCTTCAGCGACAGCGAGCGCTTCTACTCCTATCGCCGCGACGGGCAGACGGGTCGCATGGCCTCCCTTGTATGGCTGGAAAAATAGCCGAAGAGGCGCTCGCGAGTGGCCGCAAGCGCCTCTTCACTCCCTGGTGATGGCCCTCCGGTGGCTATGTCTTGCTGCCGAGCAGGCTCAGGGCACAGGCTGCCATTGCGAGGTCGTTTTCCCTCGGTCACCGCTATTGAGGAAAAAATAAACAGCCACCCCTTGAAATTGCCCTTCAAGACCACATCTTCCTTGTCAGAAAGCGATGTTGTTGCCGCGCATGCGGCGTCTGTCTTGAAGGGGGAGTGCAATGCGCCTCGATCGCCTGACCAGCAAATTCCAGATTGCCATTTCCGATGCCCAGTCTCTTGCACTGGGTCGTGACCACCAATTCATCGAACCCGTCCATCTGATGAGCGCCTTGCTCAATCAGGACGGCGGATCCATTCGTCCGCTGCTCACCCTGACCGGGCTCGACATCAATACCCTGCGCTCGCGCCTCGGCGAGGAGCTGGACCGCCTGCCCCGCGTCAGCGGCGTGGAAGGGGACGTACAGCTCTCCAACGGCCTAGGCCGGCTGCTCAACGTCTGCGACAAGCTGGCCCAGCAGCGCAAGGATCAGTTCATCTCGTCCGAGCTGTTCGTGCTGGCGGCCCTGGACGAGAAGGGGACGCTGGGCGAGCTGCTGCGTGCCCAGGGGCTGACCAAGGAAAAACTCGAGGCAGCCATCGACAAGGTCCGTGGCGGCAAGAAGGTGGAGGATGCCAACGCCGAGGAGAATCGCCAGGCGCTGGAGAAGTACACCATCGATCTCACCGAGCGGGCCGAACTCGGCAAGCTCGACCCGGTGATCGGCCGGGATGACGAAATTCGCCGCACCATCCAGGTGCTGCAACGCCGCACCAAGAACAACCCGGTGCTGATCGGTGCCCCCGGCGTCGGCAAGACCGCCATCGTCGAGGGTCTGGCCCAGCGCATCATCAATGGCGAAGTGCCGGAAGGGCTCAAGAACAAGCGGGTGCTCTCCCTGGACATGGGGGCCCTGGTGGCCGGTGCCAAGTATCGCGGCGAGTTCGAGGAGCGGCTCAAGGCGGTCCTGAACGATCTGGCCAAGGAAGAGGGCAACGTCATCCTCTTCGTGGACGAGCTGCACACCATGGTCGGTGCCGGCAAGGGCGAGGGTGCCATGGATGCGGGCAACATGCTCAAGCCCGCCCTGGCCCGCGGCGAGCTGCACTGCGTCGGGGCCACCACCCTCGATGAGTACAGGCAGTACGTGGAGAAGGATGCCGCGCTGGAGCGCCGTTTCCAGAAGGTGCTGGTGGAGGAGCCCTCGGTGGAGGACACCATCGCCATCCTGCGTGGCCTGAAGGAGCGCTACGAGCTGCACCACCATGTGCAGATCACCGACCCCGCCATCGTCGCGGCGGCCCAGCTCTCCCACCGCTACATCGCGGATCGCCAGCTGCCTGACAAGGCCATCGACCTCATCGACGAGGCGGCGGCCAGCATCCGGCTCCAGATCGACTCCAAGCCGGAATCCCTGGACCGGCTCGAGCGGCGCATCATCCAGCTCAAGCTGGAGCAGCAGGCGCTGATGAAGGAGGACGATGACGCCAGCCGCAAGCGCCTCGATCTGCTCAATCAGGAGTTGACGGAAAAAGAGCGGGAATACAACGAGCTGGAAGAGGTGTGGAAGGCCGAGAAGGCTGCCCTCGCCGGGACCCAGCACATCAAGGCGGCACTGGAGCAGGCCCGTCAGGATCTCGAGGTGGCGCGCCGCGCAGGGGACTTGGGCCGCATGTCCGAGTTGCAGTACGGCCGCATCCCGGAGCTGGAAAAACAGCTGGATCTCGCCACCCAGGCCGAGATGCAGGAGACCAGCCTGCTGCGCAACCGGGTCACCGACGTGGAGATCGCCGACGTCCTGGCCCGTTGGACCGGCATTCCGGTGGCCCGCATGCTGGAAGGGGAACGGGAGAAGTTGCTGCGGATGGAGGATCAGCTGCACAGCCGGGTGATCGGCCAGGAAGAGGCGGTGGACGCCGTCTCCAACGCCATTCGCCGCTCTCGTGCCGGGCTGTCCGACCCGAACCGCCCCATCGGCTCCTTCCTCTTCCTCGGCCCCACCGGGGTGGGCAAGACCGAGCTGTGCAAGGCGCTGGCGGAGTTCCTGTTCGATACCCAGGACGCCATGGTGCGGATCGACATGTCCGAGTTCATGGAGAAACACAGCGTGGCCCGTCTGGTGGGGGCGCCTCCGGGATACGTGGGTTACGAGGAAGGGGGGTATCTCACCGAGGCGGTGCGCCGTCGCCCCTACTCGGTGATCCTGCTGGACGAGGTGGAAAAAGCCCACCCGGATGTCTTCAACATTCTGTTGCAGGTGCTGGACGATGGCCGCCTGACCGACGGTCAGGGGCGTACCGTGGACTTCCGCAACACCGTGGTGATCATGACCTCCAACCTCGGGTCTGATCTCATCCAGGAGCACCACTCCGAGAAGGATTACGACGAGATGAAGGCCATGCTGATGGAGGTGCTGACCCGCAGCTTCCGGCCGGAGTTCATCAACCGGATCGACGAGACCGTGGTGTTCCACCCGCTCGGTGAGGAGCACATCAAGTCCATCGCCCGCATCCAGCTCAAGAGCCTGATGAGCCGTCTGGAGTCCCAGGGCTTCGAGGTGGAGGTGAGCGAGGAGCTGCTGACCAAGCTGGTTCATGCCGGGTTCGATCCCGTCTACGGGGCGCGTCCCCTCAAGCGGGCGATCCAGCAGAAGGTGGAGAACCCGCTGGCCCAGGCCCTGCTCAGCGGTCGGGTCATCCCGGGCAAGACACTGCGGCTGGGGGCCGACAGCAACGGCCTCACCATGACCCAGTAATGGGATTGTCGATGAAAAACGCAGGCCTCGTGCCTGCGTTTTGTTTTCTGAGGGATTGAGATGCTGAAGTTTTCCGTGCTGGTGGATGACGACGTTCATCTGCCTGGCTGTCTGCCCGAGCGAGGGTTGGCGCTGCTGCTGGAGTGTGACGGCCTCAGGGTGCTGTTCGACAGCGGCCGTGGCCGGGCGCTGTGCCACAACGCCGCCGTGATGGGGATCGATCTCGCCTCTCTCACCCATGTGGTGCTCTCTCACGGTCATTACGACCATGTGGGCGGGGTCGGCTCGCTGCCCGCCTATCCAAGACCCATCCCACTCATAGCCTGTCCAGACGTGTTCTGCGAGCGGGGCTACTTCCTGTCGCTGCCCTTCTGGCGGCGCAACCTCTATCGCCTGTCGGGGGCGCTGGCTCGGGAGTCGCTGTCGGCCAGAGGCTTGCTTCCCCACTGCTCGTCCGAGCCGGTGTGGCTCTCGGATCGTCTGGTGTTCCTCGGCAGCATTGTGCGGCGCGACCGGGCTGCGCCTTCGCTGCTCGGCTACATAGTGCGGGGCGGGCGGGTAGAGAAAGACCTCATCAGCGACGACTCGGCGCTGGCCTACAAGAGCGAGCAGGGGCTCATCGTCTTTATCGGCTGCGGTCACGCCGGGGTCGAGAACATCATCGAGTGGGCCAAGGAGGTGTGTGGCGACGAGCGGATCCACGCCGTCATCGGCGGCCTGCACCTGAAGTTTTCCGGCCCAGAGCGGGCGGTGGCGCTCGGAGCCTATCTGCAGGAAGAGGCGGTGGAGCGGTTGTTTGCCTGCCACTGCACCGGCAGCAGAAAGGCGGGGTTGCCGCGCCAGCACCAGATCGGGGCGGGTTTTGAGCACAGTTTTTCGGCGTAAAAAAAAACGGCAATCCGAAGATTGCCGGGAGGAATGTATTCGATGCGATCTGACGTGGGTTGAGCGGATCGCAGGGGCAAGCCCCAGGGTCGGCAGGCACAGTCAGCGACCATGCCCGCCTTACAGTCAGTCGGGATACGCTCTCCACCTCGGCTGACCAGCTTCGCTATCGCGTCTGTCCCGCGCCGTGTTGCCGCGATAGGAGGACAGATGCAATCAAATCAATTCGTTACAGCATGCCTGGGATGGCAGCTTTCATTTCAGATGGCCAGACGCCGACCTGGACCTGACCGATGTGCTCTTTTTGCAGCAGCAGCATGGCCAGACGGGATTGGCCGATGCCGCCGCCGATGGTTTGCGGCATGCGTGCTGCCAGCAGATCCTGATGCCAGTCATATTGCAGGCGATCCTCGTCGCCGGTGATGGCGAGCTGGCGGCGCAGGGCCTCTGCGTCCACCCGGATCCCCATGGAGGAGATCTCGAAGCTGTCTTCCAGCACCGGGTTCCACACCAGGATGTCACCGTTCAGACCCGCCAGCCCGAGCTCGCTCTCGCTGCTCCAGTCGTCGTAGTCCGGGGCTCGCACGTCGTGGCGTTCGCCGTGGGAGAGGGCGCCACCGATACCGATGAGGAAGACCGCTCCCAGCTCTTTGGCGATGGCGCGCTCGCGTCCCTTGGCATCGAGGTCCGGGTAGCGGGTCAGCAGCTCTTCACTGTGCAGGAACTGGATATCCGCCGGCAGGAAGGGGGTCAGCTCATGCTCGGCACAGACCGCGCGCTCGGTGGCCTTGATGGCGGCCCAGATGCCCCGCACCGTCTCCTGCAGATAGGCCAGATCCCGGCGCTCGCCCGGCATCACCTTCTCCCAGTCCCACTGGTCGACGTAGACGGAGTGAATGGGGCTGAGACGATCCTCGTCCGGACGCAGTGCCTTCATGTGGGTGTAGATGCCTTCACCCGGGCCGAAACCGAAGCGGCCCAGGGTCTGGCGCTTCCACTTGGCCAGGGAGTGGACCACTTCATAGCTGTGCTCCGGCAGGGTTTTCACCTTGACCTGCACTGCATGCTCGCAGCCGGAGAGGTTGTCCTGGGTGCCGTCACCGACCCGGCTCAGAATGGGGGCTTGTACCTCCATCAGGCCGAGCTGCAGTGCGAGTTGGCGGGAGAACATCTCTTTGACGAAGCTGATCTGCTGTTGGCTGCGGATGTAGTGCTGTTTCATGCTGAATTACCTGTCGTGAATCCGTTGAATGCGGTGATTCTTCAACAGAATGCCAACTAAATTCAATATTCGATAATTGAAATAGGCTTTGTGTGTTTTTTTCTTCAAAATAAGCCATCAATTAATGATGAATCATTAAAAGGAGAGCAAAAAAGTGTCAGAAAATTATCGGATCGATAATCTCGATCAGGCCATCCTCTCCGCCCTGATGGAGAATGCGCGCCTGCCTTACGCCGAGCTGGCCAAACAACTGCTGGTGAGCCCGGGCACCATCCACGTGCGGGTAGAGAAGATGAAGCAGGCGGGCATCATCGAGGGAACGCGGGTGCAGGTGAACCCCAAGAAGCTGGGCTACGACGTCTGCTGCTTTATCGGGATCAACCTCAAGAGCGCCAAGGATTACCCGTCGGCCCTGGCCAAACTGCAGGCGCTGGACGAGGTGGTGGAGGCCTACTACACCACGGGCCACTACAGCATCTTCATGAAGGTGATGACCCGTTCCATCGACGAGTTGCAGACGGTACTGATCCACAAGATCCAGACCATCGACGAGATCCAGTCCACCGAGACGCTGATTTCGCTGCAAAACCCGATCCTGCGGGATGTGAAGCCTTGAGTCGGGTGGTCTGAGGGGGGCGTAGAGACCCCTCTCCCGTGATAGACCCTGTCCGCGCAGCAGAATTCGACCCTGCGGGAGATGACACCCTGAACGGTGGATCAGGGTTCGATATAGGGGATGCCGTATTTGTCGTAGAGGGCTTTGAGCCGGCCGTCCCGCTTCATGTGCAGCAGTTCGGCATCATAGGCGGCCATCAGGGCCGGGGTGTCGGCATTGGCCCGGGAACGGGTCCAGACATTGAAGTAGGGGCTGGTCTTGAGGGGTTTTGGCAGGTAGTCGAGCTTGCCTTCCAGTCCCTCCTCTCTTATCTGGGTGAAGGCGGTGACCAGGGACATGGGTACCACGTCGATGCGACCGGCGATGAGTTTGCGCAGTTGCAGCTGGTTGATGGGGATCTCCTGGAAGTGATAGCTCGGGTCTGTCATGGCCGCCGCGAGCTCGGGGGTATAGGAGAAATCCCGGGTGACACCGATACGCCAGGGTTTGAGATCCGTCAGATGGTCATAATGGATCTGGCCTGCGGACTCCTTGCGTATGAAGAAGTGCCAGCTATGGAGCATATGGGCCTGTTTGGGGTAGAGCAGATAGGCCTCCCGCTCCGGTTTGTAGGAGTGGGTCAGCAGCAGGTCATAGAAGCCGCTTTCGGCATTGCGGGTGAGCCTGGCCCCCGAATCGATGAGCTCAATCCTGATGGGGGTATGGAGCGTGCCGAAGATGGCGGTGACGAGATCCACATCCAGCCCGCGAGGGTGTCCCTGTGCATCCAGCCACTTGAGAGGGGGCTCCAGGATGCCACCAATGACCAGCTCCCTGGCTGACAGCCAGCAGGGCAGCAGCAAGCAGAATACGAGCAAGCGTCGCACGTTACATCTCCTGAGCACTCGGGACGGGGTCGCATCCGGCAGGGACTGTGACCGGCACCTATCTAACTAGAGACGACCACGGATGGCAAACCCTGAAATGGGGAGGGGACAAACGAACGGTGCCGGTGGGAGGAGGGCGGCGCTGCCTCGACAGGCCGCCCCGTGGCAGAGTCGGGCGGGGTGGACCAGCCACTCGTCGGCTGTGGACGGGAGGGTGGCCGGCATGAAACGTGTGCGAGGTTGCCTGCCTCAGGTTGCCTGACACTGTTTCATCTGGGTGTTGAGGGCCTGCATCACCTGACGACGGCTGATGATGCCCGTCACCTTGCCTCCCTCCATTACCGGATAGACCTTGGGTCTGGCCCCGGTCATCTGGCGGGCGAGATCAACGATGTTGTCATCAGGAGAGACGAACAGCGGGGTCCGGCTCATCAGATCTTCGACCAGAGTACGGGTGTCGCAGTGATAGCTGCCCGTGAGCAGGGCGGGAATGCAATCCTGCTCGGAGAGAAATCCGACGAGGTGCTGATGGTCATCCAGTACCGGCAGGCCCCCCAGGTTTGCCCGATGGAGTCTGTCCAGCGCCTCGGCCAGACCGAGGCCGGGGTGCAGTGAGTGGGTCAATGGCTGCATATGATCGCGAATTTGTAGCATGATGGTGGCTCCATGGGGGTCGATGGGGCCACTATGCCCGGTGGCTGTGACACGGGGCCAATGGGTTTTGCCTCGGACATCGATAGGTCATGGCCGATGAATGGGCCCTCCGTGCGATCCTGCATGGATCGGGGAGGGCGACAACCACAAGGAGAGGGTATGCGTGCATTGGTAACGGGCTGTGGCCGTCGCCTGGGATTCTATCTGTGTGAGCAGCTGGTGGCCGCTGGCTGGCAGGTGACGGGCAGCTATCGCAGCGAACGGCCCGAGCTGGATCGTCTGCGAGACGTGGGCGTCGAGCTGGTACAGGCGGACTTCACCCGGGAAGAGGAGGTGGGCGCTGTGGTGACGGCGCTGGCGGCCCATGAGGATCTTGCCCTGATCATCCACAATGCCTCCGCCTTCGAGCCCCAGGCGGCGGATCCTGCGGTGCAGCTGGCCCAGTTTGATCAGTTCTACCGGGTACACATGGCGGCTCCGTTCCAGCTCAACCGGGCGCTGGCCCCTGCCCTTGCCCGCCAGCCCAACGGGGGCATCATCCACATCACCGATATCTACATCCATGCCCCGGCGCCCCAGTTTGCCGCCTACGTGGCCACCAAGGCGGGAGCCCATTCCCTGGCCATGAGCTTTGCCCGCGAACTGGCGCCTGCCGTGCGGGTCAACACCATAGAGCCTGGCCCCATCCTGTTTCTCGACGAGCACGGGGATGACTGGCGCCAGCAGGTGCTGGCGAAGACGCCGCTGGCGCGGGAAGGGGGTCTGGAGCCCATCTGGCAGGCGGTACAGATGCTGATGAAGAACGACTACATGACCGGGGCCAGCATCCGGGTGGACGGGGGGCGCGCCCTCGCCGTCATCTAGGGCAAGGCGGGCCGCCATGACATGAGGCGCCTTTGGGCGCCTCATGTGTGTGAACGGCTCAAGGGTGCCGGATGGCGGCGTGCCGGGAAGGGGGGCCGGGGTGGCCGTTGCCGGGAAGCAGGGCCTCGTCTTGCTGGCAGAGATGGATGGGGGCCTGGCCGATGCGCTGCTTCGCAAACACCTTGCTGCCCGGCAGGCCGAGGGTCACCTTGCCGGAGTCCACACTGCCGCCCTGATACATCTCCGCCAGCAGATCCCCCAGGTAGGCATCCACCCCGGCCTCGGCGAAGTCATCCCGTTCGCCGCAGGCCAGTATGTCGATGTCCAGTGGCCTGTCCGCCACCTTGCACAGGGGGTTGCTGCGATCCCGGCCATGGGTCAGCTCCATGGTGACAAACTCGGCCTTGAGCTGGACGGGGGAGAGGTCGCTCTGGACGACGAACAGGCAGTTGAGGAAGTCGTGGCGCGAATGCATGCCCACGGGTTTGGTCTGGATGACGGAACTCAGGTGAAGGCGACCAAAGCGGGCCAGCAATTCGGCGACGACCTGACTGACGTGCAGGGCGGGGTCGAGATTGGATCCAATGCTACAGAGGTAAAACATGCTTTCCATTCCTTGGGTTGGGCTCGTCTGAAATATATACGCAGCTCACGGTTATGGGATTCACTATGAATTAACATGTCGTTATCTGTTGTGATCCAACGCTGATTGGCAGAAAGGAGGTTTGCATGAGCGTAGAAATGAAATGGGCACTGTTGGCCGCGTCAGGGGCCCTTGCCATGATCATTGTCATCTGTGTGGCGTCCGTCGGCCTGGCGTGAATCCGGCCTCGGTGAGCAATCAAACCGGCTTTATGGCCGGTTTTGCTTTTTGGGGCAGTGCGGATATGCTGGCTCCCCCATGACGAATCGAGACCGCAGAAGATGACCAAGGTTCGGCCCCGCTCCCTGCTCCAGGTAGTACTGATGGGCTTCGTGCTGGTGCTGATGCCCCTGGGGGGCATGATCTGGCACGACAGTCAGGCTCTCTCCCACCTGGGCCAGCTCACCAGCGACGAGATGGAACGTGCGGTGCGGGACACTCGCCGGGCGACGCTGCTCTCCACCCAGGCCATCGATCTGGAGCGCACCCTGCGGCGCTATGCGGTCCTGGGTGATGATCGCATCCTGGCCAGCTATCGGCAGCAGCTGGTGCGCTACCGGGAACTGCTCGCGACCCATCAGGACTCCATTCCGGATGCCGAGGTCTACGGAGATCTCGAGGCGACGCTGGTCTGGCTCGACGGCCTGCAGGATCTGCGCAAGGCCAGGCAGGAGGCGACCAGCCCCCGTTTCACCGACTTCAACGAACTGAACCAGCAACTGGAAGTGGTCACCCGCAGCCAGGTGGATGATCACGTGACCCGCATGCGGGGCGCCATCGTGGAGCTGAAACAGCAGATCTGGTGGGTCAGCGGCTTCGTGGTCGGGCTCAGCCTGCTGCTGGTGTTGCTCTTTACCTACCTCATCATCCACCCGGTACGTCAGATTGAGTCGCGGATCCTGAGTCTGGGCGCTGGCGTCGAGCCGGATCAGCGCCCGGTGGATGGCCCGGCCGAACTGGTGCTGCTGGGGGAGCGGATCAGCTGGCTGCACGACAAGCTCAAGGAGCTGGAACAGCAGAAATACCAGTTCCTGCGCCACGTATCCCACGAGCTGAAAACCCCCCTTGCCGTGCTGCGGGAGGGGGCTGATCTGCTCTCGGAGCAGCTGGTGGGGCCCCTCAACCGGGATCAGCAGGAGATCTGCCAGATGCTGGAGGAGAACAGCCGCCGTCTGCAGACCCTGATCGAGCGGCTGCTCGACTTCAATCGCCTCAGCCAGCAGGAGGTGTTCACCCTGTCCGAGGTGCCCCTGGCGCCCTTGTTGTCAGACTTGTCCGAAGAGTACCGGCTCGCGCTGGAATCCAAGCAAATCAGTGTACACTTGCCGCCCGAGCCCATCAGCCTGCGGGCAGAGCCCTACCGCCTGCGACTTATCCTCGACAATCTCTTTTCCAACGCGGTCAGCTATGGCGCCAGGGGCGGACAGATCTGGATCCGCGCCGGGGCGGGAGCGGGCGGCGGCTGGCTGGAGGTGGCCAACGAAGGGCCTGTCATCCCGCCAGACGAGCGGGAGCGCATCTTCGAGCCCTTTGAACAGGGCAGCATAGTGCGCCAGGGATTGCTGAAAGGCTCCGGCATGGGCCTCTCCATTGCCCGTGAGTCTGCCATGAGTCTGGGCGGCGAGCTCAGGCTGATCGAGGATGCCCAGGCGGATGTCTGTTTCCGGCTGGATTTGAACGTGCGCCCGAGCTGACGGGCGTGGCGGCGACCCCGCAGGTGCGGGTGGCGCCTTGACACCGAATATTGAGAGGAGCGGGCAGGTGCCTGTTCCCCACCAGGATCTGAAGTGACATTCAAGATGAAACGATTTGTGATTCCCGTATTGATGATAGGCCTGCTCGCTGGCTGTTCCCTGCTGCCTTCTACCAGCCTCACCGAGCCTTCCCAGGAGGCGATCGCCAGGCGGATGGAGTTTGCCAACAAGGAGATGCAGGTGCGCCTGCAATACTCGGACTGGCTGCTGGCCAGCCATCCCCAGCAGCGGATGCAGGAGCGCCAGCGACTGGCCGGCGCCACCGACCTCGAGAGCCGGGTCAGCCTGGCCATGGTCAACACCCACCCGTCCGAATCGGTGGCCAGTCGCCGGGCCGGGCTGGATCAGCTGAAGGCTCTGTTGCCGGAGCTCGGTCTCGATGCCCAGGCCTTCCTGCGCAGCTGGATCGCCCTCGGGGAGGAGCTGCTGG
This sequence comes from Aeromonas sp. 62-46, assembly GCF_001898585.1. Lineage (NCBI taxonomy): Bacteria > Pseudomonadati > Pseudomonadota > Gammaproteobacteria > Aeromonadales > Aeromonadaceae > Aeromonas > Aeromonas sp. 62-46. The sequence continues at coordinate 19,706 of NZ_MKUI01000005.1, read as the reverse complement.
TGCGAGACAGCCGCCGCGACGATCAGAGTCAGGAGGTGAAGCGTCTGCGCCAGCAGATAGAGCAGCTCTCCGCCATCGACGAGCAGCTCAACCAGCGTAAGCTCAATGGGGGAGGTCAGCCATGACAGCTCCGGACCGCGCCGCAATGACCGCGTTTTTCGCCAAGAGGGGGTGAGAGCATGAGCCGTATTCTGCTGGTGGACGATGATGCCAGCCTGCTCAAGCTGATGAGCATGCGCCTGCGCAGCCAGGGTTACGAGGTGGATACCGCCGACAGCGCGGAAGGAGCGCTGGACAGGCTGCGCCAGCAACGGGCCGACCTGGTGCTGAGCGATCTGCGCATGGGGGGCATGGACGGGCTGGCGCTGTTCGAGCGGATCCAGTCCCAGTGGCTCGGCATGCCGGTGATCATCATGACCGCCCACGGCACCATTCCCGACGCCATCCAGGCGACCCGCTCCGGGGTATTCAGCTTCCTCACCAAGCCCATCGACAAGGACGAGCTGCTGGTCACCATAGAACATGCTCTCAGCCTGACCCGTCCGAAGCAGCAGCAGGAGTGGCAGTCCCTCATCCAGACCCGCAACCCGCAGATGGAGCAGTTGCTGATCCAGGCGAGCAGCATCGCCACCATGGACGTGCCCGTGCTGATCCTGGGCCCCTCCGGCGCCGGCAAGGGGGTGATGACCCAGGTGCTGCACCAGGCCAGCCACCGCCGCGACAAGCCGCTGCATACCATCAACTGTGCGGCTCTGCCCTGGCCCGCGCTGGACTTGCAGCTGTTTGGCGAGGATGGCCAGTCCGGCCTGTTTGCCGAGGCCAAAGGCGGCACCCTCTTCCTCGACGAGATAGGGGATCTGTCGGAGTCACTCCAGGCCAAGTTGCTCCAGGTGCTGGCGGAGTATGGTCAGGGCACCCCCGAGGTGCGGGTCATCAGCTCCAGCCATCAGGATCTGGTGACCGCCATGGAAGAGGGGCGTTTTCGCGAGGATCTCTTCTACCGCCTCAACGTGGCCAACATCACTCTGCCGCCTCTGAGCGCCCGTAGCGAGGACATCCCCCTGCTGGCCCGTCAGGCGCTGGACGATTACCGCAACCGTCACCCCGATTGCGCCGCCCTCGGCTTCTCGCCTGAGGCGCTGGCCCTGCTGGCCGCCGCGGCCTGGCCGGGCAACGTGCGCCAGCTCTGCGGGGTGGTGGAGCAGCTCGCGAGCCTCTGCTGCAGCCCGGTGATCGGCGCGGCCATGGTGGAGTCGGCCCTGAGTGGCGGCGGTGGCGGCATTCCCTCGTTCAACGAGGCGCGGGCCGAGTTTGAAAAGGAGTACCTGATCCGGCTGCTGCGCACCACGGAAGGCAATGTGACCCTGGCGGCCAACATGGCGGGGAGAAACCGCACCGACTTCTACAAGCTGCTGAATCGGCACGGCATCGAGGCGGCCAACTTCAAGTCGAAGGGATAAATGACAGAGGGGCGGCCCGTCGATGACGGGCCGCCCCTCTGGTTTCCGACAGAATCGGCCTCAGGCCGGGTCGCTGACACCGCTGGTAGAGAGAGTCTTCTGGGAGAGCCAGAGGCCGCTCGCCTTCATCAGATAGCCAAACAGGGCGCCGATGATGAGGGAGGGCAGAATGAGCCGCCACTCGCCTGCGGCGCCGAAGGTGGCACAGCAACCGGCGAAGGTGCCGGGAATGTAGGCGAGCCACTGCTGCCTGGCCTGCACGCACATCAGGGTGGCCACCACCCCTGTCATCAGATAACCCGCCATGCCGGCCCCCCACCAGGTCTCCCCGTGGATCAGCAGGAGTGCCCACAGCATGCCGGTGGTGTTGCACAGCAGGGTCTGCAACAGCGCCTTGTAACCGCCACTCGAGGCGAAGTAGCTGGTGCAGCCGAGGAAGCCGACCCAGGAGATGAGACCGAGTGCGGCGGCCAGTCCACCCCAGACGGCGGAGAGGATCCCGGTCGTGATGGCGATGGCGAACAGTGGGCTCATGGCGTGACTCTCAGTGGTTGAATCCGGAAAAGGAGGCAGCCTACTCCGCGGTAGAGCGGCAGCAAGCGGGGGCCGGATTGTGTGTGATCCCGATCACTCTTTGCAACTCTGGAATACGCTTGCGCTCGCGAAAAAAATTCATTGGAGGCGCCGCAGACCTTGTTCCATAGTTAGAGGCCCTGTCCTGCTCATGGAGTGAGTCTGATGGTGCCAAACGTGATCGTTCCTCTGCTGGTGTTCGTAGTGCTCTTCCTGGCCGGTACCATGGCCAAGGCACTGCCCCTTTACCAACTCATGTAATTCTGTGTGAAATAAAACTCGGCCGGGGCGGGTCTTATGGTTGTCAACCTCATCGTCCCGGGAGTTTTTTCATGTTGATCAAGCGCCGTACTTCTCATCACCCCACCGAACAGGACGTCACGCCGGAAACCGTCTATCAGGATCGTCGCCGCATCCTGAAAGGGCTGGGCCTGGGCGTCGGTGCCGCCACCCTGGCGTTTCCGGTGAAGGCCAGCCTGCTGGATCTCTTCGCACCGGACAAGCCGGCCACCGTGGCCCCCACCAGACCCCTCGACATCCGTGCCGCGACCCGGCCAGAGGGATTGATCCTCACCCCGGAGGAGAAGGCCACCACCCACAACAATTTCTACGAGCTGGGGACCGACAAGGGGGACCCGGCCCGCAACGGCCATTACCTCAGGCCCGAGCCCTGGACCCTGAAGGTGGAAGGGGAGGTGGCCAAACCCTTCACCCTGGATGTGTGGGATCTCATCAACAAGAGCACGCTGGAGGAGCGCATCTATCGGCTGCGCTGCGTGGAGGCCTGGTCCATGGTGCTGCCCTGGAGCGGCATTGCGCTGGCGGATCTGATCCGCCGTGCCGAGCCCACCAGTCGCGCCAAGTTCGTGGCCTTCGAGACGCTCTATGATCCGGAACAGTTGCCGGGGCAGGCCTCCCGTGCCCTGGGGGGCGGCATCGATTATCCCTATGTGGAGGGCTTGCGCCTCGACGAGGCCATGCACCCCCTCTCCTTCCTCGCCATGGGGCTCTATGGCAAAACCCTGCCCGCCCAGAACGGGGCACCCATCCGGCTGGTGGTGCCCTGGAAATACGGCTTCAAGAGCATCAAGAGCATCGTCTCCATCCGCCTGGTGGAGGAGATGCCCCCCACCACCTGGAACCTGCTTGCGCCGAACGAATATGGCTTCTACGCCAACGTCAACCCGAGCGTGGATCACCCGCGCTGGAGCCAGGCGAGCGAGCGTTTCATCGGCGAGGGGGGCATTTTCGGGGCCAAGCGCCAGCCGACCCTGATGTTCAATGGCTACGGCGACGAGGTGGCGTCCCTCTATCAGGGGATGGATCTGCGTAAATGGTATTGAGACTGACGCTCTGCCCGACTGATCTCTTGCCCCCTTCTCCCCTGGTGGGAGAGGGGATGAGAAGCGGGAAAAACATGACGGGAACTGCAATATGATGCCGAGACTGAAAACAGCCCATATCAACGGCTTGCGGGCGCTGGTGCACCTTGGTTCGCTCGGCTTTCTGCTCTGGCTGGGCTATGCCGTGCCAGCCGGGCTGCTGGGGGGGGATCCGGTCCAGGGGCTGACCCATTACCTTGGCAAGGGGGCCCTCCACCTGCTGTTGCTGACCCTGCTGGTGTCGCCGCTCGCCAAGCGCTGGCGCCAGGGGCAGCTCATCAAGTTGCGCCGCCCCCTCGGGCTCTGGTGCGCCGCTTGGGCGTCCCTGCACTTCATGGTCTGGCTGGGGCTGGATCTGCAGTTCGACTGGGGGCTGATTGGCGGCGAGCTGGTGAAGCGCAGCTACATAGTGGTGGGCATGGTGGCGCTGCTGCTGTTGCTGGCGCTCGGCATCACCTCGATCCCGGCCCTGTTGCGGCGCATGGGGCCTGCCTGGCAGAAGCTGCACAACTGGATCTACGGGGTGGCTCTACTGGTGCCGGTACACTACTGGTGGTCGGTCAAGAGCGGGTGGCAGGAGCCCCTCATCTATCTGGTGCTGGCCTGCGCCCTGCTGTGGCCACGGCGAGAGAAGCTGCTGCGCCCCTGGCGCAGGCGAGCGCAAGTAGCCGGGAGGGGGGCGGCGCAACAGCCGTCACACCCATAGCAAAAGAGGCCTATTCGGCCTCTTTTTTGGTGATCTCGCCGGTGTTGGCATCGACCTGCAACTGGACGCGCTGATCGTTGGCATTCAGGGTATCGACCTCGAATTTGTCCCCTTCCAGCTCCACTTCCCGAATGTCGTGATACCCTTGTGCCAGCAACAACTTGACCAGTCCGGCCATGTCGAGACGTGTCTGCGCCGCCCAGCCAAAGGTGGAAAAGAGGCACAAGATCAGCAGGATACTGCGTGGGATCATATTCATTCCGGATTCATGGCTGGCACACTATAAACGGCATTATGTTAGGTTTTGAGAGATGAATCACCCATGAATAGCGCGCTGCCCCTGCTTGGATTGCTGCTGCCGATGCTGGTTCAGGCGGCCCAGCCGAACGAGGCCTTGTTGCAACAGGCGGTCAGCGAGGGGCGGGTCCGTCCTTTTCATGAGTTGATGGCGGTAGCCTCCCGCCTGCCGGTGCGCGTGCTGCGCGTCGATCTGGGTGAGGAGGATGGCGTCTGGCTCTACGAGCTCAGGCTCATCGACGAGGAGAACAGCGTCATCAAGGTGGGCTACCGGGCTGACAACCTGGAGATGGTGTGGCTCAAGGGTCACCATCTGGAGCGCCTGTTCGCTCCGCGCCCGCCCCCGGAAGAGGAGTAACGGCGTGAGTCCGCGAACGTACCGTCGTCCGGTTCGTCCCCCCAACCGTTGCCAGTGCCGGCACAACCCTGTTTTGGATACCCATGTATGCGCATTCTGATAGTTGAAGATGAAAAGATCCTCGCGGGCCAGCTGGCGGAGCAGCTGCGTCTGTCCGGTTTCGTCACCGATCTCTGCCACGATGGCAACGAGGCGGGCTTTCTCGGCGAGACCGAACCCTATGACGCCATCATCCTGGATCTCGGCCTGCCCGGTCGCGACGGGCTGAGCGTACTGAAGGAGTGGCGCAGCAAGGGGATGGACACCCCGGTGCTGGTGCTGACCGCCCGTGGCCAGTTGCACGAGAAGATTGAAGGGCTCAACGCCGGGGCGGACGACTACCTCACCAAGCCCTTCCAGGTGGCGGAGCTGGTGGCCAGGGTGCAGGCGCTGGTGCGCCGGGCGGCGGGGAACGCCAGCTCCATCCTCGAGATCGGTGGCGTGCGTCTCGACATGGCGGCTTCCCAGGTGTGGTACGAGGGGACCCCCATCAAGCTCACCGCCCACGAGTTCCGGGTGCTGGGCTACCTGATGCAGCACAGGGGCAAGGTGGTGTCCCGCAGCGAGCTGATCGACCACATCTATGCCCAGGATTTCGATCGCGACTCCAACACCGTGGAGGTGTTCATCGGCCGCATTCGCAAGAAGACCCACGCCGATCTCATCGAGACGGTGCGCGGCCTCGGCTACCGGATCAACGAATGACATCCTCGCAACCGATGGCGGGGTGGGTTGAATGAGGCTGGTACGCACCCTGCGAGGTCGGCTGGTGGTGATCGCCATGGTCTGGTGCGGTCTCTTCCTGTTCGCCACCGGCTTCAGCCTGCAGACCATGATGCGCAACTACTGGCAGGAGGCGGAGGCCGATGGCCTGCGCCTGCAGCTCTACGATCTGCTCTCCCGCCTCGAGATCCAGCCGGACGGCATGCCGGTGGTCACCGAGCCCATGGCCGACCCCCGTTATCGCCAGCCCTACTCCGGCTACTACTGGCAACTGGAGCTGGGGGAGACGGTGGTCAGTCGCTCCCGCTCCCTGTGGGATGCCCATCTGAGTGCCCACGGCCTGAAGTCGGCTTTCGGCGATCCGGATCTCTTTGTCGGCAAGGGGCCCAACAAGGAGCCCCTGCTCATCATGACCCGTACCGTGCTGCTGCCGGGGTCTGATCGGGTCTTCACCCTGGTGATGGCCAAGGACAGCAGCGCCCTGACCCAGACCCTGAAGAAGACCCGCATCAGCCTGTTCCTCGGCCTCGGCTTTGCCGCCACCGGCCTGGTGCTCGGCTTCATGTTCCAGATCCTCTACGGCCTGCGCCCGCTGCACCTGCTGCGCCGCGAGCTGAGCCGTGTCCATCAGGGTCATCAGGAGGGGTTCCGGCTGCGCTACCCCCTGGAGATCCAGCCGCTGGTGGAGGACATCAACCGCCTGCTGCACCACTATGGCGAGCTGCTGCAACGGGCCCGCTCCCACACCGGCAACCTGGCCCACGCCCTCAAGACGCCGCTCAGCATCATGCGCAACCAGGTGACCCAGCTGCCGCCGGAGGATCAGGCCGCCCTCGGCGAGCAGCTCGACCAGATCCAGCGCCACATCGACTATCACCTCGGCAAGGCGCGGGTGACCGGCGCCGCCAAGATCCTCGGGGTGTCGACCCCGGTGCGGGCCCGGGTGGAGTATATCTGCCGCGCCTTCTCCCGCCTCTATCCCGGCAAGACGGTGGACTTGCAGGTGCCGGTCAATCTGGCGGTCGGGGTGGAGGAGCAGGACTTCGACGAGATGGTGGGCAACCTGCTGGAGAACGCCTTCAAGTGGTCCGCCAGCGAGCTGCGCATCTCCAGCGCCGAGCTGGGGGGCTGGATCACCCTGCGCATTGAGGACGACGGTCCCGGCATGAGCGAGGATCAGATCGCCAAGGCGGTGCTGCGGGGGGTGCGCCTCGACGAGAAGGTGCCGGGCTCGGGCCTTGGCCTCAACATCGTCTCGGATCTCGCGGAAGCCTATCGTGGCAGCCTCATCATGGGGCGGGCCGAGCTGGGGGGGCTCGCCGCTTCCCTCTCCCTGCCCAAGGTGGCCAGGGTCGAGTGATGGGGCGCCCCGTCGGGGGGCCCCTTTTGTGCCGCCGTGCTGGCAAGGGTGCGGCACCCGGCATAAGATACGTCACTTGTTTCAGGTGTAGGAAGGGTAGCAATGACTGACGATCCTTGGGCTTTGTGCCATCTCGATGATTCGTTCGATGCCTCGGTGCTGGGCACCAAGGGGGCCCAGATCCAGTGGTTCGAGGACAGGGATGCCCTGATCCAGTTCCTGCTGGAGGACTTTGTCGACCTGCTGGCCGACGTGGGCGAACTGGACGAGGATCAGACCGAGAGCGCCCGCGAGCGCTTCACCCTGCTGGTGGAGCAGAGCCTGGATGATCGCACCCTGATGGATGCCATCAACGATCTCGCCTCCGGCCTGCGCCGCATTGCCTGGCTGGGGCCCCTCTCCGAACTGGCGGAGTTGAGCGACGACTTCGCAAGCGGGTTGCGTGCCTTCTTCTGGAGCCAGTATGACGGTGACGAGGATGACCCAGAGGCCTGGGTGCCGGAAGATCTCTGGCCCCAGCTGGTGGAGTGTGCCGAAGAGTACATGGTGGAAGGAGACTTCTGATGCTCCTCCCGCACACCTTTCATTCCAGAGAATAAAGACGGCGCCTTCGGGCGCCGTCTTTATTGGCGGGAACGGAGGGGCCTGAGGGTGATCGGGCAGGAGGCGTGCGGGACGGGATCTGGGGTGGGCAGGGCTGCCCCGGAGCAGTTGGCCATGTGTATAAGCAAGCACGGGTCATTATGGGAAAAGCCATAAGTTAAATTTATGCAGGGTGAGCAGGCCCCTCAGGGGGCCCGTGAGCCGAGTCAGCCTCCCCGCAGGGGGATTACCCGCGCCTCCCCATGGCTGCCGAGGGTCATCCTTGCCAGCCCGGAATAAAAACGGCGCCTCTATGGCGCCGTTTTGTCTGCATGCAACCGCCTCAGCCGTTGGCCGGTACCTCGTGCGCCGTGTTGGCGAGCACTGGCCCGATATACTTCTCTATCTGCAATTGGGCCATGTGGCCGCAGTTGCCCTGGGCCAGACTGGACGAGCCCTCGTCGAAGGTGAGGCAGTTGACGTTGCCGTTCTTGCAGATGCTGCCCGCTTCGCCCGGCTTGGCCGGATCGTACCAGGCCCCTTCACACACCCGCACTACCCCGGGCCGGATATCGGCGGAGATCAGGGCCCCCACCAGGATCTGGCCGCGCTCGTTGAAGGCCCGTACCAGATCGCCATCCTGGATGCCGCGCGCCTTGGCGTCGTCCGGATGGATCAGGATCGCCTCCCGATCGGCGATGGCGAACTTGTCCCGCAGCGGGGTGTTGTCGAGCTGGGAGTGCAACCGCTGGGTCGGGTGGGAGGTGTTGAGCGACAGCGGATAGCGCGCCGCCACCTCGCTCTTCACCCACTCCTTGGGCTCATACCACTTGGGATGACCGGCGCAGTCGGCATAACCCATCCCCGCCACCGTGTTGGAGAAGATCTCGATCTTGCCGGACGGGGTACCGAGCGGGTTGAGCAGCGGGTTCTCGCGAAAATCGGCGTGACGGATCCACTGGCGGTTGGCCTCCGGGATCGGGAAGCGGATGTAGTTGTTGGACTCCCAGAACATGTTGAACGGCGGCAGCGCCACACGTGCGCCACGGGCCTGCGCTGCCATGCCGTCGTACATCTGCTTGAGCCACAGCATCTCGTCCTTCCCTTCGGTGTACTGCTCCTGCACGCCCAGCTTGGCGGCGATGGCGCTGAAGATGTCGAAGTCGTTGCGGGCTTCAAACTGGGGGGGCACGCACTGGTGCATCGGGAAGACGTAGCGCTGGGAGTAGTCGCCGCCCATCTCCAGATCGTTGCGCTCGTAGCTGGTGGTGACCGGCAGCACGATGTCGGCGTGTTTGGCAGTCGCCGTCCAGTAGGGTTCGTGCACGATCACGGTCTGGGGTTTGCGCCACGCCTTGACCAGGTTGTTGGTGTCCTGATGGTGGTGGAAGGGGTTGCCCCCCGCCACGTAGACCAGCTTGATGTCCGGATAGGTCACCTTGCGGCCGTTGAAGTCGATGGTCTTGCCCGGATTGGCGAGGCAGTCGGCGATGCGCGCCACCGGGATCGGTGCCGGGCTGTTCTTCGGTGCGTTGCCGGCGGAGATCCCCGCCAGAATGCCGCCCTTGGCGGTGGGGCTGCCACCGGAGGAGTAGTGGTAGCTGAAGCCGTAGCCGCCCCCCGGCATGCCGATCTGGCCCAGCATGGCAGCCAGAGTGACCAGCATCCAGTTGGGCTGCTCCCCGTGGTGCTGACGCTGCATGCCCCAACCGGCCATGATCATGGTGCGCTTGGCGGCCATGTCGAGGGCCAGCTGGCGGATCACCTTGGCATCGACGCCGCAGATGCTGCTCGCCCACTCGGCGCTCTTGGGCTGGCCGTCCTCCTTGCCGAGCAGGTAGGCGAGGAAGGTATCGAAGCCGACGGTGTAGCGATCGAGGAAGGCCTGATCGTGCTTCTTCTCGCTGTAGAGGGTGTGGGCCACCCCCAGCATCATGGCCACGTCTGTGTAGGCGTTCGGGGCAATCCACTCGGCGCCGACCAGCTTGGCGGTCTCGTTGTAGACGGGATCGATGCTGATGACCCGGGTGCCTTTCTCTTTCAGCGCCTTGAAGCCCGCTTGACCTTCGTGATCCGGCATGTTCCAGCTGTTCTTCAGGGTGACCTGGGCGTTGACCCCCCAGAGCACCACCAGTTCGGCGTGCTCCACCACGTTGGGCCAGGCGGTCTGCTGCTCGTACACCTCGATGGAGCCCATCACGTGGGACATGATCACCTGAGCCGCGCCGGTGGAGTAGTCACCAGCATAACCGGTGAAGCCGCCCGATAGGTTCATCAGGCGGTGCAGCAGGGTGCGGCTGTTGTGGAACATGCCGACACTCTTCCAGCCGTAGGAACCGGCGTGGATCGCCTGCGGGCCGAAATCAGACTGGACGCGCTGGATCTCGCCGGCCACCAGGTCGATGGCCTTTTCCCAGCTCACCCGTACCCACTCGTCGGCACCGCGCAGCTCCGGTTTGGCCCCCGGGCCGTGCTCCAGCCAGCTTTTGCGCACCATGGGGTACTTGATGCGGTTCTTGGCGTGGACCTGGAACGGCGCCATGTCGATGAGGTCATTCGGTGCCGGATCGTCGGCCACCGGCTGGACCCGCACCATGCGGCCCTCGGAGACGATGGCCTCGAAGGCTCCCCAGTGGGCGCCGGTCAGGATGCCCTTCTGGGCGGGCACCAGGGTGGGGAACTGCTCAAGGGCCGTGCTGACGGCCTTGGCCAGGGCGCTTTTCTGGAAGATACCGGCCAGCAGGGGCAAGGCGGCACAGGCCCCCAGCCCCTTGAGCAGAGTACGGCGGGAGAGGTTGGTCTGTTGGTCATTGAAAAAAGTCATGGGAGAGTCCTCTGTTCCTGCCTTAATGGGCCGCGCTCATGTCGCTGGCGTGTTTCTGCACGTATTGGGTGAGCATGCGCGCCTGCTCCGGGGTGAGGGAGGTACGGGACTCCATCCCCTTGATGACGCCGATCCACTGGTTGGCGTTGAAGTGATCCAGCGCGGTGAGGCCGTGACAGCCGGTGCAGTTGTTGGACATCAGGGTGGAGGCGTATTGCCACAGCTTGCCCTGGTCGCCGATGAGCTGGCTCTGGTCGACCCAGGCGGTCAGGCTGACCTGATGCCAGGTGAGGTTGGTGGCGCTGTCGGTCTCGCTCTTGCCGGTCACGAGGGCTTTTCTGGCGGCTTCGCCGACCAGCACGCTCAGGATCCGTTTGCCGGGGGCGGCGTAGAACACCTCGCTCACCCCGTCCTGCTGCCAGCCGTCGATGCGCACCTGGGCGCGGCCGTTGTCGTTGGCCAGCACTTCCACCTGGGTGGAGGGCATCAGGGTGCCTTCATCAGTCTTGGCGCCGGCATCCAGATAGAGCGGGGTGGTGGCAATGGCATAGCGGGTGGTGACGGTTACCGGGGTCTGGGCCGCGGCGGCGGCCAGTTCGCTGGCACCGGCGGCAGCCAGGCCGCTCATGTCCGGCATGATGTGGGCGACGCCGCGGTGGCAGTCGATGCAGGTCTGACCCTCCTTGATGGCGACCGGGTGCTCGGCGCGGGCATTGGGGCGCTGGGCCAGGATGTCCATGGCGGCGTAGCTGTGGCAACTGCGACAGGTGGCGGAGTCATTGGCCTTGAGCTGATCCCACACGGTCTGGGCCATGCGCAGCTTGTGGGCCTCGTATTTTTCCGGGGTGTCGAGGGTGCCGATCGCCTCGTGATAGATGTCTTTCACGGCGCGGATCTTGGTCCAGAGATAGGCGGCGGGTTCACTGGGGATGTGGCAGTCGGCGCACTCGGCGCGGATCCCCTTCACGTTCTGGAAGTGGACGCTGCCCTGATATTCGGCGAGCGGGGTCTGCATGGAGTGGCAGGAGACGCAGAACTCGGTGGAGCTGGTCTTGTGCAGCACGGTGACGGTGACGCCCAGTGCGGCGATCCCCAGCAGGGCCCCGAGCAGCAGAAGCCAGAACCAGGTCTTTCTCAACAGTTTTCCAAGCATGGTGACGGTGTCCTTCGAATTCGGGTATTACCAATATAGTAGTAGTCCCAGGATTCAAAGGGTTGACCTCGGTCATGGTTTTTATTTCGTCATATAATTGATTTTTGGTTTTGTTATTTGTTTTGGCATGATTTATTGAATTTAAATCGCATTTTTCCCATACAGCGGGAGCGGGATGTGCTGTGGTGGGAGCGATGCCCAAGCCGGGGCGGGGAGGCAGTACGCCACCCCGGGGCTTGGGGTTTGTGGCGAGAGGATTGTATACTGTTCACATATACAGTATTCAGGTGTATCCATCATGCGACTCTTTATCGCCGAGAAACCCAGCCTTGGCCGCGCCATCGCCGATGTCCTCCCCAAACCGCACAAGAAGGGGGATGGTTTCATCGAGACGGCGCAGGGAGACGTGGTGACCTGGTGCATCGGCCACCTGCTGGAGCAGGCCGAGCCCGATGCCTACGATGCCGCCTACAAGCAGTGGCGCATGGAATCCCTTCCCATTGTCCCGACCCAGTGGCAGTTGGTGGCCAAACCCAAGACCAAGGCCCAGCTGGCCGTCATCAAGGGGCTCATCAAGCAGGCGGACTGCGTGGTCAACGCCGGTGACCCGGACAGGGAAGGGCAACTGCTGGTGGACGAGGTGATCGACTTTCTCGGTTATCCCAAGACCAAACCGGTTCAGCGCTGCCTCATCAGCGATCTCAATCCCCCCGCCGTGCGCCGCGCCCTCGACAAGCTCAGGGACAACAAGGAGTTCGTGCCGCTGGCGGTGTCGGCGCTGGCCCGTAGCCGTGCCGACTGGCTCTATGGCATCAACATGACCCGGGCCTATACCCTGCTTGGCCGCAAGGGGGGCTGCAGCGAACTGCTGTCGGTGGGCCGGGTACAGACCCCCTTGCTCGGTCTGGTGGTGCGCCGGGATCTCGAGATCGAGGCCTTCGTTCCCAAGCCGTTCTACGAGGTGATGGCCCATCTGCTGACCCAGGGCAACGAACGCTTCACCGCCAGGTGGCTGCCATCGGAGGCCTGCCTGCCCTGGCAGGATGAGGAGGGACGGGTGCTCAACCGGGCGCTGGCCGCCAAGGTGGTGGAGCGGATCCAGGGGCAACCCGCCCGGGTGGAGGCGGTGGAGGAGCAGGCGCGCAAGCAGGCGGCGCCGCTCCCCTACAACCTCTCCAGCCTGCAGATCGACGCGGCCAAGCGCTTTGGCATGGATGCCAAGCGGGTGCTGGATATCTGCCAGAGCCTCTACGAGCGGCACAAGCTCATCACCTATCCCAGATCCGACAGCCGCCATCTGCCGAGCGAGCACTTCAACCGGGCCGGCCAGGTGCGGGAGGCCATCGCCAGCACGGCCCCTGCGCTGGCCAGGGCGGTCGCCGAAGCGGATGGAAGGATCCGCAGCAAGGCGTGGAACGACAGCAAGGTGGATGCCCACCACGCCATCATTCCCACCGAGAAGAGGGGGAACGAGGCGAGCCTGGGGGCCGACGAGGCGAAGCTGTACGGCCTGATTGCCCGCCAGTATCTGCTGCAGTTCTACCCGCCGTTCGAGTACAACGACAGCAAGGTGTTGCTGCGCATCGCCGGAGGGCTGTTCCAGGCCAAGGCGCGCCGCATCCTCAAGGCGGGCTGGAAGGCGCTGCTCGGAGTGGAAGAGGATGACGAGGAGGAGGCGGGAACCCTGCCTGCCCTGAAAGAGGGGGAGGAACTGCTGTGCGAGCGGGGGGAACTGCTGGAGAAGATGACCCAGCCCCCCAAGCCGTTTACCGATGCCACCCTGCTGGCCGCCATGACCGGCATCGCCCGTTATGTGCAGGATCCCGAGATCCGCAAGACCCTGCGGGAGACCGACGGTCTGGGCACCGAGGCGACCCGGGCCGGGATCATCGATCTGCTGTTCAAGCGCCGCTTCCTGGTGCGCCAGGGCAAGAGCATCAAGGCCACCCCGACCGGGCGAGCCCTGGTCCAGGCGCTGCCCGCGACCGCCACGACACCGGACATGACGGCACTGTGGGAGCAGAGTCTGGGGCAGATCGCCGAACGTCACGGCAGCTACCAGCAGTTCATGGGGCCGCTCACCGAGCAGCTTAACGGCCTGATCGAGGGGGCGCGGCAGGATTCCGGCGCCAGCTTCAGCGCGCTGCCCAAGGCGACGCCCGGTGACAGCAAGCACCGCTTTGCCCGCCGCAAGCGGACTGCGTCCACCGCCGCACGCCCCCGCACGAGCAAGAGTGCTGGCAAGAGTACGGGAAAGAGCTCTGGCAAGGGGACGACCAGGGGCAAGGCGGCCTGAGGCTGGCGCGCGCCGTGATCACATAGAAAAGAAAGAGGGGCCGGAGGCCCCTCTTTGTATGGATGGGATGGCTTACCCCGTGTAGACGCTCTCTTCCGGATAACGGATGCGGGTCTCCACCGGACGGGCCAGCATGATGGCCAGGGTGAGGGGCCCCAGACGGCCACAGATCATCACCAGCACCAGGATCAGCTTGCCCGGCTCGCTCAGAGAAGCGGTGATGCCGGTGGACAGTCCCACGGTGGCAAAGGCCGAGATGGTCTCGAACATGATCTTGTCGAATGATTGCGACTCCGTGAGCATCAGCAGGAACATCGCCAGCATCAGCACCATGGTACTGACGATGATGATGGCCAGGGAGCGGGTCACTATCTGGGGTGACAGGGTGCGGCCGAAGGCGGTGACATGGGGGCGCTTGGTCAGAAACGCCCGGGTCGCCAGCAGGACGACGGCAAAGGTGGTGACCTTGATACCGCCCCCGGTGGAGGTTGCCCCGGCACCGATGAACATCAGCATCATCATGAACAGCAGGGAGGCCGGTACCATCTGGCCGATATCCACCGTGTTGAAGCCCGCCGTGCGCGCGGTGGCCGACTGGAAGAAGGCTGCCAGCCACTGGCTCCCGAAGGAGGCGTTGCCCAGGGTGCCAGGGTTGTTGTGCTCCAGCAGCCAGAACATCAGGGTCCCCAGCAGCAGCAGGGCAGGGGTCATCAGCAGCATCAGCTTGCTGTGCAGTTTCAGCTTGCGCCAGCGGCGGTTGCGCACCAGGTCGACGATGACGGTGAAGCCTACCCCCCCCAGGATCAGCAGGGCCGGTATGGTCAGGCTGATGATGGGGTCATCCCGGTAGTCCATGAGGTTGTTGGCAAACAGCGAGAAGCCGGCGTTGTTGAAAGCCGACACCGCGTGGAAGAAGCTGACGTAGAGGCCGTGACCCCAGCCCATGTCGGGCACCCAGCGAATGGCCATGATGGCGGTGCCGATCAGCTGGGCAATCAGGGCGAACAGGACGATGCGTTTCACCAGCTGGACGATGTTGACGGAGCCCTCCTGGCCCAGCGCCTCCTTGGCCAGCACCTGCTGGCGCAGCCCGACCCGCTTGCTGAACATGGCGATGAGCAGCAGTGTCATGGTCATCTGGCCGAGACCACCAATCTCCATCAATATCAACAGGATGATCTGCCCCTGCAGGGTGAAGGCGGTGCCGGTATCTACCACCCCGAGGCCGGTCACGCTGATGGCGGAGGTGGCGGTGAACAGGGCGTTGATGACGGTGACCTCACCCTTGTGGCTGGAGGGCTGGACCAGAAACAGGGTGCCAACCAGCAGGATGATGAGGAAACTGCCCAGGATGAGCTTGGCCTCGCTCCAGCGGGAGTTGTCTTCCCGATGCAGGGTGAAGGCGTAGTTGCTGCGCCAGTTGATCATAGGGTGTCGAGCCAGTGATCGATGGCGTGCTTGTTGCCGGCCAGGATCAGGATGTCACCGAGTTGCAGCTCCATCTTGCCGGTCAGGACGTTGTGCAGCACCTCACCCCGCTTGATGGCCAACAGCTGGAAATCGCTTTGCTGCAGCAGGCGCAAGTCGGCCAGGGTGCGGGTGTTTTGCTGCAAGCCGATCACGAACTCGGTCAGCACCATGTCGTGACCCAGCTCCAGGTAGTCGAACAGCCGGTTGTCCAGCATGCTCTGGGCCACCCGGCGGCCCATGTCCCACTCCGGGTTGATCACCTTGTCCGCGCCCACCTTCTGCAGGATCTTGGCGTGGAACTTGTCACGGGCCTTGACCCAGACCTTCTTCACGCCCGCCTCTTTCAGCACCAGCGTGGTCAGGATGCTGGTCTCCAGGTTGTCGCCGATGGCGACAAAGACGATGTCGAAATTCGCCAGGCCCAGTTCGGCGACCGTGGCCTCGTCGGTGGCATCGGCCACGATGACGTGGTTGCAGAGGGTGGCTATCTGGCGGGTCTTGCTCTCGTCGATGTCGATGGCCAGTACCTCGGCATTCTGGCGCTGCAACTCTTCGCACAAGGCGCTGCCAAACAGGCCCAGGCCGATGACGGCGAATTGATTGTTCATGCATGCTTCCTCAGCGGGATGAAGGGGTTACTCTACTCCAGAGCCCTGAGTCCGAAAAGTGTCCGGGTTTTTTGTCCCGGGGGATCTGGGGTAAACTGCGCCCTTGTCCTTGTCGGAACACACAGATGAAACTCACCCCCCACGCCTCCCTGTCGACCCTCAATACTATGGGCCTGGACGCACACTGCCTCTGGCTGGCCGATGTGACCCGGCCGGATGATCTCGCGCAACTGCGGACCAACCCGGAGTTGGCCACCTTGCCGCGCCTGGTGCTGGGAGGAGGAAGCAACATCCTGTTCTGCGATGACTTTGCCGGTCTGGTGGTCCACAACGGCCTGAAAGGGATCACGCTGCACGAGGAGTCCGAGCACTGGTTGCTACACGTGGCGGCAGGTGAAAACTGGCACGAGCTGGTATGTCACGCCCTGCAACAGGGCTGGCACGGGCTGGAGAATCTGGCACTCATTCCCGGGACGGTCGGGGCGGCCCCGGTACAGAACATCGGTGCCTACGGGGTCGAGCTGGCCAGCGTCTGTGCCTACGTGGAGGCGTTCAACTGGCAGAGTGGCGAGGTTGAGCGCATCGCGGCGGCCGACTGCCGGTTCGGTTACCGTGACAGCATCTTCAAGCACGACTATCAGGACTCCCACTTCATCATCGCCGTCGGTCTGCGCCTGCCCAAGGCATGGCGCCCGGTCGCCGGCTATGGCCCGCTGGCGGCGCTGGGGGATGCCCCTTCGCCACAGGCCATTTTCGACACCGTCTGTGCCACCCGCATGGCCAAGCTGCCGGATCCGGCGGTGCTGGGCAACGCGGGCAGTTTCTTCAAAAACCCTGTGGTGCCCGCTGCCCTGGCCGAGACCCTGAAACAGCAATACCCGCAGATGCCCTGCTACCCTGCGGCAGAAGGGCAGGCCAAGCTGGCGGCTGGCTGGCTCATCGATCAGTGCGGTCTCAAGGGGTTTGCCATCGGTCGTGCCGCCGTCCATCAGGAGCAGGCGCTGGTGCTGGTCAATCTGGGGGGCGCCAGCGCCATGGAGCTCATCGCGCTGGCGGCCCATGTCCGCGACAGCGTGGAGCACCAGTTCGGTGTGGTGCTGGAACACGAGGTGCGCTTCATGGGGCGCAGCGGTGAAACCTGGCTCGACGAGGTACTGGCATGACCCTGACCCCCGTCAGACAGACCCTGATCACCCTGCTCAGCGACGGCCAGTTTCATTCCGGCGAGCAGCTGGGCGAGCGCCTTGGCATCAGCCGGGCGGCGGTGAGCAAGCACATGGCCGCGCTCAAGGATCTGGGGCTGGATCTCTTCAGCCTGACCGGCAAGGGCTATCGGCTGGCGGTGCCCATGGCCCTCTATGACGAGGGGCGGCTGCAGGCAGAGGCACCGATGGCACCGGTGCACTGCTTCCCTGTCATCGACTCCACCAACCAGTACCTGCTGGAGCGGGTCAACACCCTGAGCTCCGGTGAAAGCTGTCTGGCCGAGTGCCAGACCGCCGGGCGGGGACGTCGTGGCAAACCCTGGGTTTCTCCCTTCGGTTGCCAGCTGATCCTGAGCATGTACTGGCGGCTTGAGCAGGGCATGGCGGCCGCCATGGGACTGAGTCTCGCGGTCGGCGTGGCGGTGGTCGAGGCGCTGGAGTCCCTCGGTTATCCCGGGGTGGAGCTCAAGTGGCCGAACGACCTCTATTACCAGGGCCGCAAGCTGGCGGGCATCCTGGTGGAGATGAGCGGCAGTGCGGGTGCCAGCTGCCATCTGGTGATCGGGGTCGGCCTCAATCTGGCGATGCCGAGTCGGGAGGGGGAGAAGATCGATCAGGCCTGGTCCGAGCTGCGCCATATCCAGCCCGAGCTGGTGGATCGCAACGAGCTGGCCGCCTGCGTGCTGCTGCACCTGCAGCAGGCCATGCAGACCTTCGAACAGACGGGACTGGCGAGTTTCGTCGAGAGCTGGAACCGGCTCGACCACTTCGCCGGCCAGCCGGTGAAGCTGCTGATGGGAGAGCAGGTGATCCGCGGGATTGCCCGGGGGATCGACGAACGCGGAGCCCTGCGTCTGGAGACGGAAGAGGGGCTCAAGTTCTATCTGGGAGGGGAACTCTCCTTGCGGCGGGGGGACTGAGCCCATACGCTCATGACGACTGAATGAAAGAGGGGGCCTGCGGGCCCCCTCTTTCATGTATGCACTGCGACAGTGGTCACTTGCGCAGCTTGATCTGCTCGATGGCGTGCTCGTTGCCCTTGGTGAGGATGAGGTTGGCCCGCTCCCGGGTCGGCAAGATGTTCTCTTGCAGATTCAGGTAGTTGATATCCTGCCAGATGTTGTTGGCGATCTCGGTCGCCTCGCTCTCGGCCAGCTTGGCGTAGTGGTGGAAATAGGAGTCGGGATCCGAGAAGGCGCCGCTGCGGAATTTGAGAAAACGATCGATGTACCAGGTGCGCAGCAGCTCGGCATCGGCATCCACATAGATGGAAAAGTCGACGAAGTCCGACACGAACACGCGATGAGGGTCCTGGGGATAGTCCATGCCGCTTTGCAGCACATTGAGCCCTTCCAGGATCAGGATGTCCGGCTGCTCCACCACCTTCTTCTCGTCGGGCAGGATGTCATAGATCAGGTGGGAGTAGACGGGGGCCTCGACCTTCTCGTGGCCGGCGCGGATATTGGCGACAAACTCCACCAGATGGCGGATGTCATAAGACTCGGGGAACCCCTTGCGACGCATCAGGCCACGGGCTTCCAGCTCCTTGTTGGGAAACAGGAAGCCGTCGGTGGTGACCAGCTCCACCCTGGGGTGCTCCGGCCAGCGCTCCAGCAGTGCCTGAAGGATACGGGCCGTGGTGCTCTTTCCCCCCGCCACGCTGCCGGCGATACTGATGATATAGGTGCCCTTGCCGCGGGACTGACCGAGAAACTGCTCCAGCACCCGGCTGCGGCGCTGCTTGGCCTTGACGTAGAGATTGAGGAGACGGGAGAGGGGCAGATAGATCTCTTCCACTTCCCGCAATGACACCTTCTCGTTGATCCCGCGCAGGGTCTGCAGATCGTGCTCGGTCAGGGTCAGGGGGACCGCATCGCGCAATAACGCCCATTGTTCGCGGGTGAATTGCAAATAGGGGTTATGCTCTGTCGTCATGGTGTCATCACTGTTTCTTGGGCAGGGCGACCATACACCAAGGGATCGGGAGCGACAAGGGACGCGTCCGGTCGGGACGGAGAAGGAGCGTTTTTTTGCCTGGATCCCGGCATAAATGCACATTTTGCAAGGTGCAATGGTTGCATCCCCAAAATCCTTACCATAAAATGCGCGACGCTTGGATGTCTGTCGTCTATTTGCCCAGCAAAAGCGACAAAAACAACGGGTGCAAGCAGAATTACCGTTGTGGCATTTATGCAACTGGAGGGGTTCCCGAGCGGCCAAAGGGATCAGACTGTAAATCTGACGGCTCTGCCTTCGAAGGTTCGAATCCTTCTCCCTCCACCATATTTCTCTGCGGTTTGAGTTCTTTGGGTTAGAGAAATGCGGGCATCGTATAATGGCTATTACCTCAGCCTTCCAAGCTGATGATGCGGGTTCGATTCCCGCTGCCCGCTCCAAGATGCTGATATGGCTCAGGTAATTCTGAGAGCCACACCTTAGGGTGAGTTCGGCAATCGAACCAGCCTGTCAGCACCAACCTCTCTACTCCCCTTGATTCAAATCCATCATATAAACTGTTCTGTGGTTAGCTTGCCACCGCGTACTCAGCGTTAGTTTAGAGGGACGATCATGTCTAAAGAAAAATTTGAGCGTAATAAACCGCACGTTAACGTGGGTACCATCGGCCACGTTGACCACGGTAAAACCACCCTGACCGCCGCCATCACCAAC
>NZ_MKUI01000004.1:0-189071 GCF_001898585.1 Aeromonas sp. 62-46 | reverse complement strand
GATCCCTTTGGCCGCTCGGGAACCCCTCCCCAAGTGCGAGGCGCATACTAACAGATCTGTCGCGCTTGTGAACCCCTCTTCCGGGATTTTTAATGCTTAAAGGATCGGGTTGATGGCCGATAAGCAATGAAACCTTCATTTCCAAGATTTATCTCATGCTGCCCAGTGCGATTCGTGACCGCTTGCTCGTGGATGAGGCCCAGTTGGGCCAACGGCTCAACCAGGATCTCCGTGCGGGGGACCGTGCCGACTTCAGGCTGCACCTGGCGCTGCTGACCGATGCGGTGGAAGAGCAGCCCTGGTTTGATGCCCCGCCCAAGCCTGTGTCGGGTGAGCTGGATTGGCGCTCCCGTTTCGGTCTGATGCCCCGGGCGTCCCTGCAAGGCGGGGTGGAAGAGAGCGATGCCACCAGCCTCAACGAGCGTCTGCAACAGGGCGGGTGCATGACGGATGTGAGACTCTGGCTGGCGCTGCGCTCCCCGCCACTGGTGAGCCGAACGCCCGCGCTGGATCCCGCGGTGTACGACAACCTCTCGGCACTGGGTCGCGAGCGCTGGCAGGCCCGACCTATGGGCGCTGACCCCAGGGAGGAGGCTCCGCTGATGATGCTGCCGCTGCTCGATGAGCTTGCGCAAGGGGTGGATGCCAGGCTGCGCTGGCTGGGGTGACGGCACGGTAGAATGCAAAAAGGCGGGATAACCCGCCTTTTGCTTTATGAGTGGTGAACCTTGTCAGGCGTCTGCTTCGTCCGGTTGGGGCACTTCCTTGCCGGCGGCACGACGGGCGATGGGTTTTTCCGTGTGACGGTTGAGCTGGCGTTCCAGCTTCTGGCCCAGGTCCGTGATGGCAGCATAGAGATCCTCGTGCTCTGCCTGCGCAAACAGTTTGCCGTTGGGAATGCCGATAGTGGCTTCGACGATATACATCAAACGCTCTTTGGAGATGATCACATGGGGTGTGATAAGAGGCACCTGAAGACGCTCGAGCTTTTCAAAACGGGATTCAATGCGCTCGCGGATGGCTGGGGTGATGTCGATGATTTTACTGGTCATTTCGATTTTCATAATGGCCCCCTTCGGGTCGTCTTGCTTGTGTCTTCACCTCCAGATTACCCATGTCGCCAAATCAAAATGTGATCTGTGTCACGAAAAATCCCCTTGGGAATCCCGCTGTCCATAAATTGTGAGCTTTTCCCGTTTCATGCCAAAAACCGCTTGAGCTCAGTGAAACAGGCAGGCAGTATCAGCAAATAGGATCGTTTCTGTCCCCCCTCGGCAGCGCCTTGTGTCGACCCGATGTTTGGTTTTTGCCGCATAGTCTCGAATTTTCTCCACCCACATCGCCTCATCGCATCGCAAAATCATTGCCATGCGCCGGTGGAGATATGCGCGCAAACGGATATGCTTTTCTGCAGGAGTCGGGGTGGATAACGTGGTTGTAGTGGTTGGAGTCGTAGATGAAGCAGCAAGCCACCCAGATGATGTGGTTTTATGATCGGCAGCATGGGCAATGGAGCCTGTCTGATCATGTCTCTTGTGAACCCTGGGCAGGGGAGGGAGCCCACCCCTGGGCCACCCAACTTGAGCGGGAAGATGAAGCGGGTTTCGCCGATTTTCTTGCAAGGCTCCACGATTCCGGCCAGCCTGGCCAGTTCATCGGCCACCTGCGCGATGAGGACGGCAAGGTACACCATGCGCTCTGGTACGGTCAGTATGTGCCTGCACAGGGGCTCTGTTGTGGCTGGCTTGCCCCCCTCGAAATGATGCATCGCGAGATGGATCGCGCCGACTCCCCCGCAGGCGTGACACCGCCGCTTCCCATGTTACAAGCCCCCTTGCTGGCCAAGCTGGCGCAGGCGCTCTCCGCCAAGACGGGGCTCGATTTTTGCCAGACCCTGGTCAACGAGCTGGCCCATATCCTGGGAGCCACTGCCGTCTGGCTGACGGAGCGGGTCGGTCTCGACAGGCTCAGGGTGCTGGCGAGCCACGGCATCGACGTCAAGGAGTATGCTCTCTGTGACATGCCCTGCCAGCAGCTCTATCGCCAGGGGGCCTCCTGCGCGGTCCCCGTGAGTGAACCCCTGACCGGGTATCCCGACCTGCCCCCGGGCCAGCACTATTACGCCCAGCCGCTGCTCGATCGCAACGGTCAGATCCTGGGCCATCTCGCCCTGCTGTTCCCGAGCCAGACCCGGACCACGGATCTGGACTCCGTCCTGACCATCTTCTCGGTGCGCATGGTGGCCGAGCTGGAGCGCCTGCAGAGCGATGCCCTGATGCGGCTGTCTGCGGTGGCCTTTGAAACTCACGAAGGGATCATCATCACGGATCCCGAGTTCAAGATCCTGCGGGTCAATTACGCCTTCAGCCAGATCACCGGCTTTGACAACCAGGGGGTGATTGGTCTGCACCTTGGCAACGATCTCTGGTCGGGGCTGGGAGGGTTGGGTTACGAGCTCAACGCCCTGGATCGCTGGCAGGGGGAAACCCTGCGCCTGCACGCCGACGGTCACGCCTATCCCCAGTGGGAGATCGTCACGCCGGTGCAGGATGAAAAGGGGGGGATCAGCCACTATGTCATCTTCTTCGAGGATATTTCAGAGCGCAAGGCGGCGGAGCGCCGCATCCAGGATCTCGCCTTCTATGACGAGCTGACCGGTCTGCCCAATCGCCGTCAGCTGCACGAAACCCTGACCCAGGCGTTCACCGATGCAAATCGCAGTCACCTCATCGGGGCCCTGCTGTTCATCGATCTCGACCACTTCAAGACCATCAATGATTCCCTGGGTCACGCCACCGGCGACTGGCTGCTCAAGGAGGTGGCCAGCCGTCTCAAGCGGCTGGTGCGCCAGGGGGATTGTCTGGCCCGTCTCGGCGGCGACGAGTTCGTGTTGTTGCTGCCAGCGCTCTCCATCAGCCCGCCCCAGGCGGAGATGCAGGCCGACCTCATCGCGGAGCGGCTCATCGGGGAGATCGCCGCCCCCTATGATTTCAGAGGTCAGGTGCTGCACATCGGCGCCAGTGTCGGCATCACCCTCTTCCCCGGTCGGGAGCAGGAGGCGGGGGATCTGCTCAAGCAGGCTGACACCGCCATGTATCAGGCGAAATCGGCGGGCCGCAAGACCCGGCGCTTCTTCGATGCCTCCATGCAGTTGCAGGCCGACAGGCGTCTGCACATTCACAACGAGCTGCGCAGTGCCCTCGACAATGGGGAGCTGACTCTCCACTACCAGCCCCAGCATATGGTGGCGGGGGGGGAGATCATCGGTGTCGAGGCACTGATCCGCTGGCAACCCCCCGGGCGTGCCCTGGTGTCGCCTGCCGAGTTCATCCCCATTGCCGAGGAGACGGATCTCATTGTCGACATCGGCAACTGGGTATTGCACGAAGCCTGTACCCAGTACGTCTCCTGGGAGGAGAACGGGACCCACGTCCCCCAGCTGTCGGTCAACGTGAGCGCCAAACAGTTCCATGCTCCCGACTTCGTCGATCGCATTCACGACGTGCTGGCTGCCACCGGCATGGATCCCGCCTGCCTCAACCTGGAGATCACCGAGTCGGTGGTGCTGGGTCATGCGGAAGACACCATCAGCAAGATGGCGGAACTCAAGACCCTGGGCATCAGCTTTGCCATCGACGACTTCGGGGCGGGGTACTCTTCCCTGAGCTACCTCAAGCGGCTGCCGGCTGACGAGCTCAAGATCGACCGCTCTTTCATCCAGGACATTCCCAAGGATGGTGACAACATGGCCATCGTCGAGGCCGTGATCGCCATGGCCCGCCACATGGGGTTCAACGTGACGGCGGAGGGGGTGGAGTCCCGCCAGCAACTGGAGTTTCTGCAGGCACAGGGCTGCCATTTCTTCCAGGGATACCTCGCCTCCAAGCCGCTTCCTGTTCCCTACCTTGAACGCTATGTCAGCCGCCAGGTACGCGGTGATCGCCCCGTCTGCACCGATAAAAATAGTGTGGCGTAGCCCCCGTGCTTAGCGGGTAGAATGAAGGTATGTCACCACCGCACTTTGGCGGTGGTTATGTCTTCAAGGGGAGAATGCCATTCGTGAAAGTCGTGCAGGGAATCATCTTGTCTGCGCTCTGGATGCCGGGGCTGTTGGCTCCTGCCTTCGCGCAGACCATGGAGCAGTCTCTCTATCGCCAGGCCCATGAGGCCGTGCGTGCCAATGATCAGGTCAAATTCAGCCAGCTTCGGGCACGCCTGATCCACTATCCGCTGTTGCCCTATCTGGATTACTACCAGCTTGCGTTCCGTCCCGGGGCGGCAGACTACAACGATGTGACCCGCTTCATCCGCCAGCACGGGGACACCCCCCAGTCCAACCGGCTCGAGCGCAGCTATCTCACCTATCTTGCCCAGAGCCAGCAGTGGTCCCAGTTCCTGCGCTTCTATCCGGCCAAGCCAAGCTCCACCGATCTGCTCTGTCAGCACTATCAGGCCCGCTACTACACGGGGCACCAGAGTGAAGCCCTGCAGGATGCAGGCAAGCTTTGGTTGAGCGGCCAATCCAGGCCCGATGCCTGCGATCCCCTGTTCCAGCTCTGGCAGCAGGCAGGTCTGCGCACCCAGGAGAAGATCTGGGAGCGCATGAACCTGGCTTTCGAGGCCCAGAACCCCAACCTCATTCGCCACCTCGGGGCCCAGCTCGGCAGCGGCATGAAGGGGTATGGCGATCAGATGATCGCCCTGTATGACCAACCCGTGCGGGCGATGAATCCGGCCAACTTCACGGCGGCGCCCCCGTCGCGCCATCTGCTCTCCCTGGGACTGGCCCGCTACGCCAATCAGGAGCCCGACGCGGTTCTGCGCCAGCTGGGGGAGATGACCCGTCGCTTCGGCCTGAACCATGCCGAGGTGAATCGGGTGGAGAAGGCGGCCGCCCGCCGCCTGTTGCTGGACCGATCTTCTGACCAGCGCGCCTGGCTGGATATGGCTCTGGTGCGGCTCAAGGATCCGGAGCTGGTGGAGCTGCGGGCCCGTCTTGCCATCTGGGAGCAGGATTGGCGCGGCCTCGAAGGCTGGGTCAAGCGGATGCCCATGGGGCTGCAAAAAGAGGATCGCTGGCGTTACTGGATGGCGCGTTCGCTGGAGAAACAGGGGCGGCAGAAACCGGCGCGGGACCTCTATCTCGAGACTGCAAACCTGCGCGGCTTCTACGGCTTCATGGCGGCCCAGCGCACCGGTGTGCCCTATCGCATGAAGAACCAGAGCGTGGCGCACAAGGTGCCGGACTGGCAAAGTGCCAGCCGCCGCTGGCCCTTCCTGCTGCGGGTGCGTGAACTGCTGGCGATGAACGAGATCACGGCGGCCCGCTCTGAGTGGATCCACAACATGGATCGCAACAGCGTTGCCCAGCGCCTGGAGTTTGGCCACATCGCCCTCAACCAGGGCTGGCACGAGCTGGCGATCCTCTCCAGCATCCGTGCCGAGGCCTGGGATGCGCTGGACCTGCGCTTCCCGCTGCCCCTCAAGCGCACCTTCTCCCAGATGGCACAAGAGCGCACCATGAACACCAGTCTGCTCTACGCCATCTCCCGTCAGGAGAGCGCACTCTATCCCCTGGCCCAGTCACCAGTCGGGGCGAGGGGGTTGATGCAGCTGATGCCTGCCACCGCGAAAGAGACGGCCGGCAAGCTTGGGGTGCCCTATCGCAACGAGCAGCAACTGTTCGACCCGGCCATGAACATTCGTCTTGGCAGCGCCTACCTCAAGCGCCTGCTGGATGTGTATGACGGCAACCGGATCCTGGCGGCGGCGGCCTACAATGCGGGTCCTGGCCGGGTCAAGCGCTGGCGCGAGCAGAGCGACAACAAGCCGATGGATGTCTGGGTGGAGAGCATCCCCTATCGGGAGACGCGCAACTATGTCCAGAACGTGCTCTCTTTCGATCTCATCTATCAACACAAGCTGCAGCAGCCCTTGCGTTTCATGTCGGAACGCGAGCTGAATCACGCCTATTGAGTTCGGGGGCAGTCGTTGTCGCGGCTGCCTCCCATTCTTGCCCCAGAATGGTTATCATCCCTTAAGCTTTGTTACAAAAGGAAACCTGCCAGGTGATCGGGCGCCGCGTCTTGGTCTGTCAGGTTCGATACAATGCCCGATCATCACTGACAGGCTTTTCCAACAAAGGAATCGAGAGTGGCAACGATCAAAGATGTGTCTCAGCTGGCGAATGTCTCCATTTCGACAGTGTCTCGAGTGATCAACAACACGGCGCAGGTGGCGCCCGAGAAGCGCGAGGCTGTCCTCGCGGCCATGAAGGAACTCAGCTTTCGTCCAAACAGCTTCGCCCAGGCCCTGGTGAGCAAACGCTCCAACTGTATCGGTGTGCTGGTGGGGGATCTGTGTGGCGGCCCCTTCTTCGCCCAGATGATGCGCGGCATCGAAAGCATGGTCGACAAGGCGAACAAGTTCACCATCGTGGTGTCCGGAAACCACGACGCGACCCGTGAGCGGCACGCCATCCAGGCGCTGCTGCAGCGCCAGTGCGATGCCCTGATCCTGCACAGCAAGGCGCTGCCTGACGAAGAGCTCAGCGAGCTGGCGTCGGGCACGACCCCCATCGTCTTCATCAACCGTCAGGTGCCAGGCTGCGAGGATCGCTGCGTCTGGCTGGACAACCAGGCCGGCATCACCACGGCTTGCCAGCATCTGCTGGACGCGGGACATCGCAAGATTGCCTTCGTCACCTCCGATGACGAGGAGTTTGTGGATGGTCAGCAGCGGATGGCCGGCTATCGCTTCGCCCTGCAACGGGCAGGTATCGAGCTGGATCCTGCCCTCATCGGCCGTGCCTATGCCGATGAAAAAGGTGGCTATGTGGCCATGAGCGAGCTGCTGGCGCGCGGCGTCGAGTTCAGCGCTGTGCTTGGTTTCAACGATGCCATGGTGGCGGGGGCCATCTCCTGTCTGCTGGAGCGGGGTTACAAGATCCCCCAGCAGGTCTCTGTGGTCGGTTTTGATGACATCCCCTATGCCCGATACATCTATCCCAAGCTCACCACGGTACGTTACCCCATCGAGGAGATGGGAGAGCGTGCCGCTGAGCTGGCCCTGAGGCTGCTGGATCACAAGCCGGTAGAGGGGCTGGCGCTCAAATTCGAAGCCGAACTGGTACGGCGGGAATCTGTGGCCTGAGTCATGAAGTTGGCCCCGTGCGGGTCGACTTTTTTGCAAAACAGTGAAAGCGCTTTCAGAAATCCTTTTCAACTGTGATCCGCTTCAAAGCTTTTTGACCGCGCTGCCACTAGGATAGGCCCACGAATTAGGAGCGTGCGCTCCCGATTTTCCCGCTGTGGGAGGTAACCGGTTAATCCGGCTATTTCCTTCGTTACTTTCGACGGTCATCATTGGATGGCCGTTTTTTTTTGTCAGGATCCGGGTATGACGAACGAATTTGAGTATCAGACGGGTATCGTGGGCGCCGGCTGGCTGGGGTTGCCCCTGGCCAGGGCATTGCAAGAGCAGGGGCAATCTGTCGCGGTGACGGTCAGTACGGCCGAAAAGGCTGAACGGCTGCGGGGGGAGGGTATTGCCGCCTGGCCGCTGTTGCTTACCCCTGACATGGGATCACTGCCTTTTCGCTGTCATGACCTGGTGATCTGTGTGCCCCCCAGCAAGACCGGTGATTACCCGGCGTCCGTGGCCAGCCTGTGTCGACAGGCGAGGGAGGCGGGTGTTCAGAGGGTTCTGTTTATCAGCGCGACTTCGGTCTGGGGGGCCGGACAGGGGGAGGAGGATACGCCCGCTCCAGCCCATGACAGAGGCTCGCGTATGCGGGCGGCCGAGCTTGCCGTGCTGGAAGGGCATGTTGACTGCGCCATGATCTTGCGCCCGGCCGGACTCTATGGTCCTGACCGTCACCCCGGCCGTTTTCTGGCGGGCAAGACGCTGGCCGGGGGAGGCCAGGCTGTGAACCTGGTGCATCTGGACGACGTGGTGGCCGCCTGTGAGCTGATGCTGGCCCGGGGGCAGGATGGGGATGCCTACAATCTGAGTGCCCCCGTTCACCCGCGCCGGGAGCAGCTCTACCCCTTCGCGAGCCGCCTGCTCGGGCTGGTGCCGCCGCAGTTCGTTGAGCCGGCGGGGGAGTTTGCTCCCATCGAAGGTCAGCGCATCTGCCAGCAGCTTGGTTTCGTCTATCGCTGGCCGGATCCGGCCCACTGGTTTGCGGACGGGGCGGCCTTGAAGGGTTGAACGGGTCGTCGCCATCCGGGCCCCGGAGTCGGTCATCTGGCGTGCAAACCAGATACGGCGCGCGCTCCGGGACAATTGAGGTTTGCCAAGGGGGGGATCGCCCCCTATCATGCCGCCATCCATGATAAAGAGAGCGGTAATGATGGAAGAGACCAAGCGCCACCCCGATGGGGAGCTGTTGCTGAGAACCCTGGCAATGCCAGCCGATACCAACCCCAATGGCGATATCTTCGGCGGGTGGATCATGTCCCAGATGGATATAGGTGGGGGCATCATGGCCAAGGAGCTGGCAAAAGGGCGCATCTGTACCGTCTCGGTGGAGGGGATGACCTTCCACAGCCCGGTCAAGGTGGGTGACGTGGTGTGCTGTTACGGTCGCTGCCTCAAGATTGGTCGCAGCTCCATGCGACTCAAGCTGGAGGTCTGGGTCAAGCCGGTATTGCGGGAGAACGAAGCCCAGCGGTACTGCGTGACCGAGGGCGTCTTCACCTATGTGGCCATCGACGATCAGGGCAAATCCCGCCCCGTCCCGGTCTGAGTCTGCTCAGATGAGCCGGGCATTGATGATGGATATTTCCTGCTCAAGCCCGGTTTTTTGCCGTATCATGCGCTCCAGCATCTCTTCCGACCCCACGCACTGCCGGGTGTCGAACAGACAGAGATCACATTGGGGATCCCGCCTGATTTGATAGACGGTGGAAAGCTCCACTTGATGACAGGTTCCCTGTTGATCGTAAAATGTCACGCGGTACTGGTGCTGTCTCGCCATCGTTGAATTCCTTCTGGATGAGTCGGGCCGGACACGAATAATGAGACTAGTCGGCGACCGTGGCCTGTGTGAGGGCCATGTCGTCTTGCAGAGGCAGGTGATTGTTAGCCAATGAAAAATAGTTATCGGATTCTGGGAACGTCCCTGCTGACGTTGGGGCTGGTCGGTTGCTTCGAGGTGCCGGATCAAGATCATCTGGTGACTGCGGCAGGTATCATACCTGGCGCAAGTTGTGACAGACCACCTCTGGTGGCGCTCGCCTCCACGGCCTTGCCGAGGGAGTTTGGCATCACCGTCTGGAACCTCTACAAGGGACAACGCAAGAACTGGCGGGAAGGGCTGGATGAGTATGCCAAGTCCCAGGATCTGGTGCTGCTGCAAGAGTCGGCGACCCGGCCCGAGATGCTGGACTGGCTGAAGAGAGGCGATTTCCAGTGGCAGCAGTTGCAGGCCTTCACCCAGGGAGGTGTCTCCTTTGGCGTGATGACGGTGGCGAAAACGCCGCAGGCGTTTGTTTGTGGCGTCCGTTCCCCCGAACCCCTGCTGCGCATCCCCAAGTCAGGTCTGGTCAGTCTCTATCCCTTGCAAGGGGATCCTGACGGCGTGCTGGTGGTGAATCTCCATGCGGTCAATTTCGAGCTGGGCATGGCGACCTTTCGCGAGCAGCTCAACGATCTGACTGCGTTGATCCATCGCCACCAGGGGCCGGTCATCCTGGGCGGCGATTTCAATACCTGGAGCGACAAGCGTGCGTTCTGGTTGAACAAGCTGGTGGGCGAGCTTGGCCTGCAGGAGGCCATACCTGTGCCTGATCTGCGTCGCACCGCCTTTGGCCGCCCGCTGGATCACCTCTACTATCGCAATCTGGATCTGGTGGAGGTGAGTTCACCGGCTACCGATGCCTCTGACCACAACCCCATTCTGGCGCGCTTTGCGGCCCAGGCCATCACTCCCTGAGTCATCCCTCAGGGGAGAGCGGCGTCGCCGCTGGTTCATGCAGACAAAAAAATACCCCGCATCAAGCGGGGTATTTTTTGGATTGCGACGAGCGATCAGCTGTTGTTCTTCACGAACAGAGTCAACTCCTGACCCGGCTTGAGATAGTCACTCTTGCCGAGCTGGTTCCAGCGCATCACATCGTTGACGGCGACCTGGAAGCGGGCTGCGATGGAGGAGAGGGAATCACCGCGGCGCACCTGATAGACCATGGACTTGTTGCTGCTCTTGCCCTGCTTGGGCCAGACCACCAGCTTCATGCCAGGCTTGAGGGCCGACTTGGCGTTCAGGCCGTTCCACTTGGCCAGGTCGGCGTGGGTGACCCCGTGTGCCTGGCTGATGCTCCACAGGTTGTCACCGGAGCGCACCTGATAGTTCACCTTGCCACCACTGCGGCTGGCGAGCTGCTGCGGCTTGCTCTGGGCAACCTGGGTTGCGCGCCCACCATTGGGGATGATCAGGCTCTGGCCACGGCGCAGGTTGTTGCCGCGCATGTTGTTGGCCAGCTTGAGCTGTTGCACGGTCACCCCGTGATTCTGGGCGATCCGTGACAGCGTATCACCACTGGTGACCTGATAGGAGCGCACACCACGGGTACGTTCACGCTGGGGCAGATCGGCCAGGGCCAGCTCCAGGGTGTCGGCGTACTCGACAGGGACCAGCAGGTTGTAAGGGCCCTGCGGCGAGGTCATGCCACGCTTGAGCGCAGGATTGAGCGCCTTGAGCTGGGAGGCGGAAACGCCAGCCAGCTGGGCGGCCACGTTCAAATCAATCTGACCACCGGTATTGATGGTTCGCAATTGCGGCTTGTTGGCCAGCACCGGCAGGGTGACATTGTATTTGTCCGCATTGCGGATCATGTCGGCCATGGCCAGGATCTTGGGCACATACATCCGGGTTTCGCGGGGCAGGTCCAGCGACCAGTAGTCGGTCGGACGACCAGCCCGTTCGTTGCGGGTGATGGCGTTGCGCACCCGACCTTCACCGGCATTGTAAGCGGCCAGGGTCTGCAGCCAGTCACCGTCGAAGAACCGGTTCAGGTACTCCAGGTAATCCAGTGCGGCATTGGTGGATGCCAGGACATCGCGTCGACCGTCGTACCAGTTGTCGTGGCGCAGGCCGAAATTCTTGCCAGTTGCAGGAACGAACTGCCAAAGACCGACCGCATTGCTGCGGGAGCGGGCATTGGGATCGAACATGCTCTCGATCATAGGGATGGTAATAAGCTCCATTGGCAGCTCACGCCGTTCGATTTCCTCTACCATCAGATACAGGTAGGGCTCAGCCCGGCTGGCAATGGTCGCCATATGCTTATCATTGCGCAACAACCAATCACGCTGTTGGCGAACCCGGGCATTATCGTGCGAGTCCAGCTGCATATCATCGCTGATACGCACCCACAGGTTATCAGTGTCATCCAGCTCTTCTATCTGTTCGTCGCCGAACAGCATCCGCGAAGAGTGTTTTTTGTACGTTTTCTTGCTGACTTGGGGGGATTTGATCGGCTCGATTGCCGTTACCGCCCGGTCATCCTGATGGCTCAGGTTTTGACAGCCGCTGAGAAACAGCGCTGCCAATAAGGCCGTTCGTAGCTTCATCTCGCTCAGGTCATCTGTGGAAAAACAGCTCGCATCATAAGGGGCAATGCCCCCCTGATCAAGGTTTGTTCAAAAAACGTCCTTCCAGGCCCGCAGAACAGCGAAGGTATCCTCTGGATTTTCCAAGCATTTAAGGGCGTATTTCTCAGCAGAAAATTTTACCGAGTCCTGCTCGCAGCGCAGAAAAACATTGAAATTCCGCTCATCTCCCAGCCGGGAGGGGAGACTCGGGAGGCCCTGCTGACGCAGTTTGCTGATCACGCCGATCTGCCGCTGGATCGCCAGGTTGTCGGGCTCGACCGCATGGGCGAAACGCAGGTTGGAGAGGGTGTATTCATGGGCACAATAAAGGAGGGTCTCATCGGGCAGTGCCGCGAGCCGTTGCAAGGAAGTGTACATCTGTGCCGGGGTCCCTTCGAACAGACGGCCGCAACCGGCGCTGAAGAGGGTATCGCCACAAAACAGCATGCCCTGGCCGTAATAGGCGATATGCCCCAGAGTATGACCGGGCACATGGAGGACATCCAGACTCAGGCCATGCCAGTTGATCTGATCCCCGTCGTCGAGCCACTGGCCGTGATGGTCCGGCATGGGGTCATGCTTGGGACCATAGAGGCGAGCGTGGGGGAAGTGTTGCAGCAGCTCGGATACGCCCCCGACGTGATCGCGGTGGTGATGGGTCAGGAGGATGGCATCCAGCACCAGATCCAGCGCAGCCAGCCGTTCCAGCACGGGAGCGGCGTCGCCCGGATCGACGACCAGACAGTGATTTTCATGACGGATCAACCAGATGTAGTTGTCGCTGAAGGCGGGAACTGTGATGACGGTATACATGGGTCGAGGTCTCTTGTGTTCTCTTTAAGGAAGGGATCTTATATAACTGGATGGCATTCGCCCCCGAGTTGGTCCCATTATGCAACTGGCACGTACCGAACAACAGATCGCGCTTCCGACCAGTTGGTCCGCACTGCCCATGGGGGACTGGGTGGCCGCCGAGCTTCAGGAGCGCCTCGACAACTGGTGCCCCCACCTCTTTGGCTATCACTTGCTCAAGATAGGTGCCCTGAGCGCCGAACTCTCCTGCGGCTGTTCCACCATTCGTCATCAAATCGGTGTCGCCCCCGGCGGACGGCTGCTGGACATCCAGGGGGATCCGCTCGCCTTGCCGGTGCGATCGGGGAGCGTGGATGCCTGCCTGCTGGCTCACTGCCTCGATTTCTCGCCGGATCCTCATCAGGTGCTGCGGGAGGCAGAACGGGTGCTGACCGACGATGGCTGGCTCATTGTCAGCGGTTACAACCCGCTCAGCCTGGTGGGGCTGGGTCACTATCTGCCCTTCATGCGGCGGCATCTGCCCTGGTCTGCCCGCATGTTCACGCCCGCACGGGTGACCGACTGGCTGCAATTGCTCGGCTGCGAGGTGATGTTCGACGAGCGGTTCGGTTTCTCCTTCATGGGCAGGCAGAGCAAGATCGGCTGGTGGCGGGAGAGTCTGGGGCGGGACTATTGCCGCTCCCTGGCGTCTGTTTACGTGATTGCCGCCCGCAAGCGGCGTTTCCCCGTGACACCGGTACGTCGCCGCTGGCGGCTGCCGGAGTCGATGGCCGCGCCAGGAATGGCGCGCCAGGGCGGCTAGCGGGCATCAGGGCTGGTAGCCGATGTCTTCGGCAAGTTGCTTGCCGCTGGCGGCCTCACGGGCCAGCTCGTCACAGCGTTCGTTTTCCGGGTGGCCCGAGTGTCCCTTCACCCAGAGCCATTCGATCTGGTGACGGGCCACTTCCGCATCCAGGGCCTGCCAGAGATCGACGTTCTTGACCGGCTGACGGTTGGCGGTCATCCAGCCCTTCTTCTTCCAGCCGATGATCCATTGGGTGATCCCCTGGCGCACATACTGGCTGTCTGTGGTAAGCCGCACCTGGCAGGGTTCGTTCAGGGTCCGCAGCCCCATGATGGCGGCCATCAGCTCCATCCGGTTATTGGTGGTCAATCGAAAACCTGCGGAGATCTCCTTGCGATGCTTGCCATAGACCATGACGGCACCATAGCCGCCGGGGCCCGGGTTGCCTAAGCAGGAGCCATCCGTGAATAAATCAATCTGTTTCAACATGAGCAATCAATCTGTTTTAGCGAGAGGCTTGGGGTAAACTAGCGAGTAAAACCGAAGTTTGACATGGATTTGATCATGAGCACACCCCAACTGAATCGCCAGATCATTCTGGATACCGAAACCACCGGCATGAACACCGCGGGCGGCCCCGTTTATCTTGGGCACCGCATCATCGAGATCGGCTGTGTGGAGGTGATCAACCGCAAACTCACCGGCAACCATTTCCACGTCTACATCAAGCCGGATCGGCTGGTGGACCCCGAGGCCATCGCCGTGCACGGCATCACGGATGCCTTCCTGGCGGACAAGCCCTCTTTTAGCCAGATAGCGGACGATTTCATCGAGTTCATTCGCGGCGCCGAGCTCATCGCCCACAACGCCCCCTTTGACGTGAGCTTCATGGACTATGAGTTCAGCAAGCTCGGTCTGAACTTCAAGACGGCGGATATCTGCGGCATCACGGATACCCTGGCGATGGCGCGGGATCTCTTCCCGGGCAAGCGCAACAACCTGGACGTGTTGTGCGATCGCTACGGCATCGACAACTCTCACCGTACCCTGCACGGCGCCTTGCTTGATGCGGAGATCCTGGCGGACGTCTACCTCCTGATGACGGGTGGCCAGACCAAACTCAATCTGGCGAGCGAAACCAGCGAGAGCGAGACCAGCCAGGATACCGGCATTCGTCGTCTGGAGAGCAATCGCCCGCCGCTCAGGGTGGTTCGCGCGAGCGACGAGGTGGCGGCTGTCCATGAAGCGAGGCTGGATCTGGTACAGAAAAAAGGAGGTGCCTGCCTGTGGCGGCAATGAGATCGCTTTGGGGGCTGCTGCTGCTGGCCTCCCTCCCGGCCGCGGCCAACGAGGTGTTTGCGCCTTCCGACATTCCTCTGCTCGACAACCGCTTTCGCATCGATTACGGCGTGAAGGAGATCACCTTCATCATCAAGCGCAAGCCGGGGACGCCCTCGGTGATCCTGGTGCGACCCGATGGCAGCAAGCTCTATGTGGGCAAGGTCAAGCCGCCCGACGTGGGCTGGTTGCCCCTCAAGGATCAGGATCTCATCACCATCCGCGACCCCATGCCCGGCCCCTGGCAGGCGATCGGGGAGGTGGACCCCGACAATCGGGTGCGCCTGCTCACCGACATCCAGGTCGAGAGCGAGCCGCTGCCGGCCCGCCTCTATCAGGGTGAGCGGGTCAAACTGCAATCCCGTCTGCTGATCGATGGCGCGGCGCCTGGGGCGGGTTACTACCTCACCGATCTGGGCATGACCGTCAAGCTGCAGCAGTTCAACGATGCCAGCCAGAGCGGCGATCCCGTGTTCGAGGAGACCCTGGGACGCTACATGGATGATGGCAAGGGAGTGGACGAAGTGCCGGGGGACGGTATCTTGACCGCCGAGGCGGTACTGGACGTTCCTGCGGGAAAATACCGAGCCCTCTTCAGCACCGGCAATGAGGTCTTCTCACGAGCCCAGTCACAGCAGGTGCTGCTCTACCCCTGGCCGGTCAGCTATTCCCTGAATCCCCCCTCCGGGGAGGGGGGAGCCAAGCTCTCTCTGATCATCGATGTGGATGAACTGGATCCCGCCTCCGTGGTCATCCAGGGCAAGGCCATCGACGGCGGGGGCAGTAGCATGACGTTCAACGAGGTGGCGACAGCGCCGCGTTTTGGCGTGGATCTCTCCGCCCTCAAGGCGGCAGGGCAGTACAAGGTGGAGGCCACCCTCTTTGGAACAACCCGGCTCGGTCGCGAGGTGCAACTGCAATTGCCGGCCAAGTCGTTCACCATAGCACCGCCTCCCCCCCCTCCCGTACCCTCTGCGGCCATGCCCGCATCCGCCGCCACCCCCGACCGGTTCGAGGAGCGGGAGAGTCCGGTCTGGCTGCCCTGGGCGCTGGGGGGAGGTGGCGTGTTGCTGCTCTTGCTGGGGGCCGGTGGTTTCATTCTGCTGCAAAAGCGCCGCACCCTGCACAAGGCGATGGCGGCGCAGAAGGCGCAACTTGAAGAGACGCCAGCAACCCCCAAACTGGATCTCAATCTGCCGGAGCAATAATTCCGCGCACATTGCAAAGAAGCCGCCCAATGGGCGGCTTCTTCATGGTGGCAAGTGGATGGGGTGAATCCGATATCAGTGAGCGCCGATATAGATGTCTTTGTACTGCTCGCGAATATCGAGGAACTTCTCCAGATTGGCCAGCATCAGGTCCACCAGGAGGGGGTCGAAGTGCTCTCCTTTCTCCTCCTTGATCAGCGCCAGCACCTGATCCAGCGGCCAGGCCTGCTTGTAGCAACGATCCGAGCCCAGGGCATCGAACACATCCGCCAGGGCGACGATGCGTCCTTCCAGCGGAATGTCCTCTCCCTTCAATCCGCGGGGATAGCCGCTGCCATTCCACTTCTCGTGATGGTTGCCCGCGATGGTGGCGCCTATCTGGAACAGTGCCAGATCACTGCCGGAGAGCATGTCCTGCCCAAGCTGGGCGTGGGTTTTCATGATCTCCCACTCCTCGGGAGTGAGTTTGCCCGGTTTGTGCAAGATGGCGTCCGGGATCCCCACTTTGCCGATGTCGTGCAGGGGAGAGGCCCGCTTGATGAGCTCGCACCTGTCCTCATTCATGCCGAGCAGCTTGCAGAACAGTTCGGTGTAGAGGGCCACCCGCTTGACGTGCAAGCCGGATTCTTTCGAGCGGCTCTCCACCAGTTCGCCGATGCGATAGATGATCTCTCGCTGGTTGTCACCGATCACCTCGTTGAGCCGGATATTCTCCAGCGCCACTATGATGTTTTCGGTGAACAGGCTGAGCAGCCCGGTATCCATCTGGCTGAGCGGGCGAGTGGTCTCGATGTGGAACAGCAGGTGATGACGGGCATTCTGGCAATAGAGCACCATCTGGTTGCCATCGTAGACATTGGCTCCCTTGGCCATGGCACAGCGCAGGATTTCCGGCGCATCGACGAGGCGCAGCATGGGACCATCGCTGAGCAGAGGCTCGAGCACCTGATCCCGCACCTCATACGCCAGGTGCTTCACATCGTAAATCTGGGACTCTTCCAGATTGAGCAGGGCGCTGAGCTGGGTCTGGGCTCCTTCGACGAACTGGCGCAGGGCACGCTGCTCGAAGATCCCCTTGGACGCCTCGATGACCTTCTCCAGCCCCTGTCGATTGCTCTCAAGGGTTCGGATGTCCCGGTAAGAACGCAGGCTGGCGCGCAGCAGGGTGCGCAGTTTCTGGGAGGTAAGCTCGGTCTTGTCCTTGTAGTCGTTGATGTCGTAGTTGGTCACCACGTCATCTTCCGGGGCCTGGCCGGGCTGACCGGTTCGCAGCACGATGCGCACCATCTTGTTTTGCAGCTCGTCGCGCACGAACTTGACCACCTCGAGACCGGCATGATCGACCTCCATGACGACGTCGAGCAGCAGCAGGGCGACATCCGGGGTGAGGGCGAGCAAGGCTTTGGCTTCAGCCGCAGAGTAGGCGTGCAGAAAATCGATCGGCTTGCCGTCGAATTCAAACTTGTTCAGGGTGATTTTGGTGATGCGATGCACTTCGGGTTCATCGTCCACTATCATCACCTTCCAGCCGGCGGGACGCGGTGCTGATTGGGGAAGATCTTCATCATCAATAATCAGGATTTGATCATCCATTATGCAATCCTGTGTGTGATCCTGTGCTTACCTTAACCGCTTCATTCAATATAGGAAACGGATTGATATCCAAAATATGATCCAGTCGGTTTCTCTTTCTTCGTATCGGATGCCATCCACCAGCCCTTTCATGAAAAACGCCTCCACAAGGGAGGCGTTCTGGCATCAGAGGCATCAAGCTGCCCTGTGATATGCGGAGGCTTCAAACAGTGCCTTGTTGGCCACCAGGTCGACGGGATCGAAGTCATCGACGTTGATGGTGCGAAGGCGACTCTCCTCGGCGCGCCGCAGCAGGTCCGCTTCGGCCTGGTTGATGACACCGAGGCTCAGGCCCGCCTCTGCCACCTTGTCGAGCTGGGTGAAGGGGCGTTTGCTCCCTTCGGCCTTGCACACCTTGTCAAACAGTGGCTCTGCGGTCAGCACATCGTCCAGCGCCTGTTCCAGCAGCCCGAAGGGGTTGCCCTCCTCGCGCGTCAGATATTGGCCCTCGGCCAGACGGTTGCGAGTGGCACTTGGCACCTGGAGCAGGCGGGCCACCTGGCTGTCGAGCTTGTCGGAGGGACGCTTCAGGTCGCGACCAAGGGGTAGCACGATGGCGCGCAGGGCCAGACCAATCCAGCGATTCGGGAAGTTGCGCAGCAACTCGTCGATCGCTTCCTGAGCCTTGAACAGGGCGTCTTGCAGTGCCCAGTGCAGCAGCGGCAGGTCGGCCTGCTGGCGTCCTTCATCCTGATAGCGCTTGAGGGCGCTGGAGGCCAGATAGAGCTGGCTCAGCACATCGCCGAGGCGGGCAGAGACCCGCTCTTTGCGCTTGAGCTCGCCACCCAGGGTGCCCATCGCCATGTCTGACAGGAAGGCCAGGTTGGCGGAGAGGCGAGAGAGCTGCTGATAGTAGCCCTTGGTCTGATCCTTGTAGGGCGCGGCGGCGAAGCGGGCACCGGTCAGCCCCAGCCAGAAGCTGCGCACCAGGTTGCTGATGGCAAAGCCCACGTGGCTGAACATCGCCTTGTCGAAATCTTTCAGCGCCTGCTCTTTGTCGGGGTGGCTGGCGGCCAGCATCTCCGGCAACACGTAGGGGTGGCAACGGATGGCTCCCTGACCGTAAATGATCATGCTGCGGGTCAGGATATTGGCTCCTTCGACGGTCACGGCGATGGGCGCACCCTGATAACCACGGGCCAGATAGTTGTTCGGCCCCATGCAGATGGCCTTGCCGCCATGGATGTCCATTGCATCGATGATGCACTTCTGGGCGCGGTCGGTGAGGTGGTACTTGACGATGGCGGAGATGACCGAGGGTTTTTCACCGAGATCGATGCCGGTGACCGTCAGTTTGGCGGCGGCGCCCATGATGTAGGCGTTGCCACCCAGGCGTGCCAGCGGCTCTTCAATCCCTTCCATCTTGCCAATCGGCAGCTTGAACTGGCGACGGATGCGGCTGTAGGCACCGGTGGCCAGGGCCAGCATCTTGACGCCGCCCGTGCTGTTGGAAGGCAGGGTGATGCCGCGACCGACGGAGAGACACTCCACCAGCATACGCCAGCCCTGACCGGCCATGGCCGGACCGCCGATGATGAAGTCGAGCGGGACGAACACGTCCTTGCCGCGGGTCGGGCCGTTCTGGAACGGCACGTTGAGCGGGAAGTGGCGACGGCCGATGTCGACCCCCTTGATGTGGGTCGGAATGAGGGCGCAGGTGATGCCGAGCTCTTCTTCCTCACCCAGCAGGTGGTCAGGATCACGCAGCTTGAAGGCGAGACCGAGTACGGTGGCGATGGGAGCCAGGGTAATGTAGCGCTTGTTCCAGGTCAGGCGCATGCCGAGCACCTCTTCCCCTTCCCACTCGCCTTTGCAGACGATGCCGAAGTCGGGAATCGAGCCCGCATCAGAACCCGCTTCCGGGCTGGTCAGGGCGAAACAGGGGATCTCTTTGCCGACGGCCAGACGGGGCAGATAGTAATCCTTCTGCTCGTCAGTACCGTAGTGTTGCAGCAATTCACCCGGCCCTAAGGAGTTGGGAACGCCGACGGTGGAGGCGAGCACGGCGCTGGCGCCGCACAGCTTTTGCAGCACGCAGGACTGGGCGTAGGCGGAGAACTCCAGCCCGCCATATTTCTTCTTGATGATCATGGCGAAGAACTTGTTGTCCTTCAGGTATTGCCACACCTCGGGAGAGAGATCGGCACGCTCGTGGGTCACTTCCCAGTCGTTGACCATGCGGCACACTTCTTCAACCGGGCCGTCCATGAAGGCCTGCTCCTCGGCGCTGAGGGTGCTCACCGGAATGGCGTGCAGCTTCTTCCAGTCCGGGTTGCCGGCAAACAGATCCGCTTCCCACCAGGTCGTCCCCGCTTCGATGGCTTCCTTCTCGGTTCGGGACATCTCCGGCATGATGGACTTGTAGATCTTGAACAGCGGCTTGGTCAGCTGGTTGCGGCGAAACTCCACCAGATTGAGGGGCAGGGCTATCACCGCGAACAGCGCCCACACCAACAGGGGCACATGGCCATAGAAGGTGCCGGCGACCAGGGCGGCGGCCGTGGCAAGCGTGGCGGTGAACAGGGACGCACGGCGATAGGCCATGGCGCCGATCACCAGGATCACCCCGAGCAGAGTGAGGGTCGTCGTCATTGTTTGCTCCTTGCATGAATTGCCGAGGTTGGGAAATTGGCGTTAACCGATCCAGAGGTCTGACCTGTTGGATGTGGCCCCTGTTGTAATTCATACGCACAAACTTATCAAGCTGTTTACAAGCCCGTTACCTTGGCTCTGTGATCGGCATAACGCGCTGCCCGTCCCATCTTGGCGGGCGGGGGGCGACGATTGGACTGGCTTGTGCGACAATGCCGCCACCCTATATTGGACGACGAGATTTCAAGAACCATGTACCAAGAACTGATCCGCAACGAGTTGACCGAAGCTGCCAGCGTGCTTCAGGCGTTCCTGGCAGATGAGCAAAATCTGAAAAACATCGAGGCGGCGGCCAGGCTGCTCGCCGACTCCTTCAAGCAGGAAGGCAAGGTACTCTCCTGCGGCAACGGCGGCTCCCACTGCGATGCCATGCACTTTGCCGAGGAGCTGACCGGTCGTTATCGCGAGAACCGCCCAGGCTATGCCGGCATCGCCATCTCCGATCCCAGCCACCTCTCCTGCGTCTCCAACGACTTTGGCTATGACTATGTCTTCTCTCGCTATGTGGAGGCCGTCGGCCGCCGTGGTGACGTGCTGCTCGGCATCTCCACCAGCGGCAACTCCGGCAACATCCTCAAAGCCATCGAGGCGGCCCGTGCCAAAGGGATGAAGGTGATTGCCCTGACCGGCAAGGACGGCGGCAAGATGGCTGGTCTGGCCGATGTGGAGATCCGTGTGCCGCACTTCGGTTATGCCGACCGTATCCAGGAAGTGCACATCAAGGTGATCCACATCCTGATCCAGCTGGTTGAAAAAGAGATGGCCAAGTAATCAACGATCCGGGATTGAGAGGGGGGGATGGGCGACCATCCAGGCCCTCTCGTCCAGCCGTGACGGTTGATTGACGAAACCAGAGTCAAGACATTCAGGGAGTGGATGGTATATGTGCGAACTGCTCGGCATGAGTGCCAATGTGCCGACCGACATCTGCTTCAGCTTTACCGGGCTGATGCTGCGGGGCGGCAAGACCGGTCCCCACAAGGATGGCTGGGGGATCACCTTCTATGAGGGGCGGGGTTTTCGCACCTTCAAGGATCCCGAACCCAGCGCCCAGTCTCCCATCGCCAAGCTGGTCCAGGCACTGCCCATCAAGAGCCGTGCCGTGGTCAGCCATATCCGGCAGGCGAACCGGGGGTGTGTCTCCCTGGAAAACACCCACCCATTTACCCGAGAACTGTGGGGCCGTTACTGGACCTTTGCCCACAATGGCCAGTTGACCGGTTACAAGAGGCTGCCCACGGGGCGGCACCGCCCGGTAGGCGACACCGACAGCGAGCACGCCTTCTGCTGGCTGCTCGACAGGCTGGAGCACAAGTACCCCAAACGGCCGGCAAATTTCCCCGCCATGTTCCGCTACCTCGCGACCCTGTGCGACGAGCTGCGCGGGCTCGGGGTGTTCAACATGCTGCTGTCGGACGGAGAGTTCGTGATGACCTATTGCAGCAACAACCTTTACTGGTTGACGCGCAGGGCTCCCTTTGGCGAAGCCCGTCTGCTGGATGAGGATGTGGCCATCGACTTTCAGAGTGAAACCACGCCGAACGATGTGGTGACCCTGATCGCCACCCGGCCGCTCACCGGCAACGAGAATTGGGTGAAGATGGTGCCCGGGGAGTTCTGCCTGTTCAGGCTGGGCGAGCTGGAATATGGCAATGCAGCCAACTTGTTGAACCAGAAATAAAAAATACCAGGGTAGATGTCTACCCTGGTTCTTCGCAGCAGCCATACAGGCAAAAAGGGATGAGAGAGGTGTTGCTGAGCCGCATCATTCTCATGGGTTGCATTGTTACTTTAATGTTAATTTTGTGACAACCTTTATCTCTCTCCATTCTGACTGACATACCGATAACTTGAAGCTGCTCACATTCTGGTGTCCCAAGAGCATCCGGAGCGATACGGGCATGCCCGAAGGGCGGGTGACAGCGGGGCTGTGGGTCCGCTATATTGTGGTCTGTTTGAATACCATCATAGGGAAGAGAAGATGGAGTGGCTGGATCAGAAAGTGCTGCGACAACTGGCAGATGACATCGGTCACGAGATGATGCCGGTCGTCATCTCGGTGTTTGTCGAAGAGGTAGGCGAGCAGTTGGCCCAATTAAGACCGCTTTTTGAGCAGCGGGACTGGTCAGCCCTGGCGCGTCTTGCCCACAGCATGAAATCGTCCTGTGGCAGCTATGGCGCCAAACCCAGCTATCAGCAGGTGATGGATCTGGAGTCCGCCTGTCGCCGGGAAGATGAGCAAGAGGCCGGCAGACTGCTGGCTGAGCTGGAGCACTCCCTGCCCCAGGTCTTCACCCATCTGGCCCAGTTTCACTGATCCAGAGGGGCATCAGCCCGCCATGTCGCGCTCGCCAAGCCTGCTCAGGATCACGGTGTCGAGTGCCAGACGCAGCTTGAGGCGGTCGTGGCGGTGGGGGAGGGCCGCTTCACCCAGCTCGGCCCGAACGAGGCAGTGCTGCAACTCGGGTACCTGGGGGCCCTCGGGAGCCAGAATGGCATCGATCCGGCCGCTGCCTATCCGCTCTTCCAGCCAACGATGTTGACTGGACAGTGACAACTGGCCTGCCGGACCCTCTTCGTCCACCAGATTGCTGATGAACACGACGATGGCGCGGCTGCTGCTGATCGCCTCCGCAATCTCGCGCAGCAGCAGAGGAGGCATGATGGAGGTGAGGAAGCTGCCCGGCCCCAGGATGATCATGTCGGCCTGGCTCAGCGCCTCGACCGCTTCGCGCGTGGCGGGCACTACCGGTTTCAGGCTCAGGGCCCGTGGCGGCGTGGTGAGCTGATCGATGGAGACCTCCCCCAGGATCTGATCGCCACAGACGGTGTGGGCGCACAGATCGGTGGGATGCTCGGACATGGGCAGCAGATTGGGTTCAATTTCCAGCATGTCGCTGATGAGCCGGATGGCATCCAGGGGGCGCACGCAGAGGTTGTCGAGGGCCAGCAGCATCAGGTTGCCGAGGTTGTGGCCCGCCAGCTCGCCGCGGCCGGTAAAGCGGTGCTCGAACAGCTGGCTACCGATGCTGGGGGTGGTCACCAGCTGGTTGAGGCAGTTGCGCAGATCCCCCCAGGCGATGCACTCCTGGCTTTTGCGCAGGCGTCCGGTGGAGCCGCCATCATCCGTGGTGGTGACGATGCCCGTCAGCCGGGATCCCAAGAACGACAGGGAAGAGAGCACCCGGCCCATACCGTGCCCGCCGCCGATGGCGACAACCCGGTCGAAGTCATTGATATTTTTCTGCCACATGCAGTGATCCCGTGGGAGGCCAGTGAGCACCATTCTAGTCTCCATGGCCAGGTAATTGTTTGATAAGGGTATGATTTTTGCTTGATGCCAGCATCCCGTACCCCTAGGAGACGATGTTGAACTTCCTGACGGCTCACTCGCTTGCCGAGACGACCCCACTGGCCGCCCAACAAGTTACAGAGCGGTTGTATGCCCAGTCATCCCATGTTCCATCGCTGTTGCTGGTCTATTTTACCCAAGCACACGAGGCGGCGGAACTGCGCCGTGCGCTCAAGGCACGTTTTCCCGATACCCGGCTGATCGGTTGCAGCTCCTGCGGCGGTATCCTGACCCAGGATGGCCATCATGGTCGGCATGGCTGGAGCCTGTCGGTCGCCGCCCTTTATGATGACAAGGGGGCCTATGGCGTGGCTGGCCAGATGGGGGATCAACCGGATGTGCGGGCATTGCTGCGCCGCGCCATCGCCGATGGTGGCCGACCGGGAGAGCTGCCGCAGCTCGTGTTGCTGCACACCAGCCCG
This sequence comes from Aeromonas sp. 62-46, assembly GCF_001898585.1. Classification (NCBI taxonomy): domain Bacteria; kingdom Pseudomonadati; phylum Pseudomonadota; class Gammaproteobacteria; order Aeromonadales; family Aeromonadaceae; genus Aeromonas; species Aeromonas sp. 62-46. Next base: position 165,275 of record NZ_MKUI01000004.1, on the reverse strand, counting down.
GGGTTGGAGGAGGTTGTGCTCGCGGGGATCGACGCCGAGTTTGGCGCGACCGTTCCCGTCGTCGGCGGGTCGGCGGCAGACGACGGCGTGGCCGGGCAGTGGCAGCTGTGCTGGGACGAAGGGGAGGGATCACAAGGGTGCGTGTTGGCGGTGCTTTACCCCGATTGCCAACTGGCGTTCCAGTTTCATTCAGGCTATGTACCCACCGAGTGTCGCGGCATCATTACCGGGATAGACGGGCGGGAGGTGCTGACCATCGATCACGAGCCGGCGGCCCGGGTCTATGGTCGCTGGACCGAGCGTGCGACGCCCTGGCCGGTGGGCCCCATCCTCAGGGAGACGACGCTCTCGCCACTGGCCCGTCAGGTCGGCATGCTCGATGACCTGCCCTACTACAAGCTCTCCCATCCCGAGGCGGTGACGGCGCGGGAGGGGCTGCGCCTCTTTACCGAGACCCGACTGGGAGAGCGGCTGCTGCTCATGTACAGCAGCCAGGAAGGATTGTTGCAGCGCAGCCTGAATGCGGTGAATATCGAGCCTGAATATGGCATGGCGAGCAATATGCGCCCCTTTGGCGCCCTGGTGGTGTTTTGTGCCGGTTGTCGGCTGGCACTGGGGGACAGGCTGGGGGACATCGTCAGTCAATTCAGTCAGAGGCTGGGTGAGATCCCCTTCATCACGCCCTTTACCTTCGGTGAACAGGGACGATTACCCCATGGTGAGCTGGCACACGGCAACCTCATGGTGTCGAGCGTAATCTTCCTCGAGAGCTGACATTGTGCTGGATTCAAGATGATAGGCAATAGCGAACTCGAAACCCTGGGTGACAAACTGCAAACCACGCTGGTGGAGCTGATGCGTTGCCGGGAGCGGGAGGCCAGATATCGGGAGGAGTCCCAAGCCCTGCTGTGCGGGGTGGCGACCCTGGCACAGGCCCAGAGTCTGGAGCAGGTACTGGAGAGTCTCATTCTTGCTCTCAAGCCCTTTATCGGATTCGAACAGGCGGACGTGGTCGCCTGGGAGGCCGTAGGGGGCAGCACCCATCTGAGCACCCAGCCGGACGAGGTGGGCCGGACCTGGTCGCTGACACCGCTCTTCTCCAGGGCCATCGAGGGGGAGACCCTGGTCATCTATGATCCCGCCCAACTGCCTGAGCTGGCGCCGCTGGCGGGGGCGCCGGGCTGGGCCAGCGTCATGATGACAGGCTTGCAGGGACCGGGGTTTTCCGGTGTGCTCATCTGCCGACACAGCGTGGCGGGCACCTTCGATCTCAAGAGCAAGGCAGCGATGCAGCGTTGTCGCCCGCTCATCTCCCAGGCCCTGGTCAACATCGCCTATCGGGCTCGCCTGCAAGAACAGGTTGACCTCAAGACCCTGGCCCTGCAGGCCAGCGAACAGCGTTTTCGCAGTTTTGCCGCCATGGCCTCCGACTGGTTCTGGGAGACCGATCCCCAGCACAGGCTCAGCTATGTCTCTGCCCCTGGCTATCAGGGGGAAGTGCTGGCCCGCCAGACGGGGAGAAGCCTCTATGATTTTGCCCACGACAAGCAGGACCCGGCCTGGAGCCACTACCGGCACCTGATCGCCCACCATCTGCCGGTGCGGGGAATGCGGGCCCAGGTGATGCTGGCGGGCGGGCCTTGCTGGATGGAGATCAATGCGGAGCCTTGTCATGATGACGGTGGCCGCTTCCTTGGCTATCGGGGCACGGCGCGGGAGATAGGCAGCCAGATCCGCCGCGAGCAGGAGCTGGCGCGGGCGCGGGACGATGCCGAGACGGCCAACCGTGCCAAATCCCAGTTCCTCGCCATGATGACCCACGAGATCCGCTCTCCCATGAACGCCGTGCTGGGGATGCTGGATCTGCTGCAGCACGGCCGGCTCGACACTCCGCAACAGACCCTCATCGGCCATGCCACCCACTCTGCGCATCTGTTGCAGACCATCATCGACGATGTGCTCGATTTCTCGAAAATAGAGTCACATACCCTGACGCTGCACTGTGAACCCTTTCAGCCAGCCGAGCTGTGCCGTGCCCTGGTGGAGCCCTTGCAGGCACAGGCCAGTGCCAAGGGCATCACTCTGCACTGGCATCTGGATGAGACGCTCCCCGAACGCCTTCAAGGGGATGCCGTCCGCCTCTCCCAGGTGATAGGCAACCTGCTTGGCAATGCCGTGAAGTTCACCTCCGCCGGCAGCGTGCGTCTGGCGTTGACCTGGGAGGAGGAAAAGTTGGGGGTCATGGTCAGCGACACGGGGATCGGCATCTCCACCGAGGATCAGGCGTTGCTGTTCGAACCCTTCTATCAGGTCGACAGTTCGGCAACCCGCCGCTTCTCCGGCTCGGGGCTCGGACTGGCCATCTGCAGGCGGCTGGTGCAGCTGATGGGGGGAGACATTTGCGTGCAGAGCACGCCTGGGCTGGGAAGCTGCTTCTGGTTCGAGCTGCCCGGGATGGCCTCTCCCTGTGCTCCGGCCACCGCCCCCGGCAGTGAAGAGTGCGCCAGACTGGAGCTGGATGTGTTGGTGGTGGAAGATAGTCCGGTCAATCAACTGGTGGTATCCCTGATGCTGCAGAAGCTGGTGTGCAGGGTGAGGCTGGCAGGCAATGGTCTGGAAGCCCTGGCACAGGTGGCGAAGCAGCAGCCGGACCTTGTCCTGATGGATATGCGGATGCCGCAGATGGATGGGCTGGAGGCGACCCGGCGCCTGCGGGACATGGGGTGCGAGGTGCCCATCGTCGCGCTGACGGCCAATGCCATGATGGAGGACAGGGCCCGCTGCCTTGCCCAGGGCATGAACGATTTTCTGGCCAAACCCATCAGTCTTGCCAGGCTGCGAAGCTGCCTGCTCCGCCATTGCAGGTGATGCCGGCCGATTTTGGGTAAAAAAAATGGTCAACCTGGTGGTTGACCAATTCTTCAGCAAATACTGAAGAGAGCACGGGATAAATCGGGTTGTACGGTTTTATATGAAAAAGTCGTGCCAACTTTTCAAAACCTGTTATTTGCGGCCTGTAGCTGAATTGTGTGTTATTTATCGCTACCGTGATTGCAAAATGCAATTCTCATTTTTTCATTATAAGAATGCAGTGCCGAGAATTCGCGTTTTGCAAACCAACCGTTGACTCACTCTTTGACTCACTGTGCGATCAGTCGGCGCAAGAACTGGCGCGCCGCTTCACTGTTCTGTTTGGCAATCAACATCTGTTTTTCATAGATCGGCATGGGCAGGATCTCGAGCCAGCGTTGGCAGAGCCAGGCTGCATCGTCGAACTGCTTGTCCGGGTAGAGCTCATCCAGTTCCGGGTATTGTGCAAAGACCTCTCTCAATCGGCTGACCAGCTGGTTGTCGCTGACATCAGAATCCGCACTCGGCCAGTTGGGCAGTGGCTCGACCTGGGCGTGCCTGAGGCCTGCGTCATCCGTTTCCATCTCGTGGATGCAGAAGCGTTCAAGGCCGAGCACGGTGACCCCGAGCAAACCGTCGTTGAGGGTATAAAAATCAGTCACCTTGACGCGGGTTCCGACCGGGAGAATCCGTCCGCAGGTACCCGTGCTGGTAGTCTCTTCCATCACGATGCCAAAACCCCGATCCTCGAGGAAGGACTCCTTGAGCATCTGCAGGTGGCGCGGCTCGAACAGGCGAAGGGGGAGCTTGCCGCCGGGCAGAATATGGGACGGCAAGGGGAACAGTGCCAGTTGTTGAAGTTTCATGTTCCATCCTCCTAATCAGTCATTGCTGAATGTGACAATGCAGTGACCGTGCCAGAGAGAGGTGGCGTGGCGAAGGGGTGAGATATTTCCCGTGGTTATTTTTAATATCCATTTAAAATCAATCTATTGTGATTTGATGTCGCGAATGCAAGCAAGGTAGTGCGAAAGGGATTCAGGTGAGGTGTTAGGGCGCCGAACATGCCCCGTGTGCAGAATGAGTCTATTTTCGCATATTGCAAATTTGATTCATGCAAAATGCCTGTTACAGACCCATTCAGCGATTGGGGGCAAAGGCCAGGGGATCAGGTGGTCAATTCGGTGTGCTGTGTCATGCCGTCCAGCATCAGGGCGGCTATCTCGTCATACATCTGCGACCAGGCCAGTGCCAGTGCCGGGGTAAAACCACTGCCGAGACGCCGTGCCAGTACCTGGGTCAGCGCCTGTTTGAGCAGCGCAAACTGGTGGGGTTGAACGTTGAATCGCTGGTGACGCCTGCCGAGATCGCGAATGATGAAACCCAGTGCATCCAGCTGGGAGAGGCTGGTGATGACGGTGTTCAGGGTGTCCGACACCTTGGCAACAGGCAGCTCCTGATGTGGGGGAAAGAGGGCCCTGAGTTCGGGGGACAATCTGAACAGCTCTTCATACACCTCCTGGACATAGCTGTCGTTCAGGGCGCTCACCCTGCCCCAGGCTTTCTGGACCAGCTCTATCTGCTCAAAGGTCATGTCGATGTTTCCTTCCCGTGCGATGTCATGAAAATAATAATCCATCTACTCAATAGAGCACCGGGTTCCGCGCCATTTGGGGAAAAGAAGAGGGGGCCAGCAAGGAGGCACGGATGGTGACCCCTTGCTGGTAGGAGGCCGGGACCTCAGTTGCGCTGTTCCAGGTACATGACGGCTGCTTCGACGCGGCTTTGGGCCTCGAGCTTTTTCAGCAGGCTCTTGACGTGGACCTTGACGGTTCCCTCGGAGATATGGAGCACGGAGGCGACCTGCTTGTTGGACAACCCCTTGGCGATTTCACGCATGATCTGCATCTCGCGTCGGGTCAGGCTCTCCAGCTTCTGCTGCAGGTGGTCCAGCTCGTAGATGTTCTCGAGATAGGGACGTAGCGGCTCGCTCAGGATCTGCTTGCCGGTCATCACGTCAGCCAGCTGGGCCAGCAGCATGTCAGGCTCGGTGTCCTTGAGCAGATATCCGTCCGCGCCTGCCTTGAGCAGGGCAACCACATCCTGGCGGGCGTCAGAGACGGTCAGGATCACCACGCGGGAAGTCACCTCTTCGGCCCGCAGCGCCTTGAGGGTATCGAGACCTGACAACCCCTTCATGTTGAGGTCGAGCAGGATGAGGTCCGGTTCGGACTCCTTGGCCATGGCCACGGCGTCGGTGCCGTTGGAAGCCTCGCCAACCACGTCGATGTTATCTTCCAACTCCAGCAGTTGCACAATTCCCTTGCGCATCAGGGGGTGGTCATCCACGACCAGAACACTGTATTTCATCTCGTCCATCAGGCGTCTCTTGTTAGGCTGGTGGGAAAGGTCAGGTGTATGCGGGTGCCCCCGGAGGGCGGTTCACTGATGGTCAACTGGCCGCGCAATTTGCTGGCGCGTTCATTCATGATGCTGAGACCGTAGTGATTCACCGCCGAGCTTGCGCCCCTTATTCCAACACCATCGTCTGCAATCTGAACCTGGATGTTACCATCAGCCAGGGTCTCACAGCTAACGTCAATGTGCCGCGCGCTGGCATGCTTGATGGCATTGAGCACTGCCTCACGGATCAGCTGCAGGATGTGGATGTGCTGCCCCGCTTCAAGGTCGGTGTCCGTCAGTCCGTACTGGAGCCTGATGTCGGCGTGCGTCTGGGGTTTGAGCTGCTCGAGCATGACCGCGATGGCTTCACCCAGGTTGGCATCGCCGATGCTGAGGCGGAAGGTGCCGAGCAGTTCGCGCAACTGGGTATAGGCATTGCTGAGTCCCTCGTCGATCTGCTCCATGGCTGCCTCGGTCTTGGCCCTGTCCCCCTTGGCGAAGGAGCGCTTGAGCAGAGTGGCCTGGATCTTCAGGTAGGAGAGGGCCTGGGCGAGGGAGTCGTGCAGTTCACGGGCGATGACGGCGCGCTCTTCCATCAGCAGCAGGCGCTGGTGCTGCAGCAGGGTCTGATCCTTGTGCAGCACCTGGGCCAGCAACATGGAGAAGTTCTTCATCAGCCGCTCGTCGATGGGGTGGCCGCTTATCATGTCGAGCCGGCCGTACTCCTCGTCATCCATCTGCAGGTAGAAACTCACCACGGCGTCCAGATCCCCCGGCCACCCCTTTCGCCCTGTGATGTAGACCGGCATCGCATTGTGCTCGAAGCGGGTGAGGCGGATGTACTCGATGTGCTGGTGGGCGGCGGCCCGCTCCAGCAGCTTTTGCAGGGTGCGGCGGCTGAGGGGCGCCGCGTGCAGTTTCTGGGCGGTGGAATAGAGGAAGGAGAGGGTGTCGTTGGCCTGTTGCAGCTTGGCCGTTTTCTCCTCCACCTTGCTTTCCAGCTCCCGGTAGAGTTTGCCAAGCTCGTCGGCCATGGTCGCGAACGCCCCCGACAGCTCTCCCAGCTCGTTTTCACAGTGAGGGGGCAGGGTGAGATCGAATTCCTGACGCTGGATCTGGCGTGCGCAATAGACCAGCTGATTCAGGGGCGCCACCACCTGCTGGCGAGTGAAGCGCACCGTGCACCAGGCGATGGTGATGATGGCGAGCAGACCCAACCCCTCTGCCAGCGCCAGCATGCGCACCTTGAACTCCACGTGGTACTGCATCTGGTTGACGAAGTCATCGATGGCGGCGACGAACTGTTCCGTATTGTCGGTATAACGGCTGGGGGTGGCATTCTCGATGTGTTCGCGCATCACTTGCCATTGCAGCAGGACTTCACCATAGGTGCGGCGCAGTGAGGCGGGCGTGATCCAGCGCTGGGTCTCCTGCAGCTCGGGGGCATGAAGGGTCTGTTCAAACTGGGCGAGCCGGCCGAGGACGACCTGATCCTTCTCGATTTCATAGGCCATGCGGTAGGCCTGCATGCGCAGGGATCCCGACAGGTTGATGGCCTTGGCATCGGGAACCGAATAGAAGAGGGTGACCATGGCCACCACGGCGATCAGGCTGGCCATGAACAGGATCAGCACCATGGAGCGACCGATGGCGCTGCTGACCGACTGCACTCTGAACCATTTTCCCATGCCGACCGGCTCCCTTTTCACCCACAAAGACCCCACAAAGTAGCATGGGAGTGTACTCCAAGTTGTGCTAGCATCGAAAAACTAGATGAACTCCGAGCGATTTTGCCTAAGTCATTGAGATAGGGGGAGATCGCCGTCAGCCGATGTTCGAGCTGAAAGGGTCAGGAAAGAAATGCCCTGGCCTCCCGTATTTGGAAAGGTGTTTATGTTGCCACTTGAAGATGGTTTTTCCCGTCGCTTTTACTATTTGCGTCTGTCGGTCACCGACGTCTGCAATTTCCGCTGTACCTACTGTCTGCCGGACGGCTATCAGCCGCCGAAAGGAGATGGTGAGGGGCGCCAGTCCTTCCTTTCCCTGGAGGAGATCCGTCGCGTCGTCTCCGGGTTTGCCGCCATGGGGACGCGCAAGGTGCGTCTGACCGGAGGCGAGCCCTCCCTGCGCCGCGACTTCACGGCCATCATCGAGACCGTGGCCAATACCCCCGGCATCGAGAAGGTGGCCATGACCACCAACGGGTATCGCCTCAAGGAGCGTGCCCGCGAGTGGTTCGATGCGGGGCTGACGGCCCTTAACGTCAGCGTCGACAGCCTGGATCCCCGTCAGTTCCACCAGATCACCGGCGAGAACAAGCTGGCGGAGGTGATGGCGGGGATAGACGCCGCCCTGAGTGCCGGATTTCGGTCGGTCAAGATCAACGCCGTGCTGCTCAAGGGGCTCAATGATCATCAGCTCGAGACATTCCTCGCCTGGATCCGCGACAAACCCATCGAGCTGCGTTTCATCGAACTGATGCAGACCGGCGAGATGGACGCCCTGTTTCGCGATCACCATACCAGCGGTGAACTCATCAAGCAGCGCCTGCAAGAGAGCGGCTGGGTGCAGCAGCTGCGCGGCCTGGATGATGGCCCTGCCCAGGTGTTCACGCATCCGGACTCGAGGGGCGGGGTGGGGCTCATCATGCCCTACAGCAAGGATTTTTGCGCCGGTTGCAACCGGCTGCGGGTCTCCTCCAAGGGCAAGCTGCACCTGTGTCTCTTTGGCGACAACGGGGTGGAACTGCGGGATCTGCTCACCGATGACAGCCAGCAGGAGGCGCTGCAATGGCGTATTCGCCAGGCGCTGACCGGTAAGGCCGCCACCCATCGCCTCCATGAAGGCAATGCAGGCATGACCCCCCACCTGGCCTCCATCGGCGGCTGACAGCCGCCGTGCACTTCAAATAACCTTCGATTAATTATCAATCCTCACATAGGGGTAATTTACCTTGCCCCTGCTGTGTCTAATTGCGCCAAGGGTTTGATCCAGCGCAAGAATCCCCCCTGTTTATCTCCCTGGTGGTATATCCCCTGACTTGTCAGGGCCGCAATATACACCCACGCTTATAATTGGTATTGAAAATGCCAGTCACGGGATCCGCGCGGGGGCATCCGTCCCCGAAAAGAGGAGTCGATATGACCGACGGGGTCAACTTGTCACGCAGAGGCCTGTTTCGGGGACGCCTGAGCGCCCCCAAGGCCGGGATCCAGTTGCCCTGGTCCGTCTCCTGGGACGAGTTCGTGGCCGGCTGCACCCGCTGCGGCGACTGTCTGGCGGCCTGTCCGGAGCAGATCCTGATCAAGGGAGACGGAGGCTTCCCCACGGTGGATTTTCACCGCGGCGAGTGCACCTTCTGCACCGAGTGCGTCAGCGCCTGCCAGGCGCCGGTGTTCAGGCCGACAACCCAGACACCCTGGGAGTATGTGGCCCATATCGAGGCGGGCTGTCTGGCCACTGCCCAGGTGTTCTGCCAGCGCTGTCAGGACAGCTGCGAGCAGCAGGCCATCCGCTTTTCCCCCCGGCTGGGGCGCGTACCCACCCCCAGCATCCATGCCGAGTCGTGCAACGGCTGCGGGGCCTGCGTGGCGGATTGCCCTGTGGGCAGCATCAGCATCGGTCTGTCTCGTGGCGAGGCTTCGCGATGACCCAAGAGACGAACAAGTTGGAAAACGGTGATATGACGCGAGAAGAGTTCCATGTATCCAGCCTGGTGGTGCTGACCCAGCCCGATCTGCGCCACGCCCTGGCAGAGCGGATTGCGACCCTGGACGGGGCCGAGATCCACGCCGTCAGCGAGGAGGGCAAGCTGGTGGTGACCCTGGAGGGGCCGAGCCAGCGCCCCATCATGGCGGCCATCGACACCATTCAGGGGTTGCCCGGGGTGCTCTCTGCGGCCCTGATCTACCACCAGTTCGATGAAATGGACGCCGAAGATGGGGAATAAGGCGTCATGTGGCAGAAGCGCAAGAGTCGTTCGCTGACCGCCACGGGTAATACACGGGATGCCGGGTCTGTTGTCTGCGTTCGATGAACGAAAAGCCCAGAGCAAAGGAATAAAGCGCCATGGAGCTGAGCCAGCGCGGCTCGTCACAATGGCTGTCATTGATGTGATTAAGCAATGCGAGGATATGTCATGAAGCTGAGTCGACGCGACTTTATGAAGGCCAATGCGGTGGCGGCAGCCGCTGCCGTGGCAGGTGTCAGTGCCCCCACTCTGGCGGCGAATCTGATCACCAGTACCGACAAGACCGCCATCACCTGGGACAAGGCGCCGTGCCGCTTCTGCGGGACCGGCTGCTCCGTGCTGGTGGGCTCCCAGGCTGGCCGCGTCGTGGCGACCCAGGGGGATCCCGATGCACCGGTCAACCGTGGCCTGAACTGCATCAAGGGCTACTTCCTCTCCAAGATCATGTACGGGGAGGATCGCCTGACCCAGCCCATGCTGCGCATGACGAACGGCAAGTTCGACAAGAACGGCAACTTCGCCCCCATCAGTTGGGATCAGGCCTTCGACATCATGGCCGAGAAGTTCAAGGCGACCCTGAAAGAGAAGGGCCCGACCGCCGTCGGCATGTTCGGCTCCGGCCAGTGGACCGTCTGGGAAGGCTATGCCGCCGCCAAGCTGATGAAGGCAGGCCTGCGCTCAAACAACCTGGATCCCAATGCCCGTCACTGCATGGCCTCCGCGGTGGTGGGCTTCATGCGTACCTTCGGCATGGATGAACCCATGGGCTGCTACGACGACATCGAGCAGGCCGACGCCTTCGTGCTGTGGGGCTCCAACATGGCCGAGATGCACCCCATCCTCTGGTCGCGCATCTCCGATCGCCGTCTGTCCCACCAGGATGTGCAGGTGCACGTGCTCTCCACCTTCGAGCACCGCAGCTTCGAGCTGGCGGACAACGGCATGGTGTTCACCCCCCAGACCGATCTGGCGATCCTCAACTACATCGCCAACTACATCATCCAGAACGACAAGGTGAACTGGGAGTTCGTCAACAAGCACACCCAGTTCCGCAAAGGGGTGACCGACATCGGCTACGGCCTGCGTCCCACCAACCCGCTGCAGCAAAAGGCCAAGAACCCGGACAGCGGCGACTCCACCCCCATGAGCTTCGAGGACTTCGCCAAGTTCGTGGCGGATTACGATCTGGAGTCCGTCTCCAAGCTCTCCGGCGTGCCCAAGGACAAGCTCGAGAAGCTGGCCCAGATCTATGCGGATCCAGACAAGAAGGTGGTCTCCTACTGGACCATGGGCTTCAACCAGCACACCCGCGGCGTCTGGGCCAACAACCTCTGCTACAACATCCACCTGCTGACCGGCAAGATCTCCCAGCCAGGCTCCGGCCCCTTCTCCCTGACCGGCCAGCCCTCCGCCTGTGGTACCGCCCGTGAAGTGGGTACCTTCGCCCACCGTCTGCCGGCGGACATGGTGGTCACGGATCCCAAACACCGCGCCATCGCCGAGAAGATCTGGAAGCTGCCGGAAGGCACCATCCCGGAGCAGGTGGGCTACCACGCCGTGCTGCAAAACCGCATGCTGAAAGACGGCAAGCTCAACGCCTACTGGGTGATGTGCAACAACAACATGCAGGCCGGCCCGAACATGAACGAAGAGGCGCTGCCCGGTTATCGCAACCCGGCCAACTTCATCGTGGTCTCCGACCCTTATCCGACCGTGACCGCCCAGGCGGCCGACCTCATCCTGCCCACCGCCATGTGGGTGGAGAAAGAGGGGGCCTATGGCAACGCCGAACGTCGCACCCAGTTCTGGCACCAGCAGGTGAAGGCACCGGAAGGGGCCAAGTCCGACCTGTGGCAGCTGATGGAATTCTCCAAACGCTTCACTGTGGAAGAGGTGTGGCCGGCTGAGTTGATTGCCAAGATGCCGGAAGTGAAGGGCAAGACCCTGTTCGACGTGCTCTATGCCAACGGCCAGGTGAACCAGTTCCCGAAAGAGCAGAGCAAGGGGGCCCTGAACGACGAGGCCGAGCACTTTGGTTTCTACGTCCAGAAGGGGCTGTTCGAGGAGTACGCCTCCTTCGGTCGCGGCCATGGCCACGATCTGGCGCCGTTCGATCAGTATCACGAGGCCCGTGGCCTGCGCTGGCCTGTGGTGGATGGCAAGGAGACCCTGTGGCGCTACCGCGAAGGGTTCGACCCTTACGTGAAAGCGGGCGAAGGGGTGCGCTTCTACGGCAAACCCGACGGCAAGGCGGTGATCTTCGCGCTGCCCTATGAACCCGCCGCCGAGGCACCGGACAAAGAGTACGACATGTGGCTCTCCACCGGTCGCGTGCTGGAGCACTGGCACACCGGCACCATGACCCGCCGTGTCCCCGAGCTCTATCGCGCCTTCCCGGATGCGGTGCTCTTCATGCACCCGGAAGATGCCAAGGCCCGTGGCGTGCGCCGTGGCGAAGAGGTAATCGTCTCCTCCCGCCGGGGCGAGGTGAAGACCCGGGTCGAGACCCGCGGCCGCAACCGTCCGCCCAAGGGATTGGTGTTCATGCCCTTCTTCGACGCGAGCCAGCTGGTCAACAAGCTGACCCTGGACGCCACCGATCCGCTCTCCAAAGAGACGGATTACAAGAAGTGCGCCGTCAAGGTCGTCAAGGCATAAGGCGGGGGAGCGCGAGATGAGTCGTAGTCGGCGCCAGTTTCTGGCCGACATGGCCAAGGGGGCCTGCGGTGTGGGCCTGCTTGGCGTGGGGCTCGGCGGCATGGCGCGCCAGCAGGTGCAGGCTTTGCCTGCCCAGGCGCTGCGCCCGCCGGCGGCCCTCGACGAGGCCGAGTTTCTCGGCGCCTGTGTGCGCTGCGGGCTCTGCGCCCTGGCCTGCCCCTACGACACCCTCAAGCTCGCCCGGCTGTTTGAACCCGTGACCACCGGCACCCCCTACTTCAAGGCGCGCGCCGTCCCGTGCGAGATGTGTGACGACATCCCCTGCGTGGTGGCCTGCCCGAGCGGGGCGCTGGATCAGACCATGACCGACATCGATCAGGCACGGATGGGGGTGGCGGTGCTCATCGATCACGAGACCTGCCTCAACTACCTGGGGCTGCGCTGCGACGTCTGCTACCGGGTCTGCCCCCTCATCGACAAGGCCATTACCCTGGAGCTGCAGCACAACCCGCGCACCGGCAAGCACGCCATGTTCCTGCCCACGGTGCACAGCGATCTCTGTACCGGCTGCGGCAAGTGCGAGCACGCCTGCGTGCTGGAGGAGGCGGCCATCAAGGTGGTGCCTCGCGGGCTTGCCAAGGGGGAGCTGGGTCACCACTACCGGCTCGGCTGGGAAGAGAAGGAGAAGGCGGGCAAGTCCCTTATCGGTGAGCGACTGACCCTGCCGACCCGCAAACCGGAGGGGCTATGAGTCGGTATCCGGGAGCCGAGGCCACGGCCAGGCTGGGCTGGTGGCGTGCCCACCGCTTCCTGCTGCTGCGCCGGCTCTGCCAGTTCGGGGTGCTGGGGCTGTTCCTGCTGGGGCCGCTCGCGGGCATCTGGATCCTCAAGGGCAACCTCTCCAGCTCGCTGCTGCTGGAGACGGTGCCCCTCACGGATCCCCTGACCCTGTTGCAGTCGGTGGCGGCGGGCCAGTGGCCCATCCCCACCCTCTGGCTCGGGGCCGGGCTGGTGCTCGCGGGTTACTGGCTGGCCGGGGGGCGGGTGTTCTGCTCCTGGGTCTGTCCGGTCAACCTGGTCACCGATGCCGCCGCCTGGCTCAGGGGGCGGCTCGGGCTCAAGGGCAACGGTCAGTTCAACCGCGCTACCCGCTACTGGCTGCTGGCCATGGTGCTGGTGGCGCCGGCCATCACAGGCGTGCTGGTGTGGGAGCTGGTCAATCCGGTGTCGCTCACCCTGCGGGGCCTGCTGTTCGGCATGGGGGCGGGCTGGGGCCTGCTGGCGGTGCTGTTCCTGTTCGACCTTTTTGTGGTGGAGCGGGGCTGGTGCGGCCACCTCTGTCCGGTGGGGGCCTTCTATGCCCTGGTCAACCGGGTCGGGTTCATCAAGATTGCAGCCTCGGGGCGCGAGCGGTGCAGCAACTGCATGGATTGCTATGCGGTCTGCCCGGAACGCCCCATCCTGCGCGGCCCCGTTCACGGTGCCAGGCGTGGTCACGGGCCCTTGATTGCGGCTCAGGAGTGTACCAACTGCGGCCGTTGCATCGATGTCTGCGCGGAGCAAGTTTTTGAAATCACTGTAGGTTTTGCCGTCAAGGCAGAGAAAACGTCGGAGAACACATAATGAAGAAGCTGATTGGAGCAATGCTGGCCTGCCTGATGGCGGGTTCCTTGATGGCGGCCGTCCCCGAGATCACCAACAGCACGGGGGGCATCAAGTCGGAGCGGGGAAGCACGGATCTGGTGACGGATGCCGACGCGGCCCCCATGAAGAACTTTCGCAAGGATGGCGACCTCTACGATCGCCAGTACATGCACCAGCCCCCGCTGATCCCCCACGACACCCGCAACTATGAAGTGGACAACAAGGTCAACAAGTGCCTGGCCTGTCACAGCTTCAAGAACGCCAGTGCCATGAAGGCCCCCAAGATAAGCCCCACCCACTTCGAGACCCGCGACGGCATGACCCTGGGCGAAGTCTCTCCGCGTCGCTACTTCTGTCTGCAGTGCCACGTGCCGCAAGCGGATGCCAAGCCGCTGGTGAACAATACCTTCAAACCGGTTGAAGCGCTGAACTGAGGAACCCATAGATGAAATTACCCGGCTTTGTGAAGCGTCTGTGGACCACCTTCAAGTCACCGTCGAAGGCGGCCCTCTGGGTCATCCTGCTGATGGGCTTCTTTGGTGGCGTCATCTTCTGGGGCGGGTTCAACACCGCCATGGAAGCGTCCAACACCGAGGCCTTCTGCACCGGTTGCCACGAGATGAAGGACAACGTGTTCGTGGAGTACCGCGACACCATCCACTACGCCAACCGCTCCGGCGTGCGGGCCAGCTGCCCGGATTGCCACGTACCCCACGAGTGGACCTACAAGATCATCCGCAAGGTGCAGGCCTCCAAGGAGCTGTGGGGCATGATCACCGGCAAGGTGGATACCCGCGAGAAGTTTGAATCCCACCGGCGGGAGATGGCCGAGCGGGAGTGGCAGCGGATGAAGGAGACGGATTCGCGCGAGTGCCGCAACTGCCACAACTTCGAGTACATGGACTTCTCCCTGCAAGGGCGTCGAGCCGCCCAGATGCACTCCACCAACCTGGCAAGCGGGGCCAACACCTGCATCGATTGCCACAAGGGGATTGCGCACCAACTGCCTGACATGAAAGGGGTGCCAGGCTTCTGATGGGAAGGCCGCCGGATCCCCGGGATCCGGCGGCCTTCGAGATTAATGGGCAATGACGCCCCCCAGCCAGACATCTTTTGATAGAATCCCTTCCCGGCAACGCGGCACCCACCGGCTCCTTTCATGGCTGGCACCACGGTGCGGCGCGTTCACCTCATCCTCTCGTGGTCAATGATTGACAGGAATGGCCCCAATGGCACCCAAACACAGCGAATTCATCCCTCTCAAGATCGCCGTCCTGACGGTTTCCGACAGTCGCACCGCTGCCGATGACAGCTCGGGGGACTATCTGGTCGAGGCCCTGACCCAGACCGGCCACGTGCTGGCCGACCGGGCGCTCTGCCCAGACAACCTGTTTCGCATCCGCGCCCAGGTGAGCGAGTGGATTGCCGACGAGGGAGTCCAGGTGGTGCTCATCAACGGCGGCACCGGCTTCAACGAGCAGAACCGGGTGCCCGAGGCGGTCGGCGTGCTGTTCGAGCGCACGGTGCAGGGTTTTGGCGAGATGTTCCGCCAGCTCTCGTTTGCCGAGATAAAAGGCTCCGCCATGCAGAGCCGTGCCCTGGCAGGGCTCGCCAATCGCACCCTGATCTTCTGCCTGCCCGGCTCCACCGGCGCCTGCCGTCTGGGCTGGGAACAGCTTATCCGGGATCAGCTCGACGCCCGTACCCGGCCGTGCAACTTCGTGACCCATCTGTGATCCCGGGAGTAAACCCGGATCATCCATCTTATTTTTCGATAGGTGCATAGATGAACCTGACCCATCTCAACCAGAGCGGCGAGGCCCACATGGTGGATGTCACCGACAAGCAGGTGACCGAACGCGAGGCCCGCGCCGAGGCTTTCGTGACCATGGCCCCCGAGACCCTGGCGTTGATCCTGAGCGGTCAGCACCACAAGGGGGACGTGTTCGCCACCGCCCGCATCGCCGGCATCATGGCGGCCAAGAAGACCGCCGACCTCATTCCCCTGTGCCATCCCCTGGCCCTGACCCGGGTGGAGGTCGAGATAGCCCCCCAGGTGGCGCACAATCGGGTCCATATCCGTACCCTGTGCAAGCTCTCGGGCAAGACCGGGGTGGAGATGGAGGCGCTCACCGCCGCCTCGGTGGCGGCCCTGACCATCTACGACATGTGCAAGGCGGTGCAAAAGGACATGGTGATCGAGCAGGTGCGTCTGGTGGAGAAAAAGGGCGGCAAGTCCGGTCATTTCCAGCTGGGTGCGACCAAAGGAGAGCAGGCATGATCAAGGTTTTGTTTTTTGCACAGGTGCGTGAGCTGGTCGGCTGCGACGAGCTGAGCCTGCCTTGCGACTACGCCAGTGCCGATGCCCTTCGCGCCGCCTTGAGCGAGCGGGGTGACAAGTGGGCGCTGGCGCTCGAATCCGGCAAGCTCCTGGTGGCGGTCAACCAGACCCTGGTACCGCTGGATACCCCCCTCCATGACGGGGATGAGGTCGCTTTCTTCCCGCCGGTGACCGGAGGCTGATGATGAGCGAGACAACCATGACCGATCGCATCCTGGTGCAGCGGGATGACTTCTCGCTGGCCGACGAATATGCCCGCCTTGCTGCCCGGCAGGACACAGGCGCGATAGTCAGCTTTGTCGGCAAGGTGCGCGACTTCAATCAGGGGGAGCATGTGAAGGGGCTGGCCCTCGAGCACTACCCCGGCATGACCGAGAAGGCGCTGGCGAACATAGTGGCCGAGGCCCGTGGGCGCTGGCCGCTGCAGGAGTGCACCCTCATTCACCGCATCGGCGAGCTGCTGCTCGGGGATCAGATCGTGCTGGTGGTGGTGAGCAGCGCCCACCGCGAGGCGGCCTTCGAGGCCTGCCACTTCATCATGGATTTCTTGAAGACCCGGGCGCCGTTCTGGAAGAAAGAGCTGACCGCCGACGGGGTGCAACGCTGGGTCGAGGCCAGGGCGAGCGATGACGCCGCTCTGGCCCGCTGGCAACAAGGGGAGTGAGCCTCGGGCTCGCGTCAATCGATCCGGCCGTGCCGGAACATAAGGAGCAAAGGAATGAAGAGATGGGTATCCCTGTTGTTGCTGGGAGTCGGTGCAAGCGGCATTTACAGCGGGACTGTGCTGGCTGACGAGGTCAAGGTGGCGGTGGCGGCCAACTTCAAGGGCACCATAGAGCGCATCGGCAAGGAGTTCACCGCCAAGACCGGCCACAGCGTCGTCATCAGTTCGGCGGCCACCGGCGTGCTCTATACCCAGATCACCCACGGTGCGCCCTTCGATCTCTTCCTCTCGGCCGACGTGGCGACCCCTCAAAAGCTGGAGTCGGAAGGCAAGGGGAGCGAACGCTTCACCTATGCCATCGGTCAGCTCGGCCTCTGGCAGAAGGGGGGGCCTGCTCCCGACGAGGCCACCTTGCGCCACTGGCAGGGGGAGCTGGCCATCGCCAACCCCAAGACAGCGCCCTATGGCGCTGCCGCCATGGCGACCCTGGCTCATCTCAAGATCGATCCCAAGCAGTATCGGGTGCTGACCGGCACCAACATCAGCCAGACCTGGCAGTTTGTCGATACCGGCAATGCGAAGCTGGGCTTCGTCGCCTGGGCCAACCTGGTGGAGGCGGGCAAGACCGGCGAAGCCTGGGCGGTACCGGCCAGCTTCTATCCCCCCATCGAGCAGCAGGCCCTGGTGCTGAAGAAAGGGGCGGCGGTGGATGCCCTGGTCGCCTGGCTCAAGGGGCCGGGACAGGCGCAGATCAAGGCGGCGGGTTACGCCCTGCCGCAGTAAGCGCCCGGCGTCTGCCGGGATCCGGCCAGCCCCGTGCTGGCCAGATCCGGTGCCTGACGTGTCCCAAGGCGGCGCCCGTCATGACGGCGCCCTGTTTTTTATCGACACCCGAGAGGGGACCCTATGAGTGAAGGGGATCTGCTGGCGGTCTGGCTGACCCTGAAACTGGCGGCCAGCACTACTGCCATCCTGCTGCTGCTGTCGCCGCCGCTCGCCTGGTGGCTGTCTCGCAGCCAGCACCGGCTGCGCCCCCTGGTGGAGGCCATGGTGGCCCTGCCGCTGGTGCTGCCGCCTACCGTGCTCGGCTTCTATCTGCTACTGGCCTTCTCCCCGGAGTACGGCCTCGGTGGCTGGTGGCGGGAGACCTTCGGGGCCCCGCTCGCCTTCAGTTTCCTCGGCCTGCTCATCGCCTCCGTCATCTACTCGCTCCCCTTCGTGGTACAACCCCTCACCTCCGCCTTCGTCAACATGGGCAACAAGGAGCTGGAGGCTGCTGCCACCCTGGGGATGGGCCCGTTTGAGCGCTTCTTTCGCATCATCCTGCCCATGACGCTGCCCAGCTTCGTGATGGCGGCGGCGCTGGGCTTTGCCCACACCCTGGGGGAGTTCGGGGTGGTGCTGATGATCGGCGGCAACATTCCCGGGGAGACCCAGGTGCTCTCCATCGCCCTGTTTGATCACGTGGAGGCGATGGACTACGACCACGCCCATATTCTGGCCGGCGGCCTGATGGGCTTCTCCCTGGTGATGCTGGTGCTGGTCTACGGCGTGCTGCAACGCCGGCAACGGAGGCTGTTCGGATGAACCTCTACCTCAAGGCCAGACGTGATTTCGGCCCCTTCACCCTGGCGTGCGATCTGGCACTGCCCCCCAGCCGCATCCTCGGCCTGTTCGGTCCTTCGGGCTGTGGCAAGAGCACCCTGCTGCGCATCATCGCCGGGCTCGACAGGGCCCCGGGCGATGCCCTGCGCTGGCAGGGGCGCGAGCTTGCAGCCCTGCCCCCCGAGGCGCGGCGCATCGGGCTGGTGTTTCAGGATGCTCGTCTCTTCCCCCACCTGAGCGTGCTCGGCAACCTGCAACTGGCGGCTCGCAAGGGGAGGGGGCGCTGGCAGCCAGAGGATCTGGCTGCGCGCCTCGGCTTTGCCGAGCTGCTGGGGCAACCGGCCCACGGCCTCTCCGGCGGTCAGCGTCAGCGGGTGGCATTGGCCAGGGCCTTGCTGGCCGAGCCCGACTTGCTGCTTCTGGATGAACCCTTCTCGGCGCTGGACAGGCGCAGCCGCATCCATCAGGCCCACGTGCTCAAGGGCTTGCAGCAGGAGAGCGGCATCCCCATGATCTTCGTCAGCCACGCCATGGAGGAGGTGAGCCTGCTCTGCGATGGACTGGTGCTGCTGGCAGAGGGACGGGTGGAGGCCCAGGGCACCCCAGAGGAGATCTTCGCCCGCACCGACCTGTCGCTGGCCAGTCGCGACGACGTCGGGGTCATGCTCTCGGCGACCCTGTCCCACTACGACGAGCACGAGCAGATGGCGACCCTGCGACTCGGGGAGCAGACCCTGGTGGTGACCATGGAGCATGCCCCCGATGAAGCAGGCCCCTTGCAGATCAAGGTGGCGGCGCGGGATCTGGTGATCGCCACCGAGCCCATCGTGCACTCCAGCCTCTCCAACTGCCTCGAGACCCGGCTGCTGGAGGTGCGGGAGGTGAGACCGGGGCAGACCCTGTTGCAGTTGGCGCTGGGGCAGCAGATACTGCTGGCCCGGATCACCAGCCGCTCCGCGCAGCGGCTCGCCCTGACGACGGCCATGCGCCTCTACGCCTACATCAAGGCGGTGAGCCTGGTGGGAGAGGGGTAGACAGGGGACCGGAGTACGGATTGGCTGGCCCTGAGTGGCCGGCATGGCGTCGAGAAAGGGGGGACGGGTGCGTCGCAATCAGGTAATGAAATCCCATGGCTTGGCCCTGCGCAGTGCGGGGGAGGGGCCCTTGCTGCTCTTGCTGCACGGGCTGGGCTCTTCCAGCCTCGACTGGCAGGCGCAGATCGAGCGTTTTTCCGAGCGTTACCGGGTGGTGGCCATCGACTTGCGCGGCCACGGCCAGAGCATGCAGGAGGGGCCCTTTGACGTGCCCACCCTGGCGGCGGACGTGGCCCGCTGGCTCGACGAGCAGCCCGAGCCTGCCTGGGTAGTGGGGTTGTCGCTCGGTGCCATGGTGGCGCTGGAGCTGGCGCTGCAACTGCCCCACAAGGTGCAGGGGCTGGTGCTGGTCAACGGCTTCAGCGAATTTCTGCTGGAGACGCCAAAGGAGCAGGAGCGCTATGCCATGCGCCTCAAGTGGCTGCGCTGGTTCGGCATGCGGCCGCTGGCGTGGTGGCTCGGTCGCGAGCTCTTTCCCGGCCCCGATCTCGCCCAGGTGCGCCACACCTTCCGGGGGCGCTTCGTGCGCAACAAAAAGAAGACCTACAAGGCGCTGCTGGAGGCGCTGCCCGGCTGGTCGGTGCGGGCTCGTCTCGGCACCCTCTGGCAGCCGGTGGCCATCATCTCCACCAGTCACGACTATCTGCCCCTGGCGCGGCGGGTGGAGCAGTTCGCCTCCCTGCCCAATGCCACCATCCACACCCCGGATGGTCACCACGCCTGGCCGGCGGAAGATCCCGCCGGGTTCAATCATTTGCTTCACCGGATTTTAGAAACCCATTAGACTTGTCGCCTTTTGACCTTGATCCCCCGTGTATGTATTGGTCCGATCGCCTTGCCAGTGGCAGATGGCAAGGCAATCGGACCCATCTTGCCCTATTGAACAGGTATTTCCTCATGTCTGAAGTAATGAAAATGGCCATCGACGATGGTTCAACCAACGTCAAGGTGAGCTGGATTGAGAACAAGGTGCTCAAGACCATCATCTCCCCCAACTCCTTTCGCAAGGATTGGAAGAGTGCCGCCTTGCGCAAGGACAAGAAGATCTACAACTACGAGATAGGCAACACCAAGTACACCTACGACGCCACCTCCGACAAGTCCCTGGCCACCACCCACGTGGAGTACCAGTACGACGATCTCAACTTGCTCTCCGTGCACCATGCCCTGTTGCAGACCGGCGTGACCCCCTGCGATGTGGCCATCACCGTGACCCTGCCCATCACCGAGTTCTACAACCCGGATGACTGCCAGCGCAACGAGGAGAAGATCGAGAAGAAGCGCCGCAACCTGATGCGGGCCATCAGCCTCAACAAGGGTGAGCTGTTCAACATCGTCAGCGTGGAGGTGATGCCGGAAAGCCTGCCGGCGGCGCTCTCCCGCCTGATTGGCTCGGGCTGCAACGAGTTCACCAAGACGCTGGTGATCGACTGCGGTGGCACCACCCTGGACATGGGGATCATCGTCGGCGAGTTTGACGACGTTTCCGATGTGTATGGCAACAACGAGATCGGCGTCTCCATGGTAACCGACGCGACCCGCAAGGCGCTGGCGGCGGCAGACAGCGATTCGAGCTATCTGGTGGCCAACGAATTCATCAAGCGCCGCCACGACATGAGCTTCGTGCGGGACGTGGTCAACGACGAGAGCCAGATCCCGAAGATCCTCGAGAAGATGCAGAACAAGATCGACGAGCTCGGCTCCCAGGTGGCCCACGAGGCGAAGAAGTTCGCCAAGAACCCGAACCGGATCTATCTGGTCGGTGGCGGCGCGTCACTGATCGTCGATGCCATCAAGGCTGCCTATCCGACCCTGGGGGAGCGGGTGGAGCTGCTGGACGATGCCCAGTCCGCCCTGGCGCGGGAGATCTGCCTCTACACCACGGAAGAGGAAGAGGTGTACCGTGAGGCGCCCGTGATGGCCGAGGTCGGCGATGAGTAGTCAACTCAAGCGCATGACCTTCTCCATCTTCATGGATCCGGGTGCGCTGGAGTCTGATCGCTATGCGGCCGGGATCTTGCAAAGCTGGTATCAGCGGGCGCGCAAGATCCAGGACGACGTGGAGGAGTTCGACTTCTCCAAGAGCCGTTTTCACAAGGACATCTACCTCAGCGGCATGTTCCTGTATGTGCTGGCACCGAGCCTGTGCAAGGGGATGGCCAATGCCTTCGGCCCGGAGCAGGTGAACCTCTCGACCCTGCGCCATGTCTTCGCCAGTTGCGGCTTCGATCTGGGGGAAGGGAGTGCGCCCGTGGCGACCGATACCCTGATCGATGAAATCGTGGCCAGGCTGGCTCCCCAGCTGGGGCAGGGAGACAACCGGGGGCTGGCGGATGAAATCGTTCAGCGTCTGGGTCAGCAGGCGGCGGCGCCACTTCCGGACAGCCTGGTGGACGAGATTGTAAGCCGCATCGGCGAGCAGCAGCCCACCGGGCTCTGGGACGAGTTGAAGCAGGGGTTGCCGGCCCCGCTCGATCACGATCTGCTGGCAGAGGCCATCGCGGGCAAGCTGCCGACGGCGGGGGGAGAGGCGGATCTGGCCCCCCTTGCGGGCAGCATCCAGCTGCTCTCCCGCCAGCTGGAGGAGCAGTCCCGGCTCATTCGCGAGCAGCACCGCCTGATCCAGCGCCTGGCCAGCCCGCCCGCCCGGGCGTCCGGCTCGTCCGAGCTGGCCGAGCCCCTCATCGAGGATCTCTCTAACCAGGTGGCGAGCATGAAGAAGGTCAAGGCGAAGGGGATCTTCTAGGCTTTTTGTGACCACCCGCAGCCCAATGAAAAAAGCCGAACCCCGGGGTTCGGCTTTTTTGTGGGCGCCGCTCAGGGCCTTGAGCAGACCGGGCAGTCGGGGCGTTTGGGCAGTTTCAGCTCGCGAAAGCTGCCACCCAGACCGTCGATCATCAGCAGGCGGCCGCTGTAGCTTTTGCCCATGCCCGCCAGCAGCTTGATGGCCTCGAGCGCCTGCAGACTGCCCACCAGTCCCACCACGGGGGCCAGTACCCCCGCCTCGACACAGGTGAGGGCCTGATCGCCAAAGAGGGCGCTGAGACAGGCGTAGCAGGGTTCATCCTCCTGCCAGGTGAAGCTGCAGAGCTGCCCTTCCAGCCGGATGGCGGCGCCGCTGACCAGGGGCACCTTGTGCTGGCGGGCACGCTGATTGAGGAGGTTGCGGATGGCGACGTTGTCGGTGCAGTCGAGCACCAGCTGATGGCCTGGCAGCAGGGCATCGAGCAGCGCCTCGTCAGCGAGGGCGGCGTGGGTCTCCACCTCGAGCCAGGGGGTGAGGGCGCGCAGGGACGTCGCCGCGGACTCCACCTTGAGCTGGCCGATGCGCTCGTCGCTGTGCAGCACCTGGCGCTGCAAATTGGAGAGCTCCACCCGATCGAAATCCACCAGAGTGAGGTGGCCGACCCCGGCCACCGCCAGATACTGGCTGGCGGCGCAGCCGAGGCCCCCGGCGCCGATGACCAGAACGCGTGACTGCTTGAGCGCCTCCTGCCCCTCGAAGTCGAAGGATTTGAGCACGATCTGGCGGTTGTAGCGAAGGAGCTCGGCGTCGCTCAGGATCTCGCTCACAGCAGCAGCCCCGAGAAGGGCTCGACGGTGACCGTCTCACCGGCGGCTACCTTGCCGCGCTCCTGCTCGAGCACGATGTAGCAGTTGGCCCGGGACAGGGAGCTGAACACCCCGGAGTCCTGGGAGCCGGTGCTGCGCACCTCGAGGCCATTCGGGCCCACGCTCAGGATGCCGCGCTGGAAGTCCAGGCGCCCCGGGCTCTTCTTGAGCGGCGCTGTCGCCAGGGCCTGGAGGGGGTGCGGGCGTGCAAACTGCTGACCGGCGAGCCTGGCCAGGGCCGGTTGCACCAGCTGATCGAAGGTGACCATGGCGGAGACCGGGTTGCCCGGCAGACCGAAGAACCAGGCGTTTGGCAACCGGCCAAAGGCGAAGGGTTTGCCCGGCTTGATGGCGAGCTTCCAGAAGCCAATTTCCCCGAGCTCTTCGAGCAGTTGCTTGGTGAAGTCCGCTTCCCCCACCGAGACGCCCCCGGTGGTGATCAGGGCATCGGCCTCGCGGTCGGCCTGCAAGAAGGCGGCGCGCAGGGCCGCCGGATCATCGGGGATGATGCCAAGGTCCAGGCACTCACAGCCCATGCGGCTCAGCATCGCCTTGACCCCGTAGCGGTTGGAGTCGTAGATGTCCCCGTGCTGGAGCGGGGTGCCCAGAGGCTTGAGCTCGTCCCCTGTGCTGAAGATGGCGACCTTGAGGGGACGGCGCACCGTGACGTTCGCGATGCCAAGGGAGGCGAGCAGCGGCAGCTCCCTGGGGCTCAGGCGCAGGCCGCTTTCGAGCACCTGGGCACCCTGCGCCAGATCCTCGCCGCGGCGACGGATGTTCTGGCCGGCAACGGGGCGGGTCAGGAAAGTGATCCCGTTGTCGCCGGCTTGCGTTTCTTCCTGCATCACCACAGCGTCTACACCCGGGGGCACAGGGGCCCCGGTCATGATGCGGATGCAGTGGCCGGCGGGCCACTCCCCCTCATAGGGCTGGCCCGCAAAGGCCTTGCCCGCCACGGGGAGCGGCACCCCGGCGGCGAGATCCGCCAGGCGCACGGCATAGCCGTCCATGGCGGCGTTGTCGAAGGGGGGGACGAAGAGGGGGGAGCTTATCTCCTCGGCCAGGATCCGATCCAGCGCCTGGGGCAGGGGCAACCGCTCCGTCTCGCAGCAGCAGGTGAGTTGTTCCAGCATCCCTTGCAGGGCCTTGTCCAAGGGGAGGAGTGCACCGGTATCGAATCCCATCATCATGACCTCTCTGGTGTGTAGGGGGCGGATTATCCCAAAAATCCGCTCCGATGGGCAGGCCGAAGGTGCGGTAATGGGGGGTAGATGCCCCGGTGTGATCGGATTCTGGGGCGCTATCCCGTTGAATTACCTCCTGATGGGTAACCAATGCGAGGCTTGTGCGGGATGGCAGGTGGGGAAGAGGCGGCACGGCCGTGCGCCTTGCCCCCGAATGGGCAGGCCGGTGCGGACAAAACGGGGTGGTTTGGCATAAAGTCGGGCACCGGGCTTGAGTTAGACAGAATTATGACAATAATCGCCCTGTAAGATT
The DNA here is from genome assembly GCF_001898585.1 of Aeromonas sp. 62-46. NCBI lineage: Bacteria > Pseudomonadati > Pseudomonadota > Gammaproteobacteria > Aeromonadales > Aeromonadaceae > Aeromonas > Aeromonas sp. 62-46. The sequence continues at coordinate 140,937 of NZ_MKUI01000004.1, read as the reverse complement.
GCGCCGCGGCACCATGCCGCAGGCCAGCACAGTCCCTGAGCGTGGGAGAGAAACACGATGACGAGCTTAAGCCAGGAAGCCCTGTTGGTCAGGGCGGCGCTCGAGGCCGAGGGCCTTGAGACACCTCTGGTGGCCAATGAATTGAGCGGCCAGCAGAAAAAGGAAAAAATCGAAGGTCATATGCGCGCCATCATGGAGACGCTGGGACTGGATCTGGCCGACGACAGTCTGGCAGAGACCCCGCACCGCATTGCCAAGATGTACGTGAACGAGATCTTCTCCGGCCTCGACTATGCCACTTTCCCCAAGGTGACGGTGATCGAGAACAAGATGAAGGTGGACGAGATGATCATGGTGCGGGACATCAGCCTCACCAGCACCTGTGAGCACCACTTCGTCACCATAGACGGCTTTGCCCACGTGGCCTACATTCCCCGCGGCAAGGTGATTGGCCTGTCGAAGATCAACCGCATCGTGCAGTTCTTCGCCCGTCGTCCCCAGGTACAGGAGCGGCTGACCCAGCAGATCCTGCTGGCGTTGCAGACCCTGCTTGGCACCAGGGACGTGGCCATCAGCATCAAGGCGACCCACTTCTGCGTGAAGGCCCGTGGCGTGATGGACTCCACCTCCTACACCACCACCACCTCCCTGGGCGGCGTCTTCAAGACCCAGCCCGACACCCGCGCCGAGTTCCTCGGTGGTCTGAAAGGGTAGTGCTCCCGGGGCCTGTCGCCGACAGGCCCCGGCTCCTTTCCCTCACTTTTTTTGAAAAATACCTAAAGTTGTGACCGTGTCGGTCGCTATGGCTCTCCGTGTTGTCGGACGGTCTGGTTGACGCCGACACCCCCAGGCCCGCCCTTGTGCGCGCCGACAGGGACGAGATGTGCTGCCAAGGAGGGTAGTGAAGGCGCAGGCCAGGCCTGCGCCCAGCAATGCCACTTGTTTTCCCCCATGCAGGACATGCCATGAACACCATGACGATAGGCAAAAAACTTACCGCCGGCTTTGCCGTACTCGGCCTGATGATGGCCTTTATCGGCGGCTTTTCGCTGTTTGAATTCAGCAAGATGAACCGCGCCGCCATCGGCTTTACCGACAGTATCCTGCCCGCCGTCGTGCGCACCAGCACCCTCGGCGAGACCATCAATGCCCTGCGCCGCTACGAACTGGATGTCTTCCTGGTGGCGGACGATGCCCAGCAGAAGGCCCGCTATCGCAATGAGAGCGAGAAGAGCCTGCAAGAGGCTGCGCGCCAGATAGTGGCCCACGATGGCACCATCTGGGCGGAGGATCGGGAGGAGCGCCGCGCCTTTGACATCGTCAAGGCGGACTGGGAGCGATATGTCGCCCTGCACCAGCGCATCCGGCAGATGCAGGACTCGGGACAGATGGCCGAAGCCCAGCACCTCTTCATGGGGGAGGGGGTCACCCTCTATACCAATCTGACCAAGTCGGTGGGTGAGCTTATCCGCATCAACCACGGCTACTCCGTGGGTTCCCGTGCCGAGGTGGTGGACGCCTTTGACAGCGCCAAACTGAGCGTGACCCTGGCACTGGTGATCGGCCTGGCCCTGGTTGTCGCCCTCTCGGTGGTGCTGACCCGCCAGATCCGCGACCCGCTCATCATGCTGGCCCGTCAGGCCCAGCGCATCGCGAGCGGGGATCTCGGCCGGGGCGAGCTGCAGGAGTGGGTCCGCGGCAACCGCTTCAACCGCGACGAGCTGGGTCAGCTGGGGTCGGCCATCGACCGGATGCAGGGGGCACTGGCAGAGCTGGTGAGCGAAATCTCCGGCTCGGTGAGCCAGCTCAGCAGCGCGGTAGAGGAGGTGAGCGCCATCTCCGAGCAGTCCGCCAAGGGCATGGCAAGCCAGCAGGGAGAGGTCTCTCAGGTCGCCACCGCCATGAACGAGATGCAGTCCACCGTCAATGAGGTGGCTCGCAACACCACAGACGCCATGGGGGCGGCCAAGCAGGCTTCCCGCACCTCCACCCAGGGCAACCAGGTGGTACGCAGCGCCATCGGCAGCATAGAGCAGGTCTCCCGCCAGATAGAGCAGGCCGGGGGCGTGGTGCAGCAACTGGAGACCGACAGCGCCAGCATCAGCATGGTGCTGGACGTGATTCGCGGCATCGCCGAGCAGACCAACCTGCTGGCACTGAATGCGGCCATCGAAGCGGCCCGTGCCGGCGAGCAGGGCCGTGGCTTTGCGGTGGTGGCGGACGAGGTGCGCAGTCTGGCCCAGCGCACCCAGGCGTCCACCGCCGAGATCAGCAAGATGATCGAGGTGTTGCAGGAGCGCACCGCCGAGGCGGGCAGCGCCATGCAGCTGAGCCGTCAGCAGATGCAGGAGAGCGTGGAGCTGGCGCGGGAGGCGGGGAGCAGCATCGACAGCATCAACGGTGCCGTCACCCAGATCACCGACATGAACACCCTGATCGCCACCGCCACCGAGCAGCAGAACGCGGTCACCGAGGAGCTCAACCGCAGCATCGTCAAGATCCACACCGCCGCCGACGAGAATGCCCAGGGGGCGCAGCAGACCGCCCAGGCCTGTGTCGAGCTGAGCAAGCTGGCCAATACCCTGCACCATATGACCCAGCGCTTCACCCTCTGAGTCTTGCTGCCACCCGGCACAGCGCAGAAGGCCCCGCCAATCGGCGGGGCCTTGTTGTTTCTGGCTGGACCTGGGCGCCGTCAGCTCAGGCCGACAATCTCCCCGTCATCGTCGATGTCGATATGGTGTTCAGGGACGGCAGGCTGCCAGCCTGCGCGTCAGCTCAGGCCGACGATGTCGCCGTCATCGTCGATGTCGATATGGTGTTCAGGGACGGCAGACTGCCAGCCTGCGCGTCAGCTCAGGCCGACAATTTCCCCGTCATCGTCGATGTCGATATGGCGATAGGCCGGCAGGCTGCCCAGGCCCGGCATGGTCATGATGGGGCCCGCCAGGGCATAGACGAAGCCTGCCCCCGCGCAGAGTTTCACCTCCTCGATGGGCACCTCGAAGTCCGTCGGCACGCCCTTCCTGGCGGGGTCATGGCTGATGGAGAGCGGCGTCTTGGCCATGCAGACGGGCAGGTGATCCTGGCCCTCTGCCGAGAGTCTGGCCAGTTGCTGGCGCGCCTTGTCCGAGAGGGTGACGCCCCGGCCGCCATAGCCGCACTCCACCAGGGTGGCGAGCTTGGCGGCAAGGCTCATCTCATCGGGGTAGAGCAGCCTGACCTCACTGGGCTGCTTGCAGGCCGCCACCACGGCGTGAGCCAGATCCGCCGCACCCGCGCCACCGTCAGTGAAGGCCCGGGAGAGGGCGACGCCACAGGCACCGGCCTGGCGCGCCGCCGCCTCCAGCAGGGCCAGCTCGGCGTCGCTGTCGGTGGGGAAGCGGTTGATGGCGACCACCACGGGCACCCCGTAACGGCGGGCGTTGTGAATATGCCAGGCGAGGTTGGCGCACCCCGCTGTCAGGGTGGGCAGATCTTCCCCTTGCAGGCTGGCCGGCAGCGGCTGGCCCGGCCGGATGTCGAGCAGGCCGCTGTTGGCCTTGAGGCCGCGCACCGTGGCCACCAGTACCACGCAGGCGGGGGCGAGGCCGGACTGGCGATACTTGATGTTGAAGAACTTCTCCAGCCCCATGTCGGAGCCAAAACCCGCCTCGGTCACCACGTAGTCGGCAAGACCCAGCGCCATGCGATCGGCGATGACGGAGGAGTTGCCGTGGGCGATGTTGGCAAAGGGGCCGGCGTGGACCAGCACAGGGGTCTGCTCCGTGGTCTGCATCAGGGTGGGCTTGAGGGCGTCTTTGAGCAGCACCGTCATGGCCCCCGCCACTTCCAGCTGCTCGGCGGTGATGGGCTTGCCGCGCTGGTCAAGGGCGAGCTGGATGCGGCCGATACGCGCGCGCAAGTCCTTGAGATCCCTGGCCAGCGCCAGAATGGCCATCAGCTCGGAGGCGGCGGTGATGACGAAGCGATCGGGGCGCTCGACACCATCGGCAGCGCCGCCCTGGCCGAGGGTGAGGTGGCGAAGCGCCCGGTCGTTCATGTCCAGGGTGCGGGGCCAGAGGATGTTGGCCGGGTCGATATCGAGCCGCGCCAGACCGGTTCTGGCGCTGAACTGGTCACCGAGTTTGCGTTCATGGAACAGGCGGGCATCCAGGGCGGCAGAGGCCAGGTTGTGGGCGGCGGTGAGGGCGTGAAAATCCCCGGTGAGGTGCAGGTTCATCTCCTCCATCGGCACCACCTGGGCCATGCCACCCCCGGCGGCGCCCCCCTTGACCCCGAAGACGGGGCCGAGGCTCGGCTGGCGAATGGTGGCGATGCTGGGCTGGCCGATGTGGTTGAGCCCCATGGAGAGGCCGATCGTGGTGACCGTCTTGCCCTCACCAAGGGGGGTGGGCGTGATGGCGCTCACCAGCACCAGCTTGCCGGGCTCGCGGGTGGGGGCGTGATGGAGCAGCGCGAGGTCGAGTTTGCCCTTGTAATGGCCGTGGGGGTGGAGATGGGCGGCCGCTATGCCGAGCTGTGCTGCCACCTCGGCGATGGGCAGGCGGGGGGACTGGCGGGAGATCTCGATATCGCTTAGCATCAGCACCTCGTTGGCATGTCAGGTCAAATATGCGGCGAAGTCTAGAGGAATCAACAGGGTAATCCAATGAGCAATACTATTTTATCCGGCAGTCGTGAGCCCCATCAAAGCCCCATCCTGCTGGATCTCAATGCCCTCTATCACCCGCCCAAACGGCCCCTCACCGCCCTTGGCATCGTCAGCGCCTTCATCCCGCTCTTTGGTTACGGCTGGCAGGCGATGACCCAGGATCCCGAGACCCACTTTCGCCACGAGCTCGGCAAGCGCATCAACAAGCACAAGAGCGACGAGGCAAACCTCGCCCTGATGATGCAGTTGGCGGCCATGCTGGATTGCCATTGCCTGCACGTCACCCTGCCCTATGCGCTGGGGGAGGCCGAGCTCGCCGCCTTGCGCCAGCGTCTGCCACGCTGGCAGATGAGCCAGCAGGATCACCTGCTGGTGGCCGAGCTGATGCCCACCCCCTGAGCCCGGGCTCAGGTCTCTCTGTCCCAGTAGTGGGGCGCCAGATAGCGCTCCTGCACGAATTCGATGAAGCAGCGCACCTTGGCCGACACGAAACGGCGGTGCGGATAGAGGGCATAGAGCCCCACCTGCCCCTTCTCCCACTCCAGCAACAAGGGGACCAGCGCCCCCGAGCGCAGCGCATCCCCCACGATGAAGGTGGGCTGCAAGATGATGCCCTGGTGGTCGCAGGCGGCCCGGGTCAGGGCCACCCCGTTGTTGGCGCGAAGTGGTCCCTGGGGACGGATGCTGTGCTCCTCCCCATCCCGTTTGAAGACCCAGTCCGGCTGGGTCAGGGTGTAGATGAGGCAGTCGTGCTGCTTGAGATCCTCCGGGGTCTTCGGCCTGCCCCGGCGGGCCAGGTAGTCGGGGCTGGCGCACACCACCATCTTCATCATGGCGAGCGGCTTGGCCACCAGGGAGGAGTCCGGCAGGTTGCCGATGCGCAGGGCCAGATCGAACCCCTCCTCCACCAGGGCCACCCGCCGGTCGCTGTACTCAATCTCGAGCTTCAAGTCCGGGTAGCGCTCGCGAAACAGGGGCAGGGCGGGGGAGAGGTGCAGGTAGCCGAAATCCATGGGCACCGAGAGCTTGAGGGTGCCCTGGGGCTGCTGGTTGTTGTGGGTGAGCTGGCTGTGGGTCTCTTCCAGCTCCGCCAGCAGGGCCAGGGAGCGCTGGTAGTAGAACTGGCCCGCCTCGGTGGGGTTGACCTGGCGGGTGGTGCGCGACAGCAGCCGGGTGGAGAGGGACTCCTCGAGCTGCTGCATCAGCTTGGAGGTCATGGCGACCGAGATCCCGAGCTGATGGGCGGCCTTGGTGAAGCTCTGACACTCCACCACCTTGATGAAGGTGCGCATGGCGGCTATCTGATCCATATTCCACTCTCGGTTGATAATTATTTTAATAAATCGATGATTATCTATTCTCGATAGGAGGTTAGCATTTTGGACACCGTTGTGAACCCCCAATGAAGGAACGATCGGAATGAAAATGACCAAGGCCCTGCTGGCCTCCTGCCTGTTTATGGCGGCTCCCCTGATGGCTGCCGATTACGATGTCGATGCAGCGCACACCACAGTCCAGTTCAAGGTGGGCCACCTCGGCTTCTCCGAACTGGTCGGCCGGTTCAACACCTTCAGTGGCACCTTCAGCATGGACGACGCCAACCCGGCGGCGGCCAAGGCGAGCTTCGAAATCGATGCCGCCAGCGTGGATTCCAACCACGAGGCCCGCGACAAGCACCTGCGCAGCCCCGACTTCCTGGACGTGAAGCAGTACCCCAAGATGACCTTCGTCAGCACCGGCTATGAAGGCACCAAGGACAAAGGCGTACTCAAGGGCACCCTGACCCTGCACGGCGTCTCCAAGGACGTGGCCTTCGACCTGGTCCACATCGGCGAAGGCAAGGATCCCTGGGGCGGCTACCGCAGCGGCTTCAACGCCACCACCACCATCAAGCGCAGCGAGTTCGGCGTGAACTACATGGTGCCGAACATCCCTGACGAGATGACCATCAACCTGTTCGTTGAAGGCGTGCGCAAGTAATGGGCGCAGCACTCCTGCTTCAAACCCTGGCGGCTCCTTTAGGGGCCGCTTTGCTGTCGTGGCGCTGGCCGCGGCTGGGCTATCTGTGGGGCGCCCTGGGGATCTGGCTGGTGGGTTGCCTGCTGGGCGGCGCCTATGGCCTGCCGGTCAAGGCGTGGCAGTGGCTGCCGCTGACCCTGCTGGTGCCCGCCCTGACCCAGGGTTCCAACAAGGGGATCGCCCTCGCGCTGTTCGGGGGGCTGGGCGCCCTGGTGTGGTGGCAGGGGCTGGCCTCCGTGCTGGCGAGCGAGCCCGGGATCTGGCTGGCCCTGCTACCCGCCATCCTCTGGTCTGGCTGGACGAGCTGGCGCGGTGACAGCGAGGAGGGGCTCGGCTTCGCCCTGGCCTTCATCTGGCTGGCGCTGGTCATCGGCATCGATGGCAGCCTGCTCATCGCCCAGCTGACGGGGGCCCTGGCCGCGTTTGCCGGATTCCGTGCTCTGCTCGGCGCCTTTGCAGGGGTCAAGGTTACCCCGGCCGCCCTGGGGCTGGCACTCGCCTTCGTGCAGATGCTCGCCTGGCAGTACGTGGAAGTGCCCCTGCTGGTGCTGCTGCCGGTCTGGTTGTTGCCGCTGCTGGAACGAGTCCTGCACGGGCGCCCGGGACTCTCTCGCTGGGGGGTCTTGATCCTGGTGGCGGCCGTCGGTGCCGGAGTGAGTCTGTGGTGGGTATGGCCAGAGGCGTCACTTTACTGATTTCTGCATGAAAAACAGGCTATTACCTTAGAAATTGATGGGCTTGTCAAAGTCTGGACAGATAAAGATTGAGACCCATGGTGCTTTCGGATAAAAAGGATTTTCAATTATCTGGATACACACAGAACCCGGCTATGCCGGGTTCTGTTTGCCTGCTTTCCCGCGGCACGCTAAGGAGGCCACAGTTGCGCAGTCAGGGATCTGAGCATCTGTTTTTTCGCCATTTCACCGAACAGGGATGTCTTGGGGATCTCTGCATCCTGCTGGTGACCCACCTGCTTCCCGACAGACCCGACTTCATCCAGGTGCTCGATCGGGTGGGCCGGGTCGGTGCCATCCTGCCCAAACCCAAGTCCGTGCATGGACCGACGCTGGCCTGGGCTCAGCAGCACTACCCCGTGCTGCCCCTCAATCGCCACTGGACCTCGGATCCCGGTGAGGTGATCGCCCAGATTGCCCCCCTGGTGATGTCCCACGAGCGGCTCATCATCCTCGACATCGGCGGCTACTTCGCCAAGAGCCAGGCGGTACTGGCCGAGCACTTTGGCGCCCGCTTCATCGGGGTGGTGGAGATGACCGAGAACGGCCATCAGCGCTACGAACAGGAGTCCCTGGCGGCCCCCGTCATCTCGGTGGCCCGCAGCCCCCTCAAGCAGGCGGAAGATATCCAGATCGGCCTGAGCGTGGTCTACTCCGCGGAGTCCCTCGCGCGTACCCTGAGGCGTACCTTCAATGTCTGCCAGGCCGCCCTGTTCGGCTATGGCAAGGTGGGGCGCAGCATAGCCCGGGAACTGCGCTGTCGCAACCTGCATCTGGAGCTGGTGGAGACGGATGCCCTGCGCCAGGTGGAAGCGCTCTCCCACGGCTTCAAGCTGGTGAACAAGGCCGAGGCCCTGGGCCGCGCCGAGCTGGTGATCTGCTCCACCGGCAACGGCTCCCTCGATATATCCGATCTGCAGGCCCTGCGCCCCGGCGCCATGCTGGCCTCGGTCACCTCCGCCGATGACGAATTCGCCTTCAGCCTCGCCCAGCTGCCCTGGCCGAGCGAGGAGGTGTGTCCCCATGTGCTGGCCCTGACCCGGCCGGACGGCAGCACCATCTTTTTGCTCAACCGGGGGGAGGCGGTCAACTTCGTCCACGGCGCCGTCATCGGCGAATATGTCTACCTGGTGCTGGCGGAGATCATCGAAGGGGTGCACCAACTGGCCCATCAGGCATCCACCCCGGGCCTTCACGAACTGCCCCAGGCCACCATGCAGCGCATCGCTCGCCACTGGTTGACCGATTTTCACGGAGTCACCCCATGACAGACACCCATTTGCCCCTCGCGAAACCGCGCATCGAAATCCGTTACTGCACCCTCTGCCGCTGGATGCTGCGGGCCGCCTGGCTCGCCCAGGAGCTGCTCTCCACCTTCGACGGCGAACTGGGCGAGGTGGCCCTGGTGCCCGCCAGCAAGGGGGAGTTTCGCATCCTGGTGGACGGGGTGCTGGTGTGGGACAGGGTGGCCGACGAGGGCTTCCCCGAGGCCAAGGAGATCAAGCAGCGGGTGCGGGATGTCATCGCCCCGGAGCGGGATCTCGGCCATGCGGATCGCAAACCCGCAACCGAGTAGGCGGCATCACCCATGATGTGAAAGAGGGAGGCGCAGGCCTCCCTCTTTCGTTGCAGCGCCGGTCAACGGTCGCCAGAGGTGGCCAGCGCTTCCCCGGCGGGGAGGCCGATATAGCGGGCCCGCTTGTGGGGCTTGATGCGGCTCACGTCCACCCACACCAGGCCGTCGATGCAGTGGTTGAAGTCCGGATCGATGCCAAAGTCCATGAACTGCACCCCCCCCGGCTCGCACAGCTCGGCGTACTGCTTGTAGAGGGTGGGAATGGCGCAGCCCAGGTTGTCGAGCCCGGCCTTGAGCACCTTGAGGTCGTCCCCGTAATCGCGCCCCTCGAACAGCGTCGGCGTGGCGGGATAGGGGCGGCGGGAAGGGGCGAGGGCAAGGGTGGGGGCGAAGTGCTGGCGATAGAAGCTCACCAGCAGATCCTTGGCCGCCGGCGGCAGGCTGCCGGAGAGGGTGACGGGCCCGAACAGGTAGCGGTATTGGGGATAGCGGGCCAGATAGGCCCCGATGCCGAACCAGAGGTAATCGAGCCCCCGCTTGCCCCAGTAGGCGGGCTGGATGAAGCTGCGGCCAAGCTCGATGGCCTGTTCCAGTCGGGGCAGCAGCTTCTCTTCGAAGCCGAACAGGGTGTGGCTGTAGAGGCCATCCAGCCCCTTGCTGGCCAGCCGTTCGGCCACCGGGGCGAAACGGTAGGCGCCGATGATGTCGAGGCGGGCGGGATCCCAGAGGATGAGGTGGTGATAATCATCGTCGAAGGCATCGAGATCCCGCCGCTTGCCCGAGCCTTCCCCCACCGCCCGAAAGGCGATCTCCCGCAGGCGCCCCAGCTCGCGCAGGATCACCGAGTGGCTCTGCTCGTGGCGACGATAGAGCAGGATGCGCTGGCCGTCCGGGGTCTGGCCGAGCAGCTCGCACCCGTCGATGGCCTGTTTCAGCAGGCGGCGATCCTCCGGCAGGGCGATGGGGGCCTCGGTCTGCAACCGTCCCGCCTTGCCCCGAGCGATTCGGTAGAGGTGGCCGCGCACCAGCCGGGCCGCCGTCTTGGCCGGCAGGTCCTGAAAACTGGCGAGGGGAATGCGCGCCCCTATGGTCACAGGCAGCGTCTGCCCCTGCTGGCGAAACAGCTGGCGTACCAGCAGCAGGGCGGAGGCGGGCTTGTTGAGCCAGGAGGCGAGATAGAACCAGAGGCTGTTGCGCCCTCCCAGGTGAATGGGCACCAGGGGCGTTCGGGTGCGTTGGGCCAGCTTGATGAAGCCGGCCTGCCAGGGGCCATCCTTCACCCCCTTGGGGCCGAGGCGGGAGACCTCGCCTGCGGGGAAGATAACCAGGGCCCCGTCGGCGGCGAGGTGTTCATTCATGGCGAGGATGGCCTGCCTGTCGGTCTTGCCCCCCAGGTTGTCCACCGGCAATAGCAATGGGCGCAGCGGCGCGAGCTGGGCCAGCACCTGGTTGGCCACTATCTTGACGTCGGGGCGAATGCGCCCGATGAGGCGCAGCAGGGCCAGCCCGTCCAGGGAGCCGATGGGGTGGTTGGCGACAAGAATGACCCGGCCGCTGGCGGGAATGTGCTCGAGCTCGGCCTCGCTCACCCGGTAGTCGAAGTGGAGCTCGGTGAGGGCCTGCTCGACGAAGTCCAGACCGCGCAGGTGGGGATGGCGCGCGGCAAAGCGGGTGAAGGCCTCCTCGTGCAGCAACCAGCTCAGCCCCAGCCTCATCAGGGGACGGAGGAGGGGCTGGCTGGCGAGGCGGGGCAGGTGTTGCCCCAACAGGGTATCGACGTCGAACATGGGCAAGGCTCCGCTGAACTTTGCCCCAGCTTGACGCTCCTGCGTGCCTTTCGTGTGTCGGTTGGGTGACGGTTTGATGACGGGGCGAGCCCCGTCCTTGCCCCCTTACTCTGCCCGCCAGGCAGAGGTGAGGCGCACCAGCGCCACCAGGGTGGCGACCGCTTTTTCCATGGATTGCAGGGGGATGAACTCGTGCTTGCCGTGGAAGTTGTGGCCACCGGTGAACAGGTTCGGACAGGGCAGCCCCATGAAGGAGAGCCGGGCGCCGTCGGTGCCGCCGCGAATGGGTTTGATCTTGGGCACCACGTCGGCGGCCTCCATGGCGGCCTTGGCCAGCTCGACGATGTGGGGATGGGGCGCTATCTGGCTGTGCATGTTGCGGTAGTTGTCCACTATTTCCAGGGTGATGCGCGCCTTGGGTGCGTCCAGCTGAAGGGAGGCGACCCGCTCCTTGAGCTGGGCCTTGCGGGCGGCGAAGCAGTCATCGTCGAAGTCGCGGATGAGGTAGTGCAGGGTGGTCTCCTCCACCGTGCCCTCCATCCGGGCCAGGTGGAAGAAGCCCTCATACCCCTGGGTGCACTCCGGGGTCTGCTCGGCGGGCATGGCGGCATGGAAGCGGGCGGCCAGGGTCTGGCTGTTGATCATGCTGCCCTTGGCGGTGCCGGGGTGGACGTTGTTGCCTGTGATGCGCACCGTGGCGCTGGCGGCGTTGAAGTTCTCGCATTCGAGCTCGCCGAGCTCGCCGCCATCCACCGTGTAGGCCCACTTGGCCGGGAAGCGCTCCAGCGGGAAGCGGTCGGCACCGCGCCCTATCTCCTCGTCCGGGGTAAAGCCGACCCAGACATCGCCACGGGGGATCTCGGGGTGAGCCTGCAGGTATTCCACGGCGGTGAGGATCTCGGCGATGCCCGCCTTGTCGTCGGCCCCCAGCAGAGTAGTGCCGTCGGTGGTGATGAGATCCTGCCCCAGGTAGTTTTTCAGGAAGCGGTACTGGCGGATGGCCAGCACCTCGTCTCCCTTGCCAAGGCATATATCGCCCCCCTGATAGTTCTCGACTATCTGGGGAACGACGCATTCGGCCTCGTAATCGGCGGTGTCCATGTGGGCGATGAGCCCGATGGCGGGGGCATCCGGCTGGTTGCCCGGCAGGCAGGCGGTGAGGTAGCCATGCTCGTCCAGGGTGACCTTGCTCAGCCCCATCTGCGTCATTTCGTCGTGCAGGGCCCGGGCGAAGAGGCGCTGTCCCTCGCTGCTGGGGCAGGCAGGATTGGTCGCATCGGAACGGGTATGAAAGGTGAGGTAGTGGAGAAAGCGCGAAAGCAGGGTGTTCATGGGCAAGCCTCGGGTCACGAAAGAGGAGTCATTGTGGCCAAGACGGCGGCGCCGCTTATTGCGTCAGCGCAGTTTTTGATGACTTTATGGGGGAGAGGAGGGCCATCGAAGGGGAGGGGCAGGGATCATTGCTCGGCAGTTTGCATAAAAATTCCAAAATAAAAACTGGTTAAGCAATTGCGAAAAAGCTGAATTTCCCCTCGGCCCAGCGCTGGCAAGGGGTGACCCAAAAAGCGTGACTTGTTGGTTATTTTCATCGCCTCGCCCACGCACTCTCATCCCCCGCCATCCCAGAGCCCGCCTTGCTGGCAGCGAGATTTTGCCCCCCGATGAAAACCCGTTTTTTAACACGATTTTTTATTGTCACTGGCTGCGGTAAGTGTGTACACTCCGCGCCGATCCAAGGGCAACCCTGCGCAGGCCGTGTCCGCCAGACCCGCAGGATCATGACGCCTATAGGGCGAGGCACGCAGAAACGACAGACACTGCTGGGGAATGGTTTCTTTAATACCGGTTAGGCTCCGGTATCAGGGAGAACAACGGACTCTCATCTTTCAGCTGACCGAGTGGGCTTCGGGCTCATCATCTCCCTTGTCATGGGCGGTCACTGGCGTTGAGCGGGTCGTAGTGGTTGTCGTCCATCAACACGATGCGTGCTGACGTCTTCCCTTCTCTTCCTTGAAACCCTCTCCTGTCCGTCGGGATGGCTGCCGAATGATGAACAAACGGCGTGGCTGATGCCGATTGTCATCAAAGTACCGCGGTACGCCGGCAAGGTGTTACCGCATACCGTTGAGCTTGATGTAAAGCCACCAGCCCCACATCAAGACTCGTTACTTCCCAAGATCCACCAGGCAGCCTTGGCTTGCCGCGATGTGCAATGAACAGGATGTGGCGGAGCATGCTCCGTTGCGGGTCCAACGTCAGCAGGCCGCTCTGGCTTGCCGCATTTTGCAATCAATGGTCTGGATGTGATTGAGGGTAACGAAGGCGGCCCACGGCCGCTCATTTGCGAGGCATAGCCCATGACTAACTGGTCCAGCAAAGACTCCTTGAAGGTCTACAACGTTCCCTACTGGGGTGCGGGTTTTTTCAATATCAATGACGCCGGTCATGTGACCGTCTCTCCCGACAAGTCTCGCCCCGAGGCTCAGATCGTGCTGTCCGAGGCCATCGAGCAACTGCGCCAGTCCGGGCTGACCACGCCGGTGTTGCTGCGTTTCCCCGACATCCTCAAGAGCCGGGTCGATGCGCTGTTCAACGCCTTCGGTCAGGCCATCGAAAAGTCAGGCTATGAAGGGGATTACCTGTGCGTTTACCCGATCAAGGTAAACCAGCAGCGCCGCGTCATCGAGACCATCAGTCAGTCCTACAGCGACAAGCCGAGGCTTGGGCTGGAAGCGGGCTCCAAGCCCGAGTTGCTGGCCGTGCTGTCCCATCATCATGAGCAAGGGTCCGTGATCGTCTGCAACGGTTACAAGGACCGCGAATACATCCGCCACGCCCTCCTGGGCAACCTGATGGGCCACAAGGTCTACATCGTGGTGGAGAAGCCCTCCGAGCTGGAAATGGTGCTCGACGAGTCTGCTCGTCTCAACATCAAGCCCAACATCGGGGTGCGCGCCCGTCTGGCATCCACCGGCTCCGGCATGTGGGAATCGAGCGGCGGTTCCATGTCCAAGTTCGGTCTCTCCGCCTCCCAGATCCTGGCGCTGGTGGAGCGTCTGCGCAGCCTCGGCAAGCTGGACTGCCTGCAACTGCTGCACTTCCATCTGGGCTCCCAGATCGCCAACATCCGCGACATCCAGGGCGGTATTCGCGAGTGCGGCCGCTTCTACGCCGAGCTGTGCCGTCTTGGCGCCAAGGTCGAGGTGGTGGACGTGGGCGGCGGCCTGGGTGTGGACTACGAGGGCACCCGTTCCCAGAGCCACTGCTCCGCGAACTACAGCCTCTCCGAGTACGCCAACAACGTGGTCTGGGGCATCGGCGATGTCTGCCGCGAGTTCGACCTGCCGCACCCGACCATCATCAGCGAGTCCGGCCGTGCCCTGACTGCACACCACGCCGTGCTGGTCACCAACATCATTGGTGCCGAAGGGGTGGAGGTGAACGACATCAGCGCCCCGGACGAAGACGCGCCCACCATCTTGCAGAACATGTGGAAAGGCTGGCTGGACCTGCGCGGGGAAGATCCCTCCCTGCTGGAGATCTTCCACGACTCGGTGGCGGATCTCGGTGACGTCAACGCCCAGTACACCATGGGCCTCTTGAACCTGGAGCAGCGCGCCTGGGCCGAGATGCTGCACCAGAACACCTGTCTGGCGCTCAAGGAGCTGCTCAACCCGGTCAACCGCAACCACCGCGCCCTGGCCGACGAGCTCTCCGAGAAACTGGCGGACAAGTGCTTTGCCAACTTCTCCCTGTTCCAGTCCCTGCCGGATGCCTGGGGTATCGGTCAGGTGTTCCCGGTGATGCCGCTGGCCGGTCTTGATCGTCCGCTCACCCGCCGCGGCATCCTGATGGACATCACCTGTGACTCCGACGGTCAGGTGGAGCACTACGTCGACGGTCTGGGGGTGGAAAGCACCCTGCCGATGCCGGTCTACGGGGAGCACGAAGAGTGCCATGTCGGCTTCTTCCTGGTGGGTGCCTATCAGGAGATCCTGGGGGATCTGCACAACCTGTTCGGTGACACCCACTGCGCGGAAGTGTGGCTGGATGAAGAAGGCAAGATGGACATTCGCAACGTGGTGCGCGGCGACACCGTCGACCAGCTGCTGCGTTACGTCAACATCGACCCGTCCGTCATCCGCGAGAACTACCAGCGCATCGTCTCCCACCCGGCGCTGGACGACGAGACCCGCAAGGCCCTGCTCGACGAGCTGGAGCTGGGTCTGCAAGGCTACGCCTACCTGGAAGACGAATAAGCCAGCGGCTTGTTCCCCGTCGGTCAAATGACGGACATGATAAACGGCGCCTTCGGGCGCCGTTTTTGTTGTGCTGTTGCCTGACTGGGCCGGTTGGCGGGCTAGGTCACCCGGGCTGGGGGCATCCGGCCCCGGCCAGATCCGGCCACTGCCCGCTTCTGCCCGCCACCTCCCTTGATCCAGGTCAAGGGGGACTCGGGCCGCTTATTTTACGGTCAAGGGTGATGTTGGTGAATGACACATAAGGATGTGCGTATGGAACTCAAGAGGGACCCGAGATGCTATACCGACGTCTGTATCGACGGTAAGTGGTATCACTACGATCACTGCAGCACTCACGTTTATATGCTGATGGGGGGCGCCGCCCCCAGCCTGCAGCTTGCCCATGAACCCGGCAGTGAAGAGGAGCTGGTGGAGATGCTCCGCCAGCACCCCCAACGCTGACTGCCTGCGGGCCATCGGGGGTATCGCCCCGGCGGCCCGCCTTGCTCAGCCCGCCTTGCGGCCCAGGATCTTCTTGCCCATCTCCAGCAAGGCCGTTGCCGCCGCATAGGCCTCGTCTGACTTGCCTATCTCGTCCGCCACGTAGAGAAAGCCGGATCTGTACTTCTCCACCGCCTCGCGGGGAGTGGCCGCGTCGATGAAATCCTCTTCCACCTCGAACCCTTGCGCCAGCAGCGCCTCCTTCTCCGTGAGGAAGGTGGGGGAGGCCATGTCGATATAGGTATATTGCTGACGGTGGGAGGCGGGGACGCTGAAGAACTGGTATCTGGCCATGGATGTGGCTCCTTTGAACGGGTGATCTGCCATGGGGGGCGCTCGATGCGCCCGGCAAGATAAAGGAGCAAACGAGTCTTGCAGCAGACTACCTTGAGTCGTGAAGGGACGCAATCGGGCTGGTGATGACTCTGGCGACACGGGCGCAGCGCCCCACCTGCTTGTCAGGCAAGCACACCTTCCAGCACCCGTTGGGGAGTCTCGGGAGCGCAGTGGACAAGCAGTTGCTCCCCGGTCATGGGGCGTCCGAGCAGGTAGCCCTGCAAGGTGTCGCAGCCCAGCTCGGTCAGCAGGTCGCGCTGCTCCGGGGTTTCCACCCCCTCTGCCACGATGCGCATCTCCAGGGCCTGACCCAGGGCGATGATGGCGGCGATGATGGTGGCATCATCGCCCCCCCGCTCCAGGGTGGTGACAAAGCCCCGGTCAATCTTGAGCTCGTTGGCGGGGAAGCGCTTGAGGTAGAGCAGGCTGGAGTAGCCGGTGCCGAAGTCGTCGATGGAGATGCCAAGGCCGAGCTCGGCCAGACGGTTGAGGATGGCGAGGCTCTCCTCGGCCTTCTGCATGGCGGTGGATTCGGTGATCTCCAGGGTCAGGTGACGGGCCTCGAGCCGATGGCGGGCGAGGGCGCCCTGCACCTCCTCCAGCAGCCCGGGGCTGGCGAGCTGGATGGTGGAGAGATTGACCGCCACGCTCCAGTCGTGATGACCCGCCGCCCGCCAGGCGCTCATCTGTCGGCACGCCTCGTCGATGACCCAGTTGCCGATGGGGATGATGAGCCTGCTCTTCTCCGCCAGCGGCAGGAAGCTGGCCGGCGAGACGGCACCATGCTCCGGGTGCTGCCAGCGCAGCAGGGCCTCGGCGCCGACCACCTGGCCGCTGCGGGCACAGTATTTGGGCTGGTAGTGCAGGGCCAGCTCCCCCCGCTCCAGGGCGTGTTGCAACTCCTTGTGCAGCAGGAACTGCTGGTGGGCGTTGGCGTTCATGGCGCTGTCGAAGTAGTAGTAGTCGTTGCGCCCCTGCTCCTTGGCGTAATACATGGCGGCATCGGCGTTGAGGGTCAGCTCGTGCAGGCTGGTGCCATCCTGGGGATAGACGGCAATGCCGATGCTGGCGGTGATGTGCAGGCTGTGGTGCTCCCACTCATAGGGCTGGGCCAGGGTGGCCAGCAGCCGCTCGGCGAAGGCCGTGGTCTGGCTCACATCCCCCGGCGCCAGGGCCAGCACGAACTCGTCCCCGCCAAAGCGCGAGGCGGTGTCGCTGGCACCGAGCAGGCCGGTGATGCGCTGGGCCACCTCGGCCAGCAGCAGATCCCCGGTGTGGTGGCCGTGGGCATCGTTGATGATCTTGAAGCCGTCGAGATCGAGAAACAGCAGGGAGAAGCTGCGCTGGCTGTGCTGGCACTCCTGGATGCGCTGCTCCAGGCGGTCGGCAAACAGCAGCCGGTTCGGCAGCCGGGTCAGGCTGTCATGGAGCGCCAGCTTGAGCAGCTCGTCGTGGGCCTGATGCAGGGAGGTGGAGAGCCTGGCGGCGTGGGCATCCAGCATGGAGAGCACGAAGGCGATGGCGAACACCGCCAGGGTCACTATGATGACCACGGTTGCCAGCCACTGGGTATTGAGACCGGTGTAGAGGGCCCCGCACAGGCTCTCTGCGGGGAACTGGGCCGCCGCCATGCCGGTGTAGTGCATGCCGATGATGGCTGCCCCCATCACCAGGGAGGCGAAGGCCTTGCTGAAGAAGGCGCGGGGCGAGCTGTTGCGCAGGCGAAACGCTATCCAGAGTGCGGCACCCGAGGCGAATATCGCGATGAGGATGGAGAGGATGAAGAGCCCAGGGAGGTAGTGGATGCCGGGCGCTATTTTCATGGCCGCCATGCCGATGTAGTGCATGGTGGCAATGCCGGCCCCCATCAGCACGGCCCCGAACAGGATCTGGTGCCAGGGGAGCTGGGGACGACTCACCAGCCAGAGCGCAAAGGCCGAGGAGCCGATGGCCGCCACCAGGGAGAGACCGGTGAGGGTCAGATCGTATCCCAGCGCGATGGGCAGGTTGAAGGCGAGCATGCCGATAAAATGCATGGACCAGATGCCGAGCCCCATGGCGAAGGCTCCCCCCGCGAGCCAGAGCACCGCGGCCCGTCCCCGGCTCTGGCTCACTCGACTGGTCATGGTCAGCGCCGTGTAGGAGGCGAGCACCGCCACCAGGATGGAGAAGAACACCAGATCCTGGCTGTAATAACTGTCGAGCATGGGGTGGGTTGGGGTCACGTTCATTTACTCTGGGGTACATCAGGGCCTGAGCCTGGGCCGGGTCAGGGGAAATCGGGTGGCAGATTGTACACCAGGCGTCCCTGTCGTGAGCCAGAGATACGTACCAAAATGGCCCCCGGATCAGAGCAAAAACTCTGTCTTTTCTGGCATTGGCCGCCATCCTGTGACCGATAAACCGGCACGCCCCCATTTTATCCCGTCTGAACAACAAGATAGGGGGGCATGGGGCGCTTGCCACGGTGCTGGCATGGTGCGCCGGGCCCGTGGCGAAGGCGTGTGGTATGCGCACAAGGCGCCTGTGCGATAAAGGCGCGCAGCCGCTGTCGTCCTTTCACGATCGCCGCAGGCCAGGCGCTCAAGGAGTCAGCACAAGTCTGCATCCTCCGGGTCTTGGTTGACCCGGTACATCTGTTATCATCTTCCCCCTGTTTTCTTATCTCGTTGACTCTGCTGGAGAAACCATGTCTCGAACCCTCTATTTGCTGCGCCATGGCCAGACCCGTTACAACGCCGAATTGCGGTTGCAGGGGCGTTGCAACTCCGAGCTGACCCCCAGGGGCGAAGCCCAGGCCCTCGCCATGGGGGACCGTCTGGCCAAGCTCCTGACCGAGCCCACCGACTGGACGATCTACGCCAGCCCCCTCGGCCGGGCACGGCAGACGGCGGAGCGGGTGTGTCAGCAGCTTGGCTTGGACCAGGAGCGCATCATCTGGGACGAGCGGCTGGTGGAGCTAGGGATGGGGGAGTGGGAGGGTCGCCGGGTGCCCGAGCTGCTGGCGGCCCACCCCGAGCTGGATCTGGAGGAGCCGGACTGGTATCTGCAGGCCCCCCATGGCGAGAGTTTTGAGAGCATTCAGCGCCGGGCCCGGCAATGGCTTGAGGACGAGCACATTGCCGAGCAGGCCATCGTGGTTTCTCACGGTCTCTTTGGCGCCATGCTGCGCGGCGCCTATGTGGATCTGGACTACACCACCACCTGGCTGCAGGAGCTGCCGCAGGATGCCTTCTTCAAACTCAGGGGCGGTCGCATAGAACGGATTGCCTGCTGACCACACGAAGGCGGCCCGCAATGGGCTGCACTATATCGTCTGAAGTAAGGACCCATAAAAATCTGAAAGTGCAGAAATTTTGGTCACATTACCTTGCAGCTCAGTCAGTCGGGTCAGTTTCATGGCGGCTCTGAAACTGTTTGCATCCAGCTCTGTGAGAGGGTTAGCCAGTTCAATAGATGGTCCCAGCTCCAGCAACCAGTAAGGATTCACATTCCCCTCTGCCAGCGGTGTACCTGTCTGCTCTTCGGTCAGTTGTTCCCTTCGCAGCTTCCGGCATGTCAGCACAGGCCAGACACGGGTTACCTCACGCGTCAGGCCATCGGCCGCAAGGGTCGCTACGGCCAGATAGCTGATTTCGTTCATCAGCTGATCATCGTAACGAGTGGCAATGGTTTCGGCAGGGGTGTGATACCAGCGGGCAGAGCCATCACGAAATGCATCGAAGTAGCTCGCTGGGCGGCTGTTTTCCAGTGCGGTCGGAATGATCAGGGTGAGATCATGGTGGCGGACCTGCTGCATCCCCAGGGTGGCAATCCGGCTGGGCTCTTCCAGATAGAAGTGACCCGAGTGGATGGCTGGATAGCGGAACTCTTCCACCGATTTACCCAGCTTTTGCTCAAGGAAGGTTTGCAGCCAGCAAGAGCCGCTGTGATCCTCTGCTGGCAACAGGGCAAAGGCACCGATACCAATCCGGTCGATCTCCTCCTGATAGGGATTTTTCGTTCCGGGTTGCTGGCTCATAAAGCCCGGATAGAGCGCAAAAGCGCCAAAGGTGGGGCGGCTTGGTATCGGGTCATCCTGTTGCTGATAGAGCAGGGCATCGCGATAACGGTGCATCTGGTTGATAGCATCATCGGGCACCCTGTCTCTCGGGTCATCGAGAGTCCCATTATCGACCCGGTACTTGGCATCAAACAGCCAGATAAAGGTGTCGCCACTGCCAGTGGTGGCTTCGATCAGAATGTCCGGCTTTTGGGGAACCAGCAGGGAGTGAACCGGCTTGTTGGTCTTGTGAAATCTGGGTTCATGGGCCAGCTTGAGCCTTACACCGTCTGCTGCACGAAGGTACTCCCAGCAGTATTTCATCCCCTCGGCCAGCCGGGTATCCCAACCATCGCGGGTGAAGTTAAAGGCTGGTGTTTTCACCTCGGAAAAGCCGAGTGTCAGGATAATCCGGCGAACCTCGATCACGCACCAGAGCTCGTAGAGCTGATCCATGCTGCGCACGCCGGCCACGGCATCATTTCCCAACGCATCGAGATAGAGGCGCAGTTGCTGCCAGACCCGGTAAACCGTGCTATAGCCGCTCTTTTGCTGCAGTACCAGAGACTCACGTTGTAACACTGCCGCCGGCCCGATCTCCTGCATCAGGGGGTGAGCCAGCGCCTGATCCAGCGGTTTGCTCCACGCCTTGAGGCGGTCAAAAAATGCCCTGGACAGCAGGGTGCGATCGCCCTGTTGTGTCAGCTGTTGTAGCATCCTTCCGGTGCGCTCCAGCACAAATTTAATAAAGCGGTTTTCCGGGGTATCCGTGGTCAGTTGTTTATGTTCCACCCGGTATCTGCGTTCGATACCGTTATCCAGATCCTGGCGGATCTGTTCGGCTTGCTTCGGGCGTGGCGGGCGCTTCATTCTGGCGGCCAGCAGATATTCGGTCTTGCTTTGCAGCCTGCTGTGGGGCGCATTGATGATCTGGCGGGTCCCCCGCTCAAGTTCCTTGTGCAGGGCTTCGAAATGGGCAAGCCAGAGCAGAGGGAACGGTTCGGCCTTGCGCTGGCTGTGGCCCCCTTGCTGACTGGTCGCGCTGTTCAGGGTAAAACGCCAGTAGGGGTACTGCTCATCCAGCACCTGATGGATCAGGGGGACATCCCGGCGGATATCCAGCTTGACCGGATAGACCTCGAACCAGAGCGTCAGCTGAATGCGAGCAGCTTTTCCTGCAGCCGATTGCGGTTGATAAGAGAAGGGGAGTGCAAGTGTGCCTACTTCGTTGCCGGTATTGAATCCCCCCAGCAGCTCCTGCGATCCATGCCTGCTTTTGAAGCGAAACGACTCGCAGATCCGCTGCAGATGATGCTCCAGCCGCGGCGCATCACTCCCCTCGCTAACGCCGTTAAGAAACTCCCATTCGAATTCGTAAAAGCAGTTTTCAAACAGCAAAGGCGCGGGCAGAACCAAAGAGGTGAATACCTTGCCAACGGCCAGATCATGTGGTTTGCCTGCAACTTCAGCGCGGGTAATCGACAGAGGTTGTGAGAAACGCACAATAGGAGGCTCATCGCTGCCAGCGCTCGCCAGCAGGCCCGATTTATCACGCTCTTGTTGATGATGGGCGCGGGTGGCTTGTAACTGCTGACAACGTTCTCGAACCGTCTTCTCATTTGCGTAGATCCGTAAAATCCAGTCACGGCTCTGCAGAGTAAACAGGCACTCCATCACAACCCCCTTACGGCCAGAAGCTGGTAAAGCACTGCCGTGCCAGCCGCTCTTTCATCCAGGCCAGTTTCTTCTTGCTGCGGCAGGGGACGTGCGGCGGTTCTGCGGGGGTGGAATCTTCACCGGCGGCAGTCACCTTGCAGTTAAACAGGTCAGGGCGTGTGTTATCCCAGTGACTACCAAATTGTTCTGCCAACACCTTTTCCAGGTCAGTCAGCAGGTCGCTATCAGCAGCCTGATGGCTGCGCAACTTGTCGCTATCCCCCTCAATGCGCGGCAATACCTTGCACATCATAAAGTCATCCCAGATGGCGACCAGTTCTGCGGTATTGGCGGGGTGATGGGCCAGCAGGGCCAGCATCAGCTCGTTCAGGGCGCGATAGGCCAGTTCGAACGGGCTCTGTTGCAGCACCTCGTTGACTGCCTTCAGGAAGGTGACGCTCTCTTTACTGTATTGCTCCAGCTCGGGAACTTCAGTGATGGCCCGTCCGTCTGACCAGGTCGGATAACCCAGCCGTTTTGGCTGCAATGCCGATGCAAAGTAGGCATCGAAATCGTTGGGGAAGAACTCGTTAAAGTCGAAGGTGAGGGCCCTGTCGATCACCTTGCGGGAAAAGCCGTGGGTGGTCTCGTCCATATTGACGGTACCGGCCACCATCAGGTTGAAGGGGATAGCGATACCGTGCTGGCAGAAGCTGGCCCAGATCTGCTGATGTAGGGCAATATTCAGGTCCAGTCCCAGTTTTTCCGCCAGTTCGGTACGCGCGTTCTGATCCAGTTGCTGGCTAAGCGTATCTGCTTTGAGCAGGGGATCGCACTGGTAGACATAGCCGTAGTCCACCCCTTCATTGTCGTTAAATGCAGTCAGTTCGGGTGAGGTATACCAGTGGCGGGTCTCCAGTACCGATAGATAGTCGGCGAAATATTGTTCAACCGGCGCCAGGTTCATCTCGTCGAGGCAGAGCCAGAAGGGGGGGATATGGTCCAGTTGTTCCTGGCTCAGACCAATCTTGCCATCGGCTCTCACTTCGCCAATACGCTCGTAAATATGGATCCAGGCTTGGGTAATAAAATGCAGCACCGGCGTTGATACATACTCCTTTTTACCACTGATCCTGGAGATATAGCCCAGTAGATCAGAAGGCTCGTGCCAGTCTGGCCGTACAGGTACCAGGCAGTAATTTTTCTGGCCTGGATAGTCCTTGACCTGCTCACGAATAAAGCGGGTTTTCCCTGTGCCTGAAATACCTGCTAACAAGAGAAATGGTTTATATGAACTCAGGTTTAAAGCCTCGTTAGTGGCAAAATCATCATTATCTGATTTGAATTCTTCGCCACTAACATCGCATATTTTCCCAGTGTCATGAATCCATTTGTTAAAATATTGTATGACTTTATTTTTCCCTTTGTTTCTTCCCGTCTTTGCTTTCATGTAACCAATATGTGATGTATGGCAAAGAATAGTTTCTATAATTGTCCTGTCATTTCCACTACTATTGAAAACAGTATCGATATGGATGGGCTTATTCTGTATTAGCGCATCTATAGCAAGTTTGAATCTATCGAACGAGATATTTACAACATCAGGGCCGCGAGTAGCAGAAATTATTTTATCATTCTGGTTGATATCAATGATTTTTGTCGTTTTCTCGCTCGAAATATATTTCAGATTATTGCCTTTTAAGGCAATAATCTCATCTAAAATTTCGTCAAAGATGATGTCACTACTCATTAATTCACTCCATGAAATCAGCGATAGTTTTTGCTATACCATATGAGAATTTATATGGAACCCCATTACCAATTGTTTTGAACATTGCCGAAAGAGTCATTGTTGGAGGCAATTCAAACTCTTTTGGCAGTGACTGAATAGCCAGAGCCTCTGCTGCAGAAATCCGCCGAGGTAACCATGGGTGTAAATGCACTTCGTTATTGCCATAGGCCGCAGTAGGTGAATATCTCCAGCGATGTAGTCTTTTGTATGACTTTTTGGTGGTATCACCCTCTTCTATCACCATGAACTTGGCCAGACCTGCTCTGGGAGTAAAATAATGCTGACTATTAGGATGTTCATCCACATTATTCTCTTTAAACCACCAGCTTACGGTTAATTCCTCTGGTACTTCAGCTTTGCTGGGGGTTGAGTTGAATGGGGTTTGGGTTGGCCAAGGATAATTAAATGCCATCTTGTTAGGGTATGGCATATATCTCTCCCAAGAAAAGCTACTCATTGCTTCATCTACATGGTTTAAGGAACCAAACATGATGATGCGGTCTCTATCTTGGGGGGCGCCAAACTCAATTGAGTTTATTAGCCTCTCAGTAATAGCGTAACCAGTATCTTGAAGCTGTTTTTTTATTGATTCATAAAACTCACGGTGTTTTTTTGTACGCCACAAGCCTTTGACATTTTCGAAAACAAACCAATCTGGCTTGTTTTTAATAATCAAATCTACATATGACTTGGAAAGACGGCCATTCTCACCATCGTGACCTTTATTCTTTCCTGCAACCGAAAAGTCTGGGCATGGTGGACCACCAATAAAGCCAACAGTCTCTGACTTGCTTCTTGCACTACTTACCATTGTCTTAAGCTCTGAGCTTAAAGGACCATCGAGAAAGTCATCTATAGAGTTCAAAAAATGACCAAACTCAGGTTCCGGGATACCCATTTTCTTTCTGCTGTATTTGTATGCATTGAGAAAATCTTTGTTCAGTTCATTAACGAAAACGACATTAAATCCTGCTTTTTCAAAGCCGAGATCCAGAAAACCGGAGCCTGAAAAAAAAGAAAAAACAGAGTGGTTCATTGATTGATTCTCTTGGTAATGAATTTTTGAGCTGGATAGTCAGTAGTTATGAAGCTCTTTGAATGCATCGAAACTGTGTGATGTATATCCAATGACAGTACTAAAATCTCGTTGATTAACTGTGCGTTTATACAGTAAATGGTGCTGATTCACAAGCGAGGCGACATTGTGACAGATATCGTGAAGCCCCAAAAGCGTAGCGAGATGATGGCCGGTATTTGTAGCCGGGATACCCGTCCCGAGAAGCGGGTGCGCGCCATGTTGCATCATGCCGGGTTTCGCTATCGCTTGCACAATACCGCCTTGCCAGGCAAGCCGGATCTCTGGCTGGCGCGCTACCGTGCCGTGATCGAGGTGAATGGTTGTTTCTGGCATGGTCATGATTGTCATCTCTTCAAGCTGCCATCGAGCAGAACCGACTTCTGGCAAGCCAAGATCGCCAGTAATCGTGCGCGTGATGCCCGTCATCTGGCCGAGCTGGACAAATTGGGTATCCGCCGTCTGATCATCTGGGAGTGTGCCCTGAAAGGGCGTCTGCGCCATGATCCGGAACGACTGCTTCTGGTTATTAGCTGGTGGCTGACCAGCGGCATCAGTCATGGCGAGATTGCTGGTGGCCGTGAACTGCAGATCGCCATGGATCATTCCCGTCCATATAACTGACCGGATAGCACTCTCGGCCCAGCTTCCACCGCGTGTGAAAAGTAATTATTTTTTGTTGCCAAATCAGTAAGCTGTTGTCGCCTGTTACTCGTTTGAAAATCGCCCCGGTTTTCGGTAATAAAGCCCGGCAGTGACAACCACAGGGAGGTGGTGATGGATCCAATTTCTTATCTTTTTTCGGCTTATCTCAATCTGGTGCAGCAACAGGTGACGGATATCTATGGCACCGAGCTAAAAACGCTGGTAGTGCCCTATGAGGGAGAGCAGGTTCCCTTCTCTTTCCAGCTCTGGCAGATAAAACAGCAAAGTGTCTGCCGTCCCTACGAGCAAGATGTGCGGCGCTTCAGTCAGTGCACAGTCAAGGCGCAGGCACTGTTTGGCAAACTGTGCGATGACCTGACACGGCAAGACGACAGCAGTTGGCAGCTTCCCAAGTACCGCACCATGTACTGCTCGGCCGCCATCGGCTATCGCCCCATGATCGCGGAGATCGCCGATGCCCAGCAGAGCCCGGGTAAGCTCGCGGAGCGGGCCTGTAATCAGGCCATTCTGGCGGCCATGGGCAGTAATGACGAAACCCTGCTGGCCCAGCGTGACAAGACGTGTGCTGCCGTGCGTTAAGGTATTTCCCTAGTCAAAATAAGTGGTTAGAAACACCCATGTGCACCATGCCACAGTTTCTATTGAGGCGGGTGGGTATGATGGTGCGGCAATCACCATGACAGGGAGCAAGCATGATAAGTCATATCGACCATCTGGTATTGACGGTCAGCGACATAGAGCGGGCGGTGTCCTTTTACAGTCGCGCCTTCAAGATGGAGCCCATCACCTTCGGGGCCGGGCGCCGGGCCCTGCGCTTTGGCAACCAGAAGATCAATCTGCAGTTGCTGGGGGAGGAGCCGCGCAACCGGGCGCAGGTGGGGTCGGGGGATCTCTGCCTCATCACCCGCTGGCCCCTGGATCAGGTGATGGACCAGCTGGCGAGCCAGGGGGTCGAGATAGTGGAGGGGCCGGTGAGCAAAAGCGGTGCCTGCGGCCCCATCGAATCGGTCTATTGCCTGGATCCGGATCAGAACCTCATCGAGATCAGCCGCTATCGCTGAGCCCCTGGCACCCTGCGGTTTGTGTCACTGTTCCTTGGAGCGCCCCTTGCGCAGCAGAGGGATCACGGTGAGCACCATGCCGGTGAAGAGCAGCAGATAGCCCAGGGGCAGCAGGGCAAAGGGCTCGTGCAGGAAGCCCTGGTCATCGAGGGTGGAGCCCAGCAGGTTGAAGGCCACAAAGCAGCCGAGCCCGGCCAGGATCAGCAGGGCACCTATTTTCATCGTCATCTTGTTATCCTCGTCAGCGAGATGGAACGGATGGGAGATTTTCATGCCTGGGTGAAGAGAGTGTGAAGTCGCGCCAGACGCAAAACACAACGGCAGCCCGAGGGCTGCCGTTGTGTTGAGGGGGAAGCCCCGGGCCAGGGCGCTCAGCAGACCCCTTGCGCCAGCATGGCGTCGGCCACCTTGACGAAGCCGGCAATATTGGCGCCGCTTTCGTAGTTCACATGGTCATCATCCTGACCGTAACGGACACAGGTGGCGTGGATGCTGGTCATGATCCCCTTGAGGCGAGCGTCCACCTCCTCCCGGCTCCAGGAGAGGCGCTGGGCATTCTGGCTCATCTCGAGGCCCGAGGTGGCAACCCCGCCGGCGTTGGCCGCCTTGCCCGGGGCGAACAGCACCTTTGCTTCGTGGAAGAGGCGGATGGCGGCGGCGCTGGAGGGCATGTTGGCCCCCTCGGCCACCAGCTGCACGCCGTTGGCAATAAGCTGCGCCGCATCTTCGGCATCCAGCTCGTTCTGGGTGGCGCAGGGGAGGGCGACGTCGGTCGCCAGGTGCCAGGGGGTACGGCCGCTGAAGAACTCGAGCCCGAGCTCATGGGCGTAATCGGCGACCCGCTTGCGCTGCTCGTTTTTAAGCGCCATCAGGCGGGCCAGTTTCTCGGGGGTGAAGCCGTCCGGATCATAGACGGTGCCGCCGGAGTCGGAGGCGGTGATGACGCGGGCGCCGAGGGCCATCGCCTTCTCGATGGCGTATTGGGCCACGTTGCCCGAGCCCGACACCGAGACCCGCAGGCCATCGAGGGACTGGCCGCGATGGGCCAGCATGGCGTCGACAAAGTAGAGCAGGCCGTAGCCGGTGGCTTCCGGGCGGATGAGGCTGCCGCCAAAGGAGAGCCCCTTGCCGGTGAAGACGCACTCGGCGCTGTTGGTGAGCTTCTTCATCATGCCCGCCATGTAGCTCACCTCGCGCCCGCCCACCCCGATGTCGCCCGCCGGCACGTCGGTGTTGGCCCCCAGGTGACGATAGAGCTCCAGCATCAGGGCCTGGCAGAAGCGCATCACTTCTCCTTCGCTCTTGCCCTTGGGATCGAAATCGCTGCCCCCCTTGCCGCCGCCCATGGGCAGGGTGGTGAGGGCGTTCTTGAAGGTCTGCTCGAAGGCGAGGAATTTCAGCACCGAGAGATCCACCGAGGGGTGGAAGCGCATGCCGCCCTTGAAGGGGCCGATGGCGGAGCTGTGCTGCACCCGGTAGCCGCGGTTCACCTGCACCTGGCCCTGGTCATCCACCCAGCTCACCCGAAACTGCACCAGGCGCTCGGGTTCCACCAGTCGCTCCAGCAGGCCGTGTTGCAGGTAGCGGGGGTGGCGCTCCACATAGGGCCAGATGGAGGCGATCACCTCGCTCACGGCCTGGATAAACTCGGGCTGGTGAGGGTTGCGGCTGGCGACCTGGGCCAGGAAGGCCTCCTGGGAGAGGGAATGACTCATCTTTAACTCCTGTCGTGAATGATGAAAGTGGCGTCCTGCCAGAGAGGGGATCATGCCCGTCTTCAGGGTTCGCGGGGCTCAAGGGGCCCGTTGTTGCGCCCCGATGGGGGTGTCATTTCCCGTCGTCGGCGGGTCAGAGCAGATAATTCGCGATGACCAAAATCTTTTTATGCATTTTTGCTGGATAAATATCAAGCGTTAGATCATCTGGCTATCTGCCGAAGGCCGCACCCTATCTTCGGCGGCGGGGGCCCGGCCCATGAAGTGAGCACCATGAAGTGAAAAGAGGCGGGGAGTGCGCGGTGCAGCCCAATCAGGGCCGCGGCGTCACCGCACGCTGGATAATGGGGGGCCTGCTGCTGCATCAGGGGCAGCACCCCCTGTGAGCCAGCGGCCAGGGTGCGACGGGGCCGGGCGCGTGCGCGTGCAATGTGCTACTGTAGCGGCGTTTTTTGCCGAACATGCAGGGCGCAGGCCCTTATTTCATGGAGTTGTATGCAGACGAACCCGACCACAGCGCGGCTGATCCAGCCAGCCATTCTCAAGGCCCATCCGACCCAGGAGGTGACCCATGCTGTCCGATGAATCCATGCGCCTGAACAAATACATCAGCGAGAGCGGCATCTGCTCCCGTCGTGAGGCCGATCGTTTCATCGAGCAGGGCAACGTCTTCATCAACGGCAAGCGGGCCGGGGTGGGGGATCAGGTGTTTGCCGGGGATCTGGTCAAGGTCAACGGTCAGGTGATCGAGCCGCGGGAAGCCGACAGCCTGGTCTTCATCGCCCTCAACAAGCCGGTGGGTATCGTCAGCACCACGGAGGCGGGGGAGAAGGACAACATCGTCGACTTCGTCAACCACAGCACCCGCATCTTCCCCATAGGGCGCCTCGACAAGGACTCCCAGGGGCTTATCTTTCTCACCAACCACGGGGATCTGGTGAACAAGATCCTGCGGGCGGGCAACGATCACGAGAAAGAGTACCTGGTGACCGTGGACAAGCCGGTGACCGACGAGTTCGTCCGGGGCATGGCGGCCGGGGTGCCCATCCTCGGCACCGTCACCAAGAAGTGCAAGGTGAAGCGAGAGGCGCCCTTCGTGTTTCGCATCACCCTGGTGCAGGGGCTCAACCGCCAGATCCGCCGCATGTGCGAGCACTTCGGCTTCGAGGTGACCAAGCTCGAGCGCATCCGCATCATGAACGTCAGCCTCAAGGGGCTGCCGGTGGGGGAGTGGCGCGATCTCACCGACGACGAGCTGATCGAGCTGTTCAAGCTGATTGAGGACTCCTCCTCCGAGGCCAAACCGGCCAAGGGGGCTCAGGTTGCCAAGCCCAAGGCGGCTGCGGCCGGCACCCCGGCCCAGGGCAAGAAGCCGCGGCGCAGCGACGATCACGAGATTGGCGGGCGCCCCAATGTGCCGGGTCCCGAGGCGTTCGAGAAGAAGAGCCCCGCAGGCAAGGGCGGGGCGGGCAAAGGGGCTGCCAGCAAAGGGGGAGCAGGTAAAAGCGCGCCCGGCAAGGGGGGCAAACCCGCCCCGGGCAAACCGCGGCCAGGGCAGGGCGGGCGCCAGAAGAAGGGGCGCTGAGCGCCAGGCCTTCCCGCACCCTGATGCACAACACCGGCCAAGGCCGGTGTTGTGTTTTCTGGCCCCCAAGGCCAGTGCTCGCCGGATCAGGCAGGCTTGTGGCCTGCCGTCTGCACAGCCATGGCCTGCTCCGGGGGCAGGCCCATGGCCCTTGGGTAGTGGCGCGGGTTGAGACGCACCACCAGCAGGCTCATCAGGACCAGGGCACCGAGTTGCCACTGCCAGGCAGCGGCGAAGTCACCGCTTGCATGGTGCAGGCGGGCCGCCACCCAGGGGCCGGTAGCCGCCACCATGAAGCCGACCCCCTGCATCAGGGCGCAGAGGGCGCCCGCCCGGCGTGGGTCGGGCAGGTGATCCAGCGCAATCACCATGATGAGGGAGAAGCTCCCCCCAAGCCCGGCGCCGCACAACAAACACCAGAGCAGGGGGGCGGTCTGGGGAGCGAGCCAGAGGCCGCCAAAGCCCGCCAGCTGCATGGCGATGGCCAGCGCCATCCAGGGGCGGCGGTCCAGCCGACCGGCTGCCAGCAGGGGCAGGCCAAGGCCGCTCGCGGTCTGGGCCAGGGCGAGCCAGGCCACCAGCTCGCCCCCTTGCTGGGCGCTCCAGCCCGCCGCCATGTAGGCCGGGGCCAGCCAGGCCACGACGATGCCGTAGCCGCTGTTGATGATGCCAAAACAGGCGATGAGCAGCCAGGTGCGGGGCAGGGGGAGCAGCCGCTGCTCCCCGGTGGGGGCGGGCGTGCTGGCCGGGGTGGGCAGGGGCACCCGCCAGGCCAGCCAGCCGAGGGCCAGCAGCACCGGCAGGCCCCAGAGCGCCAGCGCCCGAGACCAGTCCAGATACTCGGCAAGGCGCGGGGTGAGCACGGCCCCGAGCGCCCCGCCCCCCATCATGCAGGCGGAGAAGATCCCCATCACCAGGGGCACCTTTTGGGCGAACCCCTCCTTGATGAGGCCGGGCAGCACCCCCTGTACCAGGGCTGAGCCCAGCCCGCACAGGGCGGCGCTGGCGATGAGCAGGGCGCCGCTCGCCAGATCGACGCGCAGGGCGCTGCCAAGGGCAAGCAGCAGCAGGGCCGTCCCGAGCAGGGGGCGCGGGCCCGTGCGACCCAGGAGCGCCGGGGTGAGCAGCACGCCGACCCCGATAAGCCAGAGGGGCAGCAGGGTGACCCAGGCCAGGGTATCCACCCCCAGGGCCAGCCTCGCGTCGATGCGAGGGGCCAGGGGGCCGATGGCGGTGAGGAAGGGGCGCAGGTTGAGGGCGATGAGGATCACCAGCACCAGCAAGGCGCCGCTGCCCGGGGGGAGGAGGCGCTTATGCATGGGGCAGGGGACCGTAGAGGGTTTCGGCCGCGATGGGGCTCGCCAGCTTGATGAGGGGCAGGGGCGGCGGGCACAGGGGCAGTCGCAGCGCCGCGTAGGCCGCGCGGCTGTCATAGCCGAAGGGGGCGGCATCGTCGTTGTCAAAGGCGTAGTAGACCGCCTGGATGCCGCTCATCACCAGGGCCGACAGGCACATGGGGCAGGGGTGCCCGCTGGCATAGACGATGGCCCCGGCCAGCGGCCCCTGGCGACTCCCTTCCCGCAGCGCTTCCAGCTCCGCGTGGCGGGTGGGGTCCCCCGCCTCCAGCATGCGGTTGACGGCGCTCGCCACCAGCCGGTTCTCCCTCACCAGCAGGGCGGCGAAGGGGCGCCCCCCTTGCTGGCGATGGGTCAGGGCCAGGTGCAGGGCCTGCTCCAGCCACTCCTGATGACTGGGGGCCGAGGCGGCGGTGAGGGAGTTGAGGAGGCGGGCACCGGACTGGGAAGGGGGTGGCATGGTCATATCCTGGCAAAAAGGGGGAGGACAGCAGCCTAGAGGGTCGCCGCATCATTTGGAAATTAAATGATAAAATGACTTCCAGTGGTTTTATAAATGGAGATTGCCCATGGAGCGCCCCCTGCTGGACCCCCAATTGCTGCAGAGCTTCGTCGCCATCGTCGAAACCGGCAGCTTTACCCGCGCCGCCGAGCGTATCCACCTCACCCAGTCCACCCTGAGCCAGCAGATGCGCCGCCTGGAGCAGCAGCTGGGTTGCACCCTGCTCGACCGATCCGGCCGCCAGGTGGTGACCACGGCCCAGGGGGAGACCCTGCTCGGGCTGGCGCGCCGCATCCTGGGGCTGCTGGCCCGGGCGGGGGAGCGGGTGAGCGAGGCGAGCCACCCCCTGCGCCTCGGGGTGCCGGAGGATTTTGCCGCGGGGGCCATGACCCCGGTGCTGGCCGCCTTCGCCCGCACGCACCCGCAGGTGCGGCTGGAGGTGCAAAGCGATCTCAGCCATGCCCTGTGGCAGGCGTTCGAAGGGGGAGAGCTGGATCTGGCCCTCATCAAGCAGGGGCGCGGCCAGGGGGAGCCCATCGCCCGCTGGCGCGAGCCCCTGGCCTGGGTTGACAGCCGGGAGTGGCCCGCCGCCGGGCGCGACCCCCTGCCTCTGGTGGTGTTTCCAAGCGAGGGGCTCTACCGGCGCCAGATGACCGACGCCCTGGATGCCGAGGGGATCCCCTGGCGCATCGCCTACGTAAGCGGCAGTCTCGCCAGCCTGCAAGGGGCGGTGAGCGCGGGGATCGGGGTCAGCCTGCTGCCGGCGCGCCTGTTGCAACCGGATCAGGTGGTGCTGGCCCACTGGCCTGCGGTGCGCTCGGTGGAGCTGGCCCTGCACCAGGGGCCGGGCACGAGTGAGCCCCTCGCCCGGCTGGGGGAGGCGTTGATCGCGCTCTGTGACGAGGTGATGGGGCCGAGGTAGCCCGGGCGGCCAGGGGTCAGGCCAGGGCCTGTTTTGGCACCACGGCGAGCCAGATTTCCACTTCGCCGCTGCCGGTGGCGGCGTCAAAGCGGGCGCCGTAGCGCTCGAAATCCGGCTGCTGGGCAGATTGATAGTCCGATTGCGCGAGCCACGCCAGGGCCTGGCGCCAGGTGTGCGGCAGGGTCGCGACATGCCCCTGATGCAAGAAGATGGCGTAGGTCTGGGGGGCGATGCGCATGCGGCCAAGCCCGGGAGGCAGCACCTCCAGGGCGGCGACCTCCACCCCGCAGAGGTATTCGCAGTGGGTGTCGGTGGCGGCGCAGATGACGCCATAGGCGTGCTCCCCGAGCTGGCCCGGCAGGGGAAGCAGGGCGCTGAGGTCGCGCCACTGGCCGGCGAAGTCCCCCTGCTCGAAGGGGTGGTGACGGCGCAGCCCCCCGAGGAGCATGGCGCGGCCTTGTTCGATGCGAATGGGGGCTGACATGGTGCCTCCTGCGGGGGCGCTCAGGCCTCCCGACCTTCCTCGAGCTTGCGCTCATAATCCCGGCGAACGATGGCGAGTGCCGCCAGGGCCAGCGCGGGGGCGATGTGGTTGGTTTCCAGCAGTTCGATCAGATCCACCGCGAGCTGGACCTCGGGGGGGGCATTTTCCAGAGACATCTTGGGTTCTCAAGGGCAAGGGTGGTCGCCATTATAGCGCCCGGCGGCGCGAAGACACGCCCCGGCTGCCCGGGGCGGGACGGGTCACATGTGCTGGCGCATCTCCTTGTCCAGCTCCTCGCGCAGGGCCATCAGCTTTTTGGCGTACTGCTGCAACTGCAGATCGCTCTCGCTCACCGGCTGCCACTGGGGCACCGGGGTGGGTTTGCCATGCTCGTCCATGGCCACGAAGATGATGATGCAGTGGGTGGTCTTGCGCCGCTCCGGGTCGGTGGGGTGGCGGCTGTAGACATCCACCGCCAGGTGCATGCTGGTGGTACCGGTGTGGATCACCTTGGCGTGCACCTCCACCAGCTGGCCTATCTGGATGGGGCGCAAGAAGCGGATGCCCCCCACATAGACGGTGACGGCATAGCCGCCACACCAGCCGGCGGCGCAGGCGTAGCCGGCCTGGTCAATCCACTTCATCACCATGCCGCCATGGACTTTGCCGCCAAAGTTGACGTCGGCGGGTTCGGCGAGAAATTGCAGGGTCAGTTCACGGGCGCTCATGGTACTTCCTTATGTCGAGGCAAGGGGGGACTCCTTGGCTGTCCCCCGGGGACAATAGCAGTGGGCGGGGCCGACACTGATCCAACCAGCGCCTCCTCTTGTCTGCGCCGTCATTCACCTTGAGTTCAGCGCAGGCGGCCCAGCATGACTCATCACGCGAGGGAGGAGGCCCCATGAAACAGATGCTGGAGCAATTGATGGGAGCTGGCAAGGGCTGGCTCAACGACGGTGGTGACACGCGCAAGGCCCAGATGAAGGGCATGGCCCAGGGGGGGTTGGCCGCCGGGGCCATGGCGCTGCTGCTTGGCAACAAGAAGATGCGCAAATATGGCACCAAGGTGGCGGCGGTGGGGGGGGCGGCGGCTCTCGGGGGGCTGGCCTACAAGCTCTATCAGGACTGGCAGACCCAGCAGTCCACCCCGGCCCAGCCGACCCAGCCCCTCGACACCCTGGAGGGCAAGGCCCTGGATGCCCGCGCCAATCTGCTGGTGCGCGCCATGGTGGCGGCGGCCCGGGCCGACGGCCACATCGATGCCGCCGAGCGCCAGAAGATCCAGGAGTACCTGACCGAACAGGGGGAGCGGGATGCGGCCCGCTGGATTGACGCCGAGCTCTCCCGCCCCCTCGACCCCCATGTCCTGGCGCGAGAAGTGACCGACATGGAGCTGGCGACCGAGGTCTACCTCGCCTCCCTGCTCACCATCGAGGTGGATCACTTCATGGAGCGCGGCTATCTGGACGAGCTGGCGCGCGCCTTGAAGCTGGATGACAACCTCAAGGAGAGCATAGAGCGCCAGGTGGCCCAGCTGGGGGCGCCGGGCTGAGCCCGCATTGCCATCAGGATTGTCCACAAGGCCCCGTCATGGGGCCTTGTCGTTGCCGGGGGCTGTTGATTGCCGTGACGAGCCGATAAGATGCGGGTTCCAAAGGGTGACCGCCGAGCCTCTTTCCTCGCTGGCGACCCTCACTGCAAGGAGCATCAGGTGGACATTCGCAAGGCAACTGAACAGGATATCGACGCCATTCTGGCCCTGAACCGGCAGATAGGTCAGCTCCACTTCGAGCAGGTGCCCGAGGTGTTCTGCCCCCCGTCCCCGGAGGACAGGGCCTTCTTGCTCGGCGCCATTGCCGACGAGGCGCGTCTTTTCTGCGTGGCGGTGGTGGCGGGGGAGGTGGCGGGCTTTCTCACCGCCCGCATCGACCTCAACGAGAGCGTCCCCTTTCTCAGCAAGCTGCCCGTCTGCCGCATCACGACCGTGGTGGTGGATGAGGGGCAGCGCTCCCGGGGCATCGGCCGGGCGCTGATCGCCCACGGGGACCAGTGGGGCAAGGCGCGGGGCGCAAGCCAGTTGCGCCTGGAGGTGATGGCTTTCAACGAGCGGGCCAGGGCCCTCTACGAGCGACTGGGTTTCAAGGCCCAGTCACAGACCATGGCCAGGTAAGGCGCATTCGCTTGCAAAAGGGCCCGTTACGGGCCCTTGTCGTGTGAGGCGTCAGGGGGGCTCTGCCAGGTTTCCCGTTGCCGGGCGATGAGGCCCGCAAGCCGGTTGAGCGCCGCGTCCAGTTGCGGGCTCCAGGGATGGGAGCTGTTGAGGCGCAGGCAGTGGTTGTGCTGGCCCTGGCTGGAGAAGAGGGCCCCGGGGGCGATGGAGACCCCCTGCTCGATGGCGCTGGCATAGAGCGCCCGGCCATCGAGGCGGGCGTCAAATTCGAGCCAGAGAAAGTAGCCCCCGTCCGGGGAGGAGATGCGCGCCTCGGGGAAGAGGCGCATCAGGGCTGCCCGCATCTGCTGCTGGCGCTGGGCCAGGGTGTGGCGCAGGCGGCGAAAGTGGGCGTCCACCCCGCCCTGGCGCAGCATGTCGGCCAGCGCCAGCTGACTGGGCACATTGGTCGAGAGCGTCGACATCAGTTGCAGCCGCTGGATGCGCTCGGCGTGGCGCTTCGCCACCACCCAGCCGACCCGAAAGCCCGGCGCCAGACACTTGGTCCAGGAGCCGCACAGCAGGCTCTCTCCCCGCGCATCCCAATGGGTGATGGGCCTTGGCCGCTCGCGCCCGACATAGAGCTCCGCATAGACGTCATCCTCCACCAGGGGGACCTGATGGCGGTTGAGCAGCCCCATCAGCGCCTGCTTGTGCTCATCCGGCATGGTGTGGCCGAGGGGGTGCTGCACATTGCCCATCAGCCAGCACGCCTTGACGGGGCGCTGGGCGAGGGCCTCCTCCAGCAGGGCGAGATCGATCCCCACCCCGGGGATCACCGGGATTTCCACTACCTTGAGCTTGAGCCGCTCGATGGCCTGCAGGGCGCCGTAGAAGGTGGGGGACTCCACCACCACCCAGTCCCCGGGCTCGGTCAGCACCTGAAGACTGAGGGAGAGCGCCTCCATGGCCCCCGTGGTGATGATGATCTGCTGGGGATCCACCGCCATCCCCTCGCCGGCGTAGCGCCGGGCGATGGCGCGGCGCAGTGCCTCGTTGCCGGGGGGCAGATCTGCCACCGTGCTGAAGGGATCGAGGCGGCGCATGCAACTGCCGAGGGCCCGACCGAGCTGGGGGTGGGGGAAGAGGGTCGGGTCCGCCACCGCCATGCCAAGGGGCACCAGCTCCCGTGACTTGCTCGCCTGCAGCACCTCGAACACCAGATCGTTGATGTCCACCGAGCCGCTGTAGCGGGCCTGCTGGGGCTGGCTCTCCCGCCGGGCCGTGCTCGCGGCCTTGACATAGTAGCCGGACTGGGGCCGCGCCAGGATGAGGCCGCGGCTTTCGAGCAGCTGATAGGCCTGGAGCACCGTCATGGGGCTGAGGCCGTGGGTCTTGCAGCTCTGGCGGATGGAGGGGATGCGCTCCCCCGGCTGCCAGAGGCCGCTCGTGATCTGCTGTTGCAGCTGGTCTGCCAACTGGCCGTAGCGGGACATGGTGGGCCCAAACTGTTATAGGTGTTTTTCACTATAACTGCATCTGTTATAGGTGTCATGGACCATGGTGTACTTGGCGGGCGAAAACCTGTCCGTTAAATGCAACATAGAGAGTCATGCATGATAAGCCTGGATGATGTGGTCAGCCTCTCCCGAATACAGTTCGGGGCGACGGCGATGTTCCACTTTCTGTTTGTGCCCCTCACCCTGGGGCTGTCCTGGATCCTGGTGATCGCCGAGTCGGCCTACGTGATGACCGGCAAGGTGATCTACAAGGACATCACCCGCTTCTGGGGCAAGCTGTTTGGCATCAACTTCGTGATGGGGGTGACCACCGGGATCACCCTGGAGTTCCAGTTCGGGACCAACTGGGCCTATTACTCCCACTATGTCGGCGATATCTTCGGCACGCCGCTGGCGGTGGAGGGGCTGATGGCCTTCTTCCTCGAGTCCACATTGGTGGGCCTCTTCTTCTTCGGTTGGGACAAGCTCTCCCGCGGTCAGCACCTGCTGGTGACCATGCTGGTGGCGCTCGGCTCCAACCTCTCCGCCCTCTGGATCCTCATCGCCAACGGCTGGATGCAAAACCCGGTCGGCGCCGAGTTCAACCCCATGACCATGCGCATGGAGCTGGTGGATGTGGCCGCGGTCATCTTCAACCCGGTGGCCCAGGTCAAGTTCGTCCACACGGTGGCGGCAGGCTATGTGGCGGCCTCCCTGTTCGTGATGGGGGTGAGCAGCTGGTATCTGCTGCGCGGCATGGAGGTGCGCTTCGCCCTGCGATCCTTTGCCATCGCCTCGGGCTTTGGTCTGGCCGCCATCCTCTCTGTCATCGTGCTCGGGGACGAGTCGGGTTATCGCTCGGGGGAGGTGCAGAAGGTCAAGCTCGCCGCCATCGAGGCGGAGTGGGAGACGGAGCCCGCCCCGGCTTCTTTCACCCTGTTCGGCCTGCCGGATCAGCGTGCCGAGACCACCCACGCGGCCATCAAGATACCCTATCTGATGGGCATCATCGCCACCCGCTCCCTGGATGAGCAGGTGACGGGGCTCAAAGATCTGAAAGCGCAGCACGAGGCGCGCATTCGCAGCGGCATGTTGGCCCACGAGGCGCTCGAAGCGATGCGGGCCGATGGCAGCAACCAGGCGGCCCGCGCCACCTTCGAGCGCCACCGCGGCGATCTGGGCTACGGCCTCTTGCTCACCCCCTATGCCAAGGAGATTGGCAAGGCGGACGAGGGGGCCATCGCCAAGGCGGTGGAGGACTCCATCCCCCAGGTGGCGCCGCTGTTCTGGAGCTTTCGCCTGATGGTGGGCATCGGCGTGGCGCTGCTGGCGCTCTTTGCCGCCGCCTTCCTGCAGCTGTGCCGGGGCAGGCTGGTGCAATCCCCGCGGCTGCTCAGGGCCCTGCTCTGGTCTATTCCGCTGCCCTGGATTGCCATCGAGGCGGGCTGGTTCGTGGCGGAGTTCGGTCGCCAGCCCTGGACCATCAGCGACGTGCTGCCGGTGTCGGCCTCCGTCTCCCTGCTGCAACCGGGGCAGCTCTGGTTCAGCCTCATCGCCATCTTCCTCATCTACAGCAGCCTGCTGGTGGTGGAGTTGTTCTTGTTGCGTCATGTGATCCGCAAAGGGCCTGCCAGCCTGCAGACGGGTCGTTATCAAGGTGAAGTGTTGCAAAACGGGAGTCCTGCCTGATGGATTACGAAACCCTGAAAGTGATCTGGTGGGGGCTGGTGCTCTTCCTGCTGGTCGGCTTCGTGGTGATGGATGGCTTCGATCTCGGGGTCGGCATGCTGCTGCCCGTGGTCGGCAAGACGGATGACGAGCGGCGGGTGCTGCTCAACAGCGTGGGGCCGGTGTGGGAGGGCAACCAGGTGTGGCTCATCGCCGGTGCCGGCACCCTGTTTGCCGCCTGGCCCCTAGTCTATGCCGCCGCCTTCTCGGCGCTTTACGTGCCCTTCATGTTCCTGCTGTTCGGTCTCTTTTTGCGACCGGTGGGCTTTGACTATCGCAGCAAGCTGCCGGACCCGGTCTGGCGCCGCTGGTGGGACCGCGCCCTGGTGGTGGGCGGTCTGCTGCCGACCCTGGTGTTTGGTGCCACCCTTGGCCTGGTGCTGCAAGGGCTGCCGTTTCGCTTCGATGCGGCCCTTCGCATCCACTACGGCGCTTTTGCGTTCCACTGGCCGCTGCTGTTGACCGCCATGGGGACGGCGCTGGCGCTGCTCTTGCTGCACGGTGCCAGCTTCCTGCAGTGCAAGACCCAGGGGGCCATAGCGGCGCGCAGCGCCCGCCTCGCCCTCTGGTTCGGCCCCCTGGCGAGCGCCCTCTTTGCCCTTGGCGGCGTCTGGCTTGGAGAGATGGCGGGGTATCGCATCACGGCCATCGGCGATCTCAACGGCGCCCTCACTCCGCTGATGAAAGAGGTGGTGGCGGTGCCGGCGGGCTGGCTTGGCAACTTTGTCGCCCATCCGGTGCTCTGGGCCGTGCCTGTACTCGGGCTCCTGCTGCCCCTGGTGTGCGCGCTGGCAAGCCGCCTCGGCAAGTCCGGGCTGGCGCTCGTGGCCAGCGGCGGTGCCTGCGCCGCCATGATGCTGACCGTGGCCATCGCGCTCTTCCCCTTCGTGCTGCCCTCGTCCCTGGATCCGGCCAGCAGCCTGACCCTGTGGGACAGCACCTCCAGCGAGCGCACCCTGCTTATCATGCTGGGGATCGTCGGGGTACTGATGCCGGTCAACATCGGCTACACCCTCTGGGTCTACCGGGTGGTGCGCGGCAGGGTCAGCGCCGAGCAGGTGCGCCAGCACGGCCACAGCCTCTACTAATCCGCTTCAACACAAGGATCAACGCGATATGTGGTATTTCACCTGGTTGCTGGGGCTGGGGTTTGCCCTGCTCTGCGGGCTGGTCAATCTGCTCTGGCTGGAGGCGCGCTGGGCCGCCGATGAGGATCTCAAGGAGCCCTGAGCCTCGCATCTTGCCCATGAAAAAAGGCCGACACAGGATGTCGGCCTTTTGCTTGCCCGGGGTCAGGCAAGGGCGGCGCGGCGCTCGCCCGCTTCGCTGACATGGGTGAGGCCGTAGGCCAGCAGCACGATGAGGGCGCCAATCCAGGGGGTGTGCATCAGGCCTAGGTGCTCCACCACGAAACCGCCGACCACGGAGCCCAGCGCAATGCCGACGTTGAAGGCGGCGATGTTGAGGCCGGAGGCCACATCCACGGCATTGGGGGTGTGGCGCTCGGCCTGTTTCACCACCAGTACCTGCAGACCCGGCACGTTGCCAAAGGCGAAGGCGCCCCACACCAGCACGGTCAGTACCGCCAGCACCGGGTGCGGCGCGGTGAAGGTGAGCACCAGCAGCACCACGGCGAGCCCGGCGAACAGCAGCTTGAGAGCGGGCAATGGGCCCATCCGGTCGGCGAGCTTGCCGCCCCAGATATTGCCGACGGCGACCGATACCCCGTACACCAGCAGAATGAGGCTCACCGCGCCGGCGCTAAAGCCGCTCACCTGTTGCAGGATGGGGGCGAGGAAGGTAAACGCCGTGAAGGCACCGCCATAGCCGAGCGCCGTCTTGGCGTAGACCAGCAGCAAGGGCCTCCTGGTGAGCACGGCGAGCTGCTCGCGAACGCTGGAGGCGGCCCCCTTCGGCAGCTTCCCCGGTACCAGCAGCATGCTGCCCACCATGGCGACGAGGCCGAGCAGGCTCACCACCAGGAAGGTCTCGCGCCAGCCAAAGACCTGACCAATCCAGGTGCCAAGCGGGACGCCGGTCACCAGGGCGACCGTGAGGCCGCTGAACATGATGGCGATGGCGCTGGCCGCCTTCTCTTTGGCCACGAGACCCGTGGCGATGGTGCTGCCTACCGAGAAGAAGACCCCGTGGGCCAGCCCGGTGAGGATGCGGGCCACAATCAGGCTCTCGTACCCGGGGGCCTGCCAGGCCAGCAGGTTGCCGACGGTGAAGAGGGCCATCAGCCCCACCAGCAGCCACTTGCGCGGCAGCTTGCCGGTGAGCGCCGTGAGCACGGGGGCGCCGATGGCCACCCCAAGGGCATAGAGGCTGACCAGCAGGCCCGCCGAGGGGAGCGAGACATTGAGCTGCTCGG
Organism: Aeromonas sp. 62-46; assembly: GCF_001898585.1. Lineage (NCBI taxonomy): Bacteria > Pseudomonadati > Pseudomonadota > Gammaproteobacteria > Aeromonadales > Aeromonadaceae > Aeromonas > Aeromonas sp. 62-46. The sequence goes on along the minus strand of NZ_MKUI01000004.1, from coordinate 100,484 downwards.
CGATGGTGGGGATGAGCCCCACGATCACGAATTCGGTGGTGCCTATGGCAAAGGCACTTAAGGTGAGGGCAAATAACGCCAGTGGCATAACAACTCCTTGGATTGGGACTCCCGACGGGAGAATGGCGCCAGTATGCCGAGGGTGTTTGTTGGTAAAAATGACGGCAACGTCAAATTACTTTTGCCAAATCAGCAGCAATGGGGCTGTGAAAGTGGGAGTGGCTGAGGTTGCAGAGACAAGAGTGGGCCGTACAGCGCGAGTTGAATGCAGAGGCAAAGCGTACAGACCGAACTGGGAATAAAGAGGGAAGGGCAGCGGAAGGATGCAGGAGAGGGGGCCAGCGGCGCGGGTGGCAGTGACGCGCGGTATTGGGGACAAAAAAAGCGGGAGGCACAGTGCCTCCCGCTCAGGTTCTCGTCGACGGTGTCGGGTTTTCTTTGCTCCCTTCTCCCCTTGCGGGAGAAGGGCTGGGGATGAGGGGGATCAGTCCCAATCCGGCGCAAAGTCCGGGTTGGCGCAGCGCTCACCCCGATCCAGGGTGGCGATGGCGGCCATCTCATCGCGACTGAGTTGCACCTTCAGCGCAGCCAGGTTGGCGGCCAGATTCTCCCGTTTGGTAGAGCTCGGGATCACCGTCATGCCCTGGGCCAGCAGCCAGGCCAGCGACACCTGGGCTGCCGAGACGCCGTGGCGCTGGCCGATCTCCATCAAGAGCGGCTCGGCGAGCACCTTGCCATAGGCGAGCGGCATGTAGGCGGTGATGGCGATGCCGTGGGCCTGGCAGAATTCGACCACCTTGCGGTTTTGCAGCAGGGGGTGGATCTCCACCTGCTGGTGGGCGATGACGCCCGGCCCCAGAATATCGATGGCCTGTTTAAGCTGGGCCACGGTGAAGTTGGAGACCCCGATCTCCCGGGTCAGGCCCCGGGATTTGGCCTCGGCGAGCTGCTCCAGATAGACCGCCATCGGCACCTCATCCTGGGGGGAGGGCCAGTGAATGAGCGCCAGATCCAGATAGTCGGTGCCGAGTTTTTCCAGGCTCACTTCCAGGCTCGGGATCACCTTGCCCGGACTGAACTCGCTGGTCCACACCTTGGTGGTCAGGTAGATATCCTGGCGGGGCACGCCACTCTCGCTCATCAACTGGCCGACTTCGGCCTCGTTGTCATAGATCTGGGCGGTGTCGATATGGCGGTAGCCAAGTTCCAGCCCCTGGAGCAGGGAGTCGCGAAGGGGCTGATCTTTCAGGCGGAAGGTTCCAAGACCCAGGTTGGGCATCTTCATCATCAAATTCCTCAAGTTATTGTTTCTACGCTCAATGCTTTGTCTGTTTGCCGGGCCTGCGGTGCAGATCCGGCGGGGAGGGCGCCGGCAGCCTCAGACCCTGTGATAGCGGCGCACCAGGCTGCTGGCAAACCACTCCTGGGTGTCGGCCACGAAGGCGAGAAAATGGGGCTGCTGCTGGTGGGCGCTGAGGGCTGCTTCACTCTCCCACTCCTCGTACAGCATCCAGCTATGGGGGCTCTCCAGGCTCTGGTGCAACTGGTAGCGAAGGCACCCCGGCTCTTGCAGGGTAGCGGCGATCAGCGGCTCGAGGGCAGCGCGAAACTGGGCGGCGAATTCGGGTTTGGCGTCAAGCTGGGCAATCACGATCAGGGGGGATGGCATCTGAACCTCCTCGTTAAGACGGGAGTCAGTATGCCCGCCCCAGACTGGGGGATACAGGGCAGCAGTCGCAAAACACTATTGAGGTGAGTGCAGCAATGTGGCCTCCCCATGGCTGGTCGTGGTGCAGGTGGGCCAGGGGAGGGCGGAGTATTATCAGGCGCTGGCCGGTTCGGACCAGACCGCAAATTCATTGCCGCTGGGCTCGACAAAGTGAAAGCGGCGGCCACCGGGAAAATCGAACAGGGGGCGCACTATGGTGCCCCCTGCGCCGACTACCTTGCTCTGGGTCGCCTCGATATCGGCGCTGTAGAACACCAGGAGCGCCCCGCCCTGAGCACTCTGGCTGCACATATCTGCGCGGTAGAAGCCGCCATCCAGCCCTTCTCCCTCGAAGGCGCAATAATCGGGGCCGTAGTCGGCAAACTGCCAGCCGAAAGCGGCCTGAAAGAAGGCTTTGGTGGCGGCAATATCCCTGGCCGCAAATTCCACATAGTTCAGTTTTTCATGGGCCCTGGTCATAAGGGTTTCCTTGTCGATATCGGTGGTTATTTCGGTTGCCAGCGCTTTTGCGTGGGGCTTGTGGAGTGGGGCAAGGCGTCCCAGGGGGTCAGCTTGAGCTGCTTGCGCCTAAACCAGAACCAGGTCCCCATCAGCAGACCGAGCCCGATGCCAAACAGCAGGCTCTGGCGCAGGGCAAACCCCGGGCTCACCTCATCCTGCCAGCCGAGGCACCACATCAACACCCCCCAGATAGCGCCGATGGGGAGTCCCAGGGCAAGAACGTTGATCAGAAAGCGTTCGTAGTGGGGCGGCCTGATGGTGAACCCCGCCTTTCGCAGCAGCCAGATGATCGGCGGGTTGTAGTTGAGCGTTTGCACGCCCTTCTCGGCCAGCTCCCGATGGGCGGCGGCCAGCCTGTTGTCGAATGTCATGGATCGTCCCTGTCATAGTGTGGCGCCATACGGTGCCGGTTGGCGGCATTGTACTGGCAATGGCGCAGATAAAACAGGTGGTGCGTCACGATACGAAGCGACGCCTGTCTTGCCAACTCCCGGCCATTGCACCTATAAAGACCCATTACTCTTGCCAGGATGACAACAATGAAGACCCATTCCGATGAATTGACCCTGTTTGTGGCGGTGGTGGAGGCGGGCAGCTTTCGCCAGGCGGCGGAGAATCTCGGCATGGATAATTCCGTGGTGAGCCGCGGCATCAAGCGTCTCGAAGAGAAGCTCGCCACCGTGCTCCTCAACCGCACCACCCGCCGGGTCAGCCTGACCGAGGAGGGGAGCTGGTTCTATCAGCGGGCGGTGAAGATCCTGACCGAGATGAGCGAGGCGGAAGGGTTGCTGCTGATGCGCCGGGAGCAGCCGGAGGGCATATTGCGGGTGGACGCCGCCACCCCCTTCATCCTGCATAGATTGGTGCCCATCATCGGTGAGTTTCGCCGCCGCTACCCCGCCATCGAGCTGCAACTGCACAGCTCCGAGGGCTTCATCAACCTGATGGAGCGGCGGGTGGACATGGCCATTCGCATCGGCGAGCTGACGGACTCCTCCCTGCGGGCCCTGCCGCTGGGCCGCTCCAGGCTGCGGCTGCTGGCCTCCCCCGACTATCTGAAGGCACGCGGTACCCCGCGCCAGCCGGCTGACTTGCTGGCGGGCCACGAGCTGCTCGGTTTTTTGCACCCCGATCACCTCAATCATTGGCCCCTATTGAGCGAGGAGCAGGGGGACAGGTTCGCCATCACCCCGACCCTGCGGGCCAGCAGCGGGGAAACCTTGCGTCAGCTGGCGCTGGCGGGGCAGGGGATCGTCTGCCTGTCGGACTTCATGACGGGGGATGACAGGGCGAGCGGCGTCCTGGTGGAGGTGCTGGCCCGCAGCAACAGCGGTGCCTCGCGCCCCATCCATGCGGTCTTCTACTCCGATGCCCAACGGGACATCCGGCTGCGGGTCTGGCTCGATTTCCTGAAAGAGCAGCTCGGCGCTGAAGCGTTGTAGAGGGTATGCCGACAGTTCCAACCCCCCTCCCCCTCCATGAGGGGGAGGGGGAGGGGGCATTTTCTTCCACCCCTTGGCAAGGGGAGGGCTGGGATCGGGGGCGGTCAGAACAGTCGCGCTCGCCAATATAAAGAGGCCGACATTGCTGTCGGCCTCTTTGCTTTTTTCATCTCAAGGACGCGTCGGTTACCCCATCACTCCTCTTCGGCCCAGCGGCGTGAGCGTTCCACCGCCTTCTTCCAGCCGCTGTAGCGCTTGGCGCGATCGTCGCGGTCCATCTGCGGAATGAACTCGCGGTCCACGCTGAACTTGTCTTCCAGCTCTTCGGAGCTCTTCCAGAAGCCCACGGCGAGGCCGGCCAGGAAGGCTGCGCCCATGGCGGTGGTCTCGATGCGGGTCGGACGCACCACAGGGGTGTGCATCATGTCAGCCTGGAACTGCATCAGGAAGTCGTTGGCCACGGCGCCGCCGTCTACCTTGAGAGCTGCCAGCTTGATGCCGGAGTCCTGCTGCATGGCATCCAGCACGTCGCGGCTCTGGTAGGCGATGGATTCGAGCGCCGCACGGATGATGTGGTTGCGGTTGGCGCCACGGGTCAGGCCGACCATGGTGCCGCGAGCATACGGATCCCAGTAGGGGGCGCCCAGGCCCACGAAGGCCGGTACCAGGTAGACGCCGTTGGTGTCGCCCACCTTGCTCGCGAAGTAGTCGGTATCGCGGGCATCGTGGATGATCTTGAGCTCATCGCGCAGCCACTGGATGGTGGCGCCACCCATAAATACCGCACCCTCGAGGGCATAATTCACTTCCCCTTTCGGGCCGATGGCGACCGTGGTCAGCAGGCCGTTGCTGGAGCGAACCGGCTCGGTGCCGGTGTTCATCAGCATGAAGCAGCCGGTACCGTAGGTGTTCTTGGCCATCCCTTTTTCGAAGCAGAGCTGGCCGAACAGGGCGGACTGCTGGTCACCGGCGATACCGGCGATGGGGATGCGGGCGCCGCCGCCACGGGTTGTGTAGCCATAGACCTCGGAGGAGGGTTTGACTTGCGGCAGCATGGAGGCGGGGATGCCCAGCTCGTCCAGCATGCGCTCATCCCACTTCAGGTCGCGGATGTTGTAGAGCATGGTGCGCGAGGCGTTGGTCGGGTCGGTGACGTGCACCTCGCCGTTGGTCATCTTCCACACCAGCCAGGTGTCGATGGTGCCAAACAGCAGCTCGCCGTTCATCGCCTTCTCCCGGGCCCCTTCCACGTTGTCCAGGATCCACTTCACCTTGGTGCCGGAGAAGTAGGCGTCCAGCACCAGGCCGGTGTTTTCGCGAACGTACTCTTCAAGGCCCCGGGCCTTGAGCTCTTCGCAGATGGCCGCGGTGCGGCGGCACTGCCAGACGATGGCGTTGTAGATGGGCTTGCCAGTGGCCTTTTCCCAGACGACGGTGGTTTCACGCTGGTTGGTGATGCCGATGGCGGCGATCTGCTCGCTGTGCAGGCCGCTCTTGGCCAGCACTTCGGTGAAGACGGAGGACTGGGTCGCCCAGATCTCCATGGGGTCGTGCTCGACCCAGCCCGCTTTCGGGTAGTGCTGGGTGAATTCGCGCTGGGAGGTCGCGACGATGTTGGCGTCCTGATCGAAGACAATGGCACGGGAGGAGGTGGTGCCCTGGTCCAGCGCAACGACAAATTTCTTTTCAGCAGACATGATGTTCTCCACGTTTTTATTTTCCACGTTGTTACACGTTGGGGAGGGCCGCTCTCAGGCGGCGGCCTCTTCTTTGTTAGACAGCTTGGCGGCTTCTTCGGTGGCGACGCGGTTGCCCGGGACGCAGGGAGCCAGCACTTTCACATACAGGGCGGTACCGATCTGGGCGCCGACGATGGGGCCAAGGATGGGGACCCAGAAGTAGGGGTTGTCACGACCACCGGTCAGGGCCACGTCACCCCAGCCAGCCACGAAGGCGAACAGTTTGGGGCCGAAATCACGGGCCGGGTTCATGGCAAAGCCGGTCAAGGGGCCGAGTGAGGCGCCGATCACCGCGATCAGGATGCCGATGAGCAGGGCGGCGGCGAAGCCTTTGGGGGCGCCGTTGTTGTTGTCACCCAGTGCCATGATGCCCAGCATCAGGACGGCGGTGATCACCATCTCGACCGCGAAAGCCTGCATGTTGGAGAGCAGGGCATTGGGGTAGGTGGAGAAGATGCCTGCGGTGCCGAGGCTCTCGACGCTGCCGCGCACCACGTTGTGGGTCAGCTCCCACTGGGTGAACAGGTTGCTGTAGAGGGCGTAGACCAGGGCGGCGGAGGCGAATGCCCCGGCTATCTGGGCGATGATGAAGGGCACCACCTTGCGCTTGTCAAAGCCGCAGAAGGTCATCAGCGCCAGGGTCACGGCAGGGTTGAGGTGGGCACCGGAGATGCCACCGGTGACATAGATGGCGATGGCGACACCCAGGCCCCAGGTAATGGAGATTTCCCATTGCCCGAAGTTGGCGCCAGCCAGCACCAGGGCGGCCACACAGCCGACGCCGAAGAAGATCAGCAGGCCGGTGCCGATAAACTCGGCGAGGCACTCGCCAAGCAGGGTATTGGGTCTTTGTATGCTCATAGTTGTTATTCCTTATATCCACCCACAGTAGGTTTGATGTTCCGTTTTGTTATCTTTCATTCCCATTCATTGCGCCCGAAAACGTTTCTTCTTGTTTTTTGAGCTTGCGCAAACGTTATGCTCGTTTGCGCTCGTTCTTGGACGAGAGAGAAAATAAACCTTCTGCGTCAATTCACCATACCCCCGCCACCGGAAATGTGGGCAAGATCCCATTCATTGCTAAGAAAATGTGACGAAAAGCAACAGTTGTCGGCCATATTACTCCTTAGTGAGTAGCTAAAAGCCACGCCATGCGTGGGCTGACCCTGGATGCGCGTTCACTCACAGCGTCACAATTTTTGTAATAAAACTGCAATAATTTAGCGCTCATCACAGATTAAATGTTCACAAATGAGCACAATAGGCTCGCTTGCGAATCAAGACGCGTCTGATCGCCGGCATGAGCGGGGCGTCCTCAACCGCCCAGAACAACAATAAAAGGAAGCAGAACATGCTTAGTCTCTTCAGGCCTGCACCCCATATCGACCGGCTGCCGGCCGACAAGGTGGATCCCTTCTACAAACGCATGCGTTGGCAGGTGTTCTTCGGGATCTTCTTCGGGTATGCGGGTTACTACCTGGTACGGAAAAACTTCAGTCTGGCGATGCCCTACCTCATCGAGCAGGGCTTCTCCCGCGGGGATCTGGGTCTGGCTCTCTCCGGCGTCTCCATCGCCTACGGTCTCTCCAAATTCCTGATGGGGAACGTGTCGGACAGATCCAACGCGCGCTACTTCCTCTCCGCCGGTCTGCTGCTCTCGGCAGGCATCATGTTCATGATGGGGACCATGCACTGGGCCACCTCCAGCATTGGCATCATGTTCGTGCTCTTGTTCCTGAACGGCTGGGCACAGGGCATGGGCTGGCCCCCCTGCGGTCGCACCATGGTGCACTGGTGGTCACAGAAGGAGCGGGGTGAGATCGTCTCGGTCTGGAACGTGGCCCACAACGTGGGCGGCGGCATGATAGGCCCCCTGTTCATCCTCGGCATGGGCTGGTTCAACGACTGGCGCAGCGCCTTCTATGTGCCTGCGGCGGCGGCGGCGGCCATCGCGGTGATCGCCTTCTTCGTGATGCGCGATACCCCGCAATCGGTCGGTCTTCCCCCCATCGAGGAGTACAAGAACGACTACCCGAAGGATTACAACGAAAGCCACGAGCAGGAGTTCTCCGCCAAGGAGATCTTCATGAAGTACGTGCTGCACAACAAGCTGCTCTGGTACATCGCCATCGCCAACGCCTTCGTCTACCTCATCCGTTACGGCGTGCTGGACTGGGCGCCCACCTATCTGAAAGAGGCCAAGGACTTCAGCGTGGATCACTCCTCCTGGGCCTACTTCCTCTATGAGTGGGCGGGGATCCCGGGCACCCTGCTGTGCGGCTGGATCTCCGACAAGATGTTCAAGGGCCGCCGCGCCCCGGCAGGCATCCTGTTCATGGTGCTGGTGACCCTCTCCGTGCTGGTCTACTGGTTCAACCCGGCGGGCAACCCGACCATCGACATGATGGCCCTGGTCGCCATCGGCTTCCTCATCTATGGCCCCGTCATGCTGATCGGCCTCTACGCCCTGGAGCTGGCGCCCAAGAAGGCGGCCGGTACCGCGGCGGGCTTCACCGGCCTGTTCGGTTATCTGGGTGGCGCGGTCGCGGCCAACGCCATGCTGGGCTATACCGTTGACCACTTCGGCTGGGACGGCGGCTTCATGGTGCTCACCGTCTCCTGCGTGCTCTCCATCATCCTGCTGGCCATGACCTTCAAGCACGAGAACGAGTCGATTGCCGCCAAGGCGGCTGCCCATAAGGCATAAAACGTGATCCTGCCCTTATCGATTGGAAAAGGGATCAGGTACACTGCCAAAGGCCCCGCACCTGCCGGGGCCTTTTTTCGTCTCATCTGCGGAGTGCAAGCGTGAAGCAAACCCAACGACATCTGGAGATCCTGGACGTCCTGACCCGGCAGGGTTTCGTCTCGACCGACGATCTGGTGACCCATTTTGACGTCAGCCCCCAGACCATTCGCCGGGATCTCAACGATCTCGCCGAACAGAACAAGATCCGGCGCCATCACGGCGGGGCCTCACTGCATTCGAGCACCGTCAACACCGCCTACAGTGCCCGCAAGGTGATGCAGCTCAAGGAGAAGGAGCGCATCGCCCGGGAAGTGGCCGCCAACATCCCCGACGGTTCGTCGCTCTTTATCGACATCGGCACCACCACCGAGGCCATCGCCCGGGCCCTGCTCGACCACCGGGAGCTGCGCGTGGTCACCAACAACCTGAACGTCGCCAGCATCCTGACCGCCAAGGATGACTTCACCGTCATCATCGCCGGCGGCGAAATTCGCAACCGGGATGGCGGCATTGTCGGGGAGGCGACCCGCGACTTCATCGGCCAGTTTCGCATGGACTACGGCGTCATCGGCATCTCGGGCATCGATAGCGACGGCTCCCTGCTCGATTTCGACTATCACGAGGTGAAGATCGCCCAGGCCATCATCGCCCACTCCCGCCAGGTCTTCCTGGCCGCCGACCACACCAAGTTTGGCCGCAACGCCATGGTCAACCTCGGCAACCTCAACCAGATCCACGCCCTGTTCACGGATCAGGAGCCGCCGGAGAAGCTGATGCGACTGATGTCCCAGCATCAGATCGCCTGCCATATCTGCTGAGCTTCCCCGCACAGGCATCAGGCCGCCTCGGGGCGGCCGCTTTTTTTCCTGCCCCCTCCCGGCCTGCTGCGTCTCCCTTGCGGCGCCTAAGCGGCCAGTTCCTGGCGCTGACACTCCTTCTTTGACCCCCTGATGTTGCCCCGCACTCGGACACCCGGTTTGCACCGACGCTAGGCGCCTGCGAGGGATTCACGCTATCGCGCTCATCACTTTGCCTCATGGCCTCCCCATCCGTGACTCTTTGTTCTCCTCCCAGCCCGAAGTGGCTGTTTCCGGCAGACCTTAGCCTTGCCAGGCCGTCACCGACTGGCAGCATTTTTAGCATTGTGAAAACAATCGCGATCACATTTCTCTCACGAAATGTTCGTTTATTGGTTTTTCATGTTCTAATATGAGCGAAATCAAACATTGCTGTCATGGCAAACACAAAATAAGAAAGTAGGTGAACATGAGCGAACATTATGATCTGGTCGTCGTCGGCGGCGGCATCAACGGGGTCGGCATCGCGGCAGATGCGGCGGGGCGGGGGCTGAAGGTGGCGCTGTTCGAGGCGAGCGATCTCGCCTCTGCCACCTCGTCCAACTCCAGCAAGCTGATCCACGGCGGCCTGCGCTATCTCGAACATTACGAATTCCGGCTGGTGAAAGAGGCGCTGGCGGAGCGGGAGGTCCTGCTCGGCATGGCTCCCCACATCGCCCGTCCCATGCGTTTTCGTCTGCCTCATCGCCCGCACCTGCGTCCGGCCTGGATGATCCGCGCCGGTCTCTTCCTTTATGACAACCTGGCCAAGCGGGACAAGCTCAAGGGGAGCTGCGGCCTGCGCTTCCTGCCGCAGGACGGTCTCAAGAGCGGCATCAACAAGGGCTTTGAATACTCGGACGCCTGGGTCGACGACGCCCGGCTGGTGGTGCTCAATGCCATGCTGGCGCGGGACAAGGGCGCCGATGTGCAGACCCGTACCCGCTGCGTCAAGGCGGTGCGCGGATCCAAGCACTGGACCCTGACGCTGGAGCGGGAAGGGGGCGAGCAGTTCACCGTCAGCTGCCGTGGTCTGGTCAATGCGGCGGGCCCCTGGGTCAAGACCTTCTATGACGAGAGCCTGAGCGAGAAATCCCCCCGCGGCATTCGCCTCATCAAGGGGAGCCACATGATAGTGCCGCGCATCCATGAGCGCGAAGAGGCCTACATCCTGCAAAACGAGGACAACCGCATCGTCTTCGTCATCCCCTACCAGCAGGACTATTCCCTCATCGGCACCACGGACGTGGAGCACAAGGGCAGCCCGCGGGAGGCCAAGATCAGCGATGCCGAGATCAACTACCTGTGCAAGGTGGTCAATGCCCACTTCACCAGGCAGATAAGCCCGGCAGACGTGGTGTGGACCTATGCCGGGGTGCGCCCCCTGTGTGACGACGAGTCCGATTCACCCCAGGCGGTGACCCGAGACTACACGCTCGAGCTCAGTGGTGAATCCGACGGCGCGCCGCTGTTGTCGGTGTTTGGCGGCAAGCTCACCACCTACCGCAAGCTGGCCCAGGCCGCCTGCAACAAGCTCAAGCCCTGGTTCAGCCAGATGGGAGAGGACTGGACCGCCAACAGCCGGCTGCCCGGTGGCGAGTTCGACTGCTCGGTGCGTGAACTGGCGCGAGCCTTTGCGCTGGAATTCGACTGGCTCGACGATCGCAGCGCCCTGCGCATCGCCGAATCCTATGGCGCTCATGCCCGCCTCTGGCTGAAGGAGGAGCGCGGCCAGCACTTTGGCGCCGGACTGTATGAATCCGAAGTGCGCTATCTCATCGCGCGCGAATGGGCCCACTCCCTGGAGGACATCCTGTGGCGCCGCAGCAAGCTGGGGCTGCGCCTGTCGGAATCCGAACAGCAGCAGCTCGGTGCCTGGCTGCTCGAACACCACCACGCCCTGCCCAAGGCCAGCTGATGACCCACGGCGGGCGGCCTTTGCCGTCCGCCGTCAAACTGCAATAAACCCCTGCTATAACAATTGCCTGCATCCTACACACCATAACAACGAGATCTCTTGATGAAGCAACCTCACCGTACCCTGATAGCCCTTGGCCTCGGGGCTGCCCTGGCGCTGCCCGCACTGGCGGCCGACGAAGGCAAAATCGTGATCGCCCACCGTGGTGCCTCCGGTTACCTGCCGGAACACACCCTGGAATCCAAGGCCCTGGCCTATGGCATGGGCGCCGACTATCTGGAGCAGGACTTGGTGATGACCAAGGATGACCAGCTGGTGGTGATGCACGATCACTTCCTCGATGGCATCACGGACGTGGCCGAGCGCTTTCCCGGCCGGGCCCGCCCGGACGGTCGCTACTATGTGGTGGATTTCACCCTGGACGAGGTGCGCTCCCTGCGCATGACCGAGCCGTTCCAACTGGTGGACGGCAAGCAGGTGCCGGTCTATCCGGCGCGCTTCCCGCTGTGGAAGTCGAGCTTCAGGATCCACACCTTCCAGGAAGAGATCGAGATGATCCAGGGGCTCAACAAGAGCACCGGCAAGCACATCGGCATCTACCCGGAGATAAAAGCTCCCTGGCTGTTCCGCCACGAAGGCAAGGACATCTCCAGGGCGGTGCTCAAGGTACTGAAGGAGTACGGCTACACCAGCAAGAACGACAAGGTCTATCTGCAGTGTTTCGATGCCAACGAGCTCAAGCGCATCAACGGCGAACTGATGCCCGCCTTGGGTATGGACTTGAAGTTGGTGCAGTTGATGGCCGAGACCGACTGGAACGAGACCATGGTCTACGATGCCAAGGGCAAGGCGACCCCCTACAGCTATGACTGGATGTTCAAGCCGGGGGCCATGAAGACCATCGCCACCTATGCCGAGGGAATCGGTCCCTGGAAACCCATGGTGGTGACCGAGCCGGGCACTCCCGGCAAGCCGGTCTTCACCGGCATGGTGAAAGAGGCCCACGCGGCCGGTCTCAAGGTGCATCCTTATACCTTCCGTCAGGATGAGGAGCAGATCCCGGCCTATGCGAAAGACTTCACCGACCTGCTCAACATCTTCCTCTATCAGGCCGATGTGGATGGGGTATTTAGCGACTTCCCCGACAAGGCGGTCGAGGCTATCAAGGCCCACGGCAAATAATAAAAGAAGAGCAACACGGGAATGCAAGCGGGGCCAGGTGCCCCGCTTTTTTGTGCCCGGCATTATCGCCGGGATGAGGGGCCGGATAAGGGGTCATGAGAGGGGGCAGAGAGATGATATTGAAATGGATGGGTGTAATAAAATGTTTACGATTTGGGGCTGATTTGGCCTCGCGTGTCGCTACTTTTGAGTTGTTTCACTCTGCATTCTTGGTCATTTATCCATCTGTCAGCGTGCAAAGACGCTAGTTTCACTTGATTGTTTGTTTTTCCTTGGTAAGGTGGGGGCGGTTGCGTAACAAAGTGCTGACTTGTGTAAACAAAAATGAACGATCGGCGCCCTTGGCTTGAAACAGTAGAGAGAATGAGAAGATGCAAAGAGATCCCCTGAACAACATCCATATCCAGTCCGAACAAGTGATGATCACGCCTGCCCAGCTCAAGGAGAAACTGCCCATCTCCGATCGCGCGCTGGCATTCGTGCAAGGGGCCCGCAATACCATCGCCGACATCATCCACCGTCGCGATCACCGCTTGCTGGTGATCTGTGGTCCCTGCTCCATCCACGACATGGACGCTGCCAAAGAGTACGCAACCAGACTCAAAGCGCTTCATGACGCCTATCAGGACTCTCTCTACATTGTCATGCGGGTCTACTTTGAGAAGCCGCGCACCACGGTCGGCTGGAAGGGCTTTATCAACGATCCGAACCTGGACGGCACCTTTGACGTGGAACTGGGTCTGCACCGCGCCCGCGAGCTGCTCTGCTGGCTGGCCGAGCTGGAGTTGCCGCTGGCGACCGAGGCGCTCGACCCCATCAGCCCGCAGTACCTGGCGGAGCTCTTCTCCTGGTCGGCCATCGGTGCCCGCACCACCGAATCCCAGACCCACAGGGAGATGGCCTCCGGCCTCTCCATGCCGGTCGGCTTCAAGAACGGCACCGACGGCAACCTCGGCACCGCCATCAATGCGCTGCAGGCCGCTTCCAGCCCCCACGCCTTCATGGGGATCAACCAGCAGGGTCAGGTCGCGCTGCTGCAGACCCAGGGCAACCCGGACGGCCACGTGATCCTGCGCGGCGGCAAGCACCCGAATTACGATTCCGTCAATGTGTCGCTGGCGGAAGAGGCGCTGGAGAAGGCGGGTCTGCTGCCCGGTCTGGTGGTGGATTGCAGCCATGGCAACTCCAGCAAGGATCACCGGCTGCAGCCCAAGGTGGCCGACAACGTGATCCACCAGATCCAGGAGGGCAACCGCTCCATCATCGGGGTGATGCTCGAATCCAACCTGTTCGAAGGCAACCAGTCCAGCGAGCAGCCCAAGTGCGAGATGCGCTACGGCGTCTCCATCACCGATGCCTGCATCGACTGGGAGACCACGGATGCGCTGCTGGCCCGCTGCCACAGCCAGCTGGCGGCACCACTTTTGGCCAGAACATCGGCATAAGCCGTGGTATCTTGTTGTAACTGATTGAACCATCGAGGTATCACTGCCCACGCAGTGATACCTTGTTGCCTCTTGAATGACAGGGCGTCGCTGCGGGCGGCGCCAGCAGGGACTGGACATGGCGGAAGAGTTGAATGCCCTCAGGGACAAGATAGATGCGGTGGACAAGCAGCTGATTGATCTGCTGGCTGCCCGTCTCGCCCTGGTGGGGGAAGTGGGGGAAGTGAAGAGCCGGCACGGCCTGCCCATCTATGCACCGGATCGGGAGGCGAGCATGCTGGCCCGCCGCCGCGCCGAGGCCGAGGCACTGGGGGTGCCGGGGGACCTTATCGAAGATGTGCTGCGCCGGGTGATGCGCGAATCCTATATTCTGGAGTCCGCCAGCGACAAGGAGCACCACTTCAAGTGCATGAAGCCTGAGCTCGGCAAGGTGGTGATCATCGGTGGCCAGGGGCAGCTTGGCCGCCTGTTCGGCAACCTGTTCAGCCTCTCGGGTTACCGGGTCGAAACCCTGGGTCAGGCCGATTGGCCGCGCGCCGACGAGATCCTGCACGGCGCCGGGCTGGTGATGGTGGCGGTGCCCATCGACGTCACCTGCCAGGTGATCGACCGGCTCGGCAACCTGCCGGCGGACTGCCTGCTGGTGGACGTGACCAGCGTCAAGAGTGAACCGCTTGCCCATATGCTGGCGGTACACCAGGGGCCTGTGCTGGGGCTGCACCCCATGTTCGGGCCGGACGTGGCGAGCCTCGCCAAGCAGGTGATCGTCTGCTGTCAGGGACGCGATCCCGCCGCCAGCCAGTGGCTGCTGGAACAGATGACCATCTGGGGGGCGCGTTTGCAGCAGGTGGAGGCCAGGGCCCACGACGAGGCAATGACCTTCATTCAGGCGCTGCGCCACTTCGCCACCTTCGCCTACGGCTGGCACCTCTCCCGGGAGCAGGCCAACATCGACCGCCTGCTGGCCTTGAGCTCCCCCATCTACCGGCTGGAGCTCGCCATGGTGGGGCGACTGTTTGCCCAGGATCCCCACCTCTATGCCGACATCATTCTGTCGTCACCGCAGAACCTCGCGATGATCCGCCGCTACTACCAGAACTTCGGCGAGGCGCTGGGCCTGCTGGTGCGGGGCGACAGGGAGGGCTTCATCGAGGCCTTCAGCCAGGTCTCCGGCTTCTTCGGCGAGCGGGCGGAGGAGTTCCTGCGCGAGAGCCGCACCCTGCTGGCCCAGGCCAACGACCGTCGCCATCACTGCTGATGCACAAAGACATCTATATAAAAGGGGCCTGATGGCCCCTTTTTCATGTTGTTTGTGCTGCACCGATAACTACGGTAGATGAAAACACTGGTCTGGGCGTGAAATCGCCCTGTTTCATTCGGCAGGCGGTTGACGCAAGTCGGCGTCATGCCAGCCCAGCGGCAGGGTGAGCAGCTGATCGATCAGCTCCCGTCGGTCGGATTTCTCCAGATAGGCGAGGTAGAGCGGGCGGCTCAGGGATTGGCCCCCTTCCACCAGATGAAGCTGCCCCTGCTCCAGGAAGGGGTTCACCATGCGCCTTGGCAGGTAGGCGGCGCCGCCGTTGGCCAGTACGAATTGCAGGGCCATGCTGGCGGAGCTCGAATGCAGCACCGGGGTCTTCTGCAGGCTCTGCAATCGGCTCGATGGCGGTTCGAAGCTGGTGCCCCAGTCGAGATGAATGTGGGGCATCTGCATCAAGCTGTCGGCGTTTGCGGCCGGCTCCCGGCTCACCAGTTCGAACACCAGCTCGCCGATGGGGTGCAGGGCAATCTCGTCGATCTTGGTCGGCTCGGAGAGCAGGGCGAGATCGAGGGAGCGCTCCAGCAGCTGGCGACAGAGGTGCTCGCGGGAGGCCGTTTCGAGGCGCACCGCGAGGCCGGGGGCCAGGGCATAGACATGGTTCAGCCAGTCGTTGAAGTCGAGCTCCCAGAAGACGGCGGGGGCACCGATGGCAAGCTGCTGGCTGAAACCGGGGGAGAGGGCCACGTCCTGCTTGGCGCGCCCCAAAGTATGCAGAATGGCGTCTGCGTAGGGCAGCAGACGCTCACCGGAGGCAGTCAGGCGGATGTTGTTGCGATGACGGGCAAACAGGCTGACCCCGAGTTGCTGCTCGAGCTGGCGGATCCGGAAGCTCACCGCCGACTGGGTCAGGTAGAGATTTTCAGCCGCCCGGCCAAAGTGCCGGGTCTTGCTGACCTCGATGAAGGTCCGAAGCAGCTCGGTATCCATTAATCGAGGGACTCGTCGCTGCCGCCACCGCCGCCTTCAAAGCTGCCACCCGCATCTTCATTGGCGCCGCCAGCGACGGTGCACAGACGGTGCACGCGCTTGGGGCCGATGACTTTGAGATACTTGAACCACACCTTGGCGTGGGGGTTGTTGCCGGCTGCGCCGGATTTGACTTGTTCGATAAAGGCACTTTCTACGTCATCGCGCGGGGCCAGGTTGCCCTGATAGAGCGCCAGCATCACGGTGCCATATTTTTCCAGACTGTCCGCTTCGGCCACGGTGAATTCGCCACTGCGACGCAGGCCACGGGGAAAATGTTTGAAGTCGTTGAAACGCTTGTCTGATTCGAAGCTCATAGTGCTCTTGTTCTGGTTAGTTTGACCTTTGCGGGCAAGTATCATCAGGCCGTCGCAGAGTGCAAAATCAATTTTCTTACTATGTTAATAAATATCTTTTATCGAACAGGGTTTGTCGCATCCCGAGGGGGCATTTTGCGGTGCGCTGCACAAAAAAGCCTGAAAAATAGTGGAGTTATGTCAGATTTTGTACAGGAAAAACCGCTCAAAAACGGGCTCGGAAGCTAAAAATAAGGCGCCGTATGGCGCCTTTTTGTCATCATGACTGAGCTGAACCCGAGTGCGCGGCACTCACTCAATCATGGCTGGCTGTGCCAGGTTGTCGGCACGCCACAGACGATAGCGCACCTCGTACTCCTGGGGCACATAGATGACGAAGGGCAGCTTGGAGTTGTAGTTCACGAAGAAGCCCTGACCGTAGATCTGGACGAAACTCTCCTTCTTCTGGCCGTCCGGGCAGGCCATCAGGGTGCTGACGGGGCCGGTGACCTGGCCCAGAGTCAGGTAGTTGTAACCCCAGCCCTTGACGCTGTGCTGTTCCAGATTGCCCGCGAAGCGGGGCAGGTTGCAGTCGACCAGCATCTTCTTGCCGACTTGCAGCTCGACCATCATGTCGGCTTCGTTCTCGACTTCCGGCAGACGGATCACGACACGTTCCTGGTTCACTTCGGCGGCGGGGAACATGCTGATATCAAATTTTTTCGGTTCGGCGGCGAAGGCATGGCCACCCAATAACAAGGCGCCCAGCAGGCTAAAACGCAACACGGTTTTCATCTGTACCTCTTGGGATTGGTTCAACGCCGCTAGACTAACCGCTCTGCCGGTTTCATGCCAGCGCTGCGGCGTGCAAAACCGCCCTGAACAGGCATCACATGACGCAATTTGATGCTTTTTTGACGGCCAGGGTCACCCTGGCGCTTCTTGCCTCGTGTCAAACAGGGGGCCGGGTGGCCCCCATGGCCAGGCTGTCACCTCACCAGCAGAACCTGTTTCGCCCAAGAGCGGGGGGCGCGTTGGGCGACGGAGCCGCTGGTGATGTCCAGGTAAGCGACGCCCTGAAGGGCCGGCACCGGGGTAGAAGACCAGAGATAGACATAGCCGTCGTTCACCTCCTTGCCATCCCCGGCCATGGCGCGGGGGAAGATGGTTTCGTTCAATGCCGGTTTGTAACAGGCGGACTCCAGAATGCTGGCGAGCTCCTTGATGGTGGGCAGGCGCCAGTCGTGATGACCACCAAAGCCATACAGGGCATGGCTCGGTTCGGTGCGGATCCGTTCCGCCGTCTGCAGTGCCTGTTGCCAGTAGAGGCGGGTGGGCTCCCCCTCGCAGCTCTGGTTGCGCCAGGTCTGGCCGAGCTGGCAGCGCATCCAGGTCAGACCGGTGCCCCTGTCGGTGACGGTGCCGTTGCCGTGATCCTGGAAACGGGCGGTGGGGCTGGTACGGGGCAGGGCGTCGTCGCAGATGGCGATGGCCAGTGCCAGGGGGCTGCACAGGGTGAGCAGCAGGGTCAGAAGATACTTGTTCATCGGGTTACCTCGGCCACCAGGCGCAGTTGCAGACCGTTGGCGTCATTGCTGTTTTGAACTGGGGTGGGATAGTCGGCACCGGTGTCCTCGCCGAGGAAGATGTGGGCGATGGCGCTCAGAGGCGCGCTCTCCAGCCGGCGGGACGGGGTCAGGGTCTGGCTCCAGTAATAGCCATCGAAGCCATTGAGTCCGGTGCCGACATCGGGGAAGTAGCGCACATCCAGGGTGACGAGCTGGCCATCCTGGCGGGCGAGGGAGCCGTAGTGCTGCAAACTCATCAGCTCACGGGCGTGGGGCAGGCGCCAGTGGGTGATGCCGCACAGTTGCTGTGCATTGAGCCACTGACGGTACTGCTCCGTGGTGCAGATGGCCTCCCCTTCGGGGCAGGCGTAATCCCGCTCCTCCTGGGTCGGGTGATAGTTGTCGAACTCCCAGGCGAAGGTGCGGTGCAGATCCCTCGGACTGTCCGGATCCGCCAGCTTCTTCTCCCAGACGAGGCCGGTATTGAGATCCTCCACGCACTCCCACTCGTCGGCATTGTCCGCCAGGGGTTGCCCCTTGCCGTCCAGCTTGCGATAGCGAAGGGGCGCCTGGCCCAGGCTTGCCTCCTGGCCCGGGTGATCCGCAGGCTCCTGGGTGAGCAGATAATCCACCCCGTCCGTGTAGGTGGTGACGCCGCTGGCGGTCACCAACGCCCGGGGTTGCTGCTGCATCAGCACGGCGGCGAGTCTGGCCTGCTGGCTCAGTAGCTCGGGGCTGGCGGCAAAGTGCCGGGCGAGCTCGGGCAGCAGGGTGACAAGGCCTTGCCAGATCTGCTGACGGCGTTCGCTGGCGGGCAGGGTGGCCTCGTCATCGAAGGCGGCGAGGGCCAGCTCGGCGAGGGCGCGGTTGAAGTCGCCCAGCTGCGCCAGTGCCGCCAGATCTGGGCCGGGGTGAAGGGGCGCCAGGGCGAACAGCACGTCCGTCAGGGCCTGAGCCGGTGGCAGCCCGTCCGAGATACGCGTTTGCAGCAGGGTGCTGAGGGGGCTGGGGGTGAGGTGCTGGTTGTCCTGGCGCGCCGCCGGGTGGGCCAGGGGCAGGGCGGCGGGATCCGCCGGAATGAACAGCAGGGGAGTGGTGAGCAGATCAGGGTGGCGCCGGGTCAGGGAGTGGGCACCGGCCTCGCCGCTGACGGCGGGCTCATTGGCTTCGCAGCCGTCGTTCTGGTTCAGGTTGATGCACAGGGTGCCCGCAGCGGGCAGGCTGACCGTCAGGCGGTAGTCCGGCGCGGTCAGGGGAGCCTCGTCCGAACCGCCGCCACAGGCGCTGAGCAGGGGGGCCAGCAGGCAGACGATCGGGGTCATTCTCATGGTCATGGTGTGTCCTTGGAGGGGCCTTGGCCCCTCTCTTCTTTATGTAGGGAGAGTCAGAGGCGACGCAGACGGCGCCACAGGGCCAGCGGCAGCAGCCAGAGCAGGGGGAAGGCCCCCCCGCCACTGCTGTCCGAGGTATCGAAGCGGATGATGCCGTCATCCGGCACGGGCACGGTGTTGCCGCACTGGGCGCCGGTACGCTGGCTGATGCTCCACCCGTTCAGGAGACCCTGATTGCCCGGTTTGCTGTCCACCACCTCCAGGGTCCAGCGACCGGCCAGGGGTTCTCCTTCGAAGGCGCTGAAGGGTTGCAGGGACTGCAACTCGGTGGGGAAGACCCCTTTCAGGCTCGGCAGGGGGCTGTAACCCTTGTCCCAGAGCTGGACCCGGGTGCCGGCGGGGGAGCTGAGCCAGATCTCCAGCTCATCCAGCGCCTCATGCTGCAGATCCAGGCTCAGTTGCAGCCTGTCGCTCACACGGGCATCGCTCTTCTCCAGCAGCAGGCTGGTTTCGCTCAGGCCGCGCACCTCCTCGCTCTGGGCATCGTTCAGTCGCTGAGACCGACCACTGGCCCGGCTGATGACGGGGGTGCCGATGGGCAGGGTCAGGGATTGCTGCCACTGGCGCTCGGTGGGGCTGGTACTGCTCATGGCGAGATTCACCGAGAGGCTCGCCTCGTCGCCGCAGGCGAGCGGGCTCTGGGCCAGCAGGCGCAGGGTGGTGGTCATGCTGGCACCGGCGGCCAGGGTCGCTGGTTGCCAGTTGTCAGGATCGGCCTGCAACCCGGTTGGCAGGGTGAGGGCCAGCTCGTTGAGGGTCACCTCCCCCTTGCCCGGGTTGCTGAGGGTCAGCTGCACCGACTGGCGCTGCCCCAGCGGGATGGCGCTCCCCTCGGCGAGGGCGATATTGACGGGAGCTTGCAGCAGCCCGTGCTGGCGAAATGCCTGCTCCAGCAGACGGGCATAGGCTCGCGTCGGGTAGAGACGGGCGGCAGTATCCACGGTGATCCGGGCCAGTTGCGGCATGCGAATGGCCGGCCCCAGGCCGAAGTGGGATTCGATGATGACGCGATCAAACTCGTCCCTGGCCGCCTCACCGTGCTCGGCCACCGCCGTCAGCAGGGCCTGGAACAGCGGGGTGCCCCAGAGCTGATCCCCGTTGCTGCCGTTGATGGTGCGGTGGGCGGGGTAGCGGTAGTCCGGATGGTAGCGGGCGCGCAGATCGTCGAGCTGGCGCGGGGTGCGGTCGGTGAAGCGGGCATCCCAGTTGAACACCATGGCGGGTTCGAATTGGCGACCGGCTTCGCTGCGCTGGCGATGACTGGCGGCCAGGTAGTCGCCAAAGCCCTCGCCGATGGCTCCCCAGTCACCCTCTTCCCCGAGATCTGGCAGGATGTGGTGCTGTACCCCGTGGCCGAACTCGTGCCAGATGACCATGGGATCCTCGGCATCGGGCACGCCGCTGCGACCCAGCTCCAGCCTGCGTTCGAACGGATCGTAGAGGGAGTTGTCCTGATAGCCCGCGTCCGTGTCGATGTCGAGCGCCCCGGGGATGAGCTCGGTGAAGCCGAGCGCCTTGAGGTGGCGCTGGGCGAGATCCAGATGGTAGTAGGCGTTGATGTCCGCAAAGCCGCGATCGTCCCGGGTCAGGCGAAAACCCTGCACGTCACTGCTGCTGTAGGGGGCCGATTCGGGGGCCATGACATCCACCACCCTGGCATGGGGGCCGCTCAGGCGATACTGCCCGGCTTGCAGGCTCACCGGCAGGGGAACCGGATCCTGGTAGGCGGCCTGTGCCAGCACCAGCTCATCGTGCCAGACCAGGCTGGCGTCCTGCAGGCGGGTGCGGGGATCTGGGTCGAACACCCGGGCCTGAACCTGCTGATCGCCTGCGTCGGCGACATGCAGAGGGTGGGTAGTTGCCTGATCCCCGAGACGGCCAAGCTCCTGCTCCCCGTCGCAACGGGCAAACAGCTGCACCTGGCTGGCCTTGGCATTGCCTGCCTTGTGTTCACGCACCCGCTGGCGCAGGGCTGGCACCAGGGTATCGCCGTCTCGCCAGTACCAGGCTTCGACCGGTCCCAGCGTCTCTATCTGGTTGCCGTCGGTGCGCAGGGTGGCGAGCAGGGGATCCAGGGTGCCGCTGGCATCGCAGCCGGGCGCTGTGCTCTGCAAGGGGCGCAGGTTGTGATAGAGGCGCCAGGGGCGGCCGTCCCCGTCGACACTGACGGCGGCCTGGGTGGCGGCCACCGGCAGGCCGTTCACCCGCTGGCGAAAGCTGTAATGGTGGCCGAGCAGGCTGGCCCTGTCGTAGTCGGGGGCGAGGAGCACACCGAGGCGCTGCTCGAGCCAGCGCTTCGGCGTCGTGGTCAAGGGTTGTTCATCGACAAACTGCAGATCGGCCGCCAGCAGCGGCGATGAGATCAGGGTTGCCGCCAGCCAGAGGGCCAGGGAAGAGGGTTTCATGGTTCACTCCAGAAAAAGAGGACAAGGGGTCAGTGGTTGACGCCCGCCAGGGTGAGCAGGAAGGCATACTCCTGCGCCGCACGCAGCGCCGCCGTTCGGGGGGCGCCCAGGTGGCCGCCGTCGAGTTCGGTGCGCAGCAGATAGGGGCCTGTTCCCGTGCTATGGGATCGCAGGCGGGCTATCCACTTGAGGGGTTCCCAGTAGGGCACCTGACTGTCGTGTAGGCCGCCCGTCACATAGACGGGGGGATAAGGGGCCTTGTGCAGGTTGTCGTAGGGGCTCAGGCGGCGCATCGCGGCATAGTCACCCGGGATGGCCGGATTGCCCCACTCGGCGTACTCCTGCCGGGTGAGGGGTAGCTCGGGATCCTGCATGGTGCCCAGCAGGTCGACGAAGGGAACTTGCAGCACGGCCCCGGCGAAACGGGTGGGCGCCTGGTTGAGTGCCGCAGCCACCAGCAGGCCGCCGGCGCTGCCGCCCATGGCAAACAGCCGGGCGGGATCGATGGCGGGATCCCGTGCCAGGGCATCGGCCACGGCGAGAAAATCATCCACGCTGTGCTGTTTGTCCCGGCCACGACCCTCCCGGTACCAGGATTCGCCGAGCAGACCGCCCCCGCGCACATGGGCGATGGCGTAGACAAAGCCGCGATCCAGCAGGCTCAGCACCCGGGGCTGGTAGTAGGGACGCATGGGGGTGCCGTAAGCCCCATAGCCGTAGAGCAGCAGTGCCCTGGGGTGGGTAATGCCCTTGCGCCAGACCAGGGAGACAGGCACCTTGACCCCATCCTTGCCCGCGATCCAGCGTCGCTCGCTCTGATAGGGGGAGGTGTCCCTGGTCTCGGGTGTCCCCTCCCAGGCGCCGGAGGAGAGATCCAGCCAGCGCTGGTGAGGTGGCTCGGCCATACCCTGGCGGCGAATGAGCACCTTGTCGCTGGCCGGTTGCTGGCTGCCCTGGATCCAGGCCGTGCCTGCGCCATCGGTGAGCGGCAGGCTGTGGGTCAACGCACCCTTGGCATCCAGCACATCGAGCCAGTCATCCCCTTCCTTGCGGTATTGCAGCACGGTGTGCCGGGCAAAGAGGCGCCACTTCTCGAGTTCCCGGCCCTCGCCGGACCAGAGCAGTTGCCACTCTCCCTTCGCCACCAGGCTCAAGTCGGCCACCTGATAGAGGCCGAGGGCGCCGTCCCGGTTGCTCTTGAGCAGCACCCTGTCCCCCTGGGTATCCAGGTAGTACTCGAGGCCGCGCTCGCGCCCCTTGAGCAGGTCGGCCCGACCCGCGTCCAGCAGGTATTGCTCGGAGCTGTCGTGGTTGTTGCTTTGCAGCACCAGGTGGCGGCGATCCGTGGTGTGATAGAGGCCGAGCAGCCAGGCGGGATCGCGCTCCTCATACACCAGGGTCTCCTTGCCATCCTGCCAGGCCAGCAGTTGCCAGGGGCGCAGGGTCTGGCGCTCGTTGGCGAGGGTGTAGAGGGTCTTGCCATCCAGACTCCAGAGCAGATCGCCGGCGCGGTGAGGCAAAGAGGCCAGTGTCTCGCCACTCGCCAGATCCAGCAGGCTGATGCGGTAGTCCCGATCTCCCCTGCGGTCTTCGGCCAGGGCAAGCAGTTGCCCGTCCGGGTGCAGGGCCCAGGCGGCGAGCTCGTAATACCCCTCGGCAGGTTGGCGGGGAGCCAGCCGCTTTCGGGGAGCGTCATTGGCGTCGCTGCGTTGCCACAGGCTGCCGTCCGCCTCCATGCGCCACTGGCTGCCAGCCTGGCTCAGCCAGTCGTCCGGCACGGGTTCGCCCCGCTCCCGGCCCTGCCACTCCGTCTGCAGGCGCTGCACCAGTGGCGCCTGGCCGGCGAACTGCTGCTCGGTCCAGCGGTTCTGCTCGCGCAGCAGCGTCAGGAGGGCGGGATCCTGGCGGCTGTCGTCACGCCAGCCACCATAGGGATCGAGACGGGCTATCTCCCCCTTCATCAGTTGCGGGCGCTCGGGGATGAGGGGCGCGGCCTCCAGGGTTGCCTCAGGCAGGGGGGAGGCGGGGGCCTGCGTGGCCAGCAGGCTGGCCAGGATCAATAGGCTGTGCATCAGATCCCCACGAAGGTGTAGCGCAGGCTGGCACTCAGGGTGCGGCCGCTCTGGGTGAAGAGGGAAGCATCGGTCCCGGCTTCCAGCCCGGCCACATCCTGATAGCGGGTGTAGCGGGTGTCGAACAGGTTGTCGAGCTTGAGGTTGACCTTCAGGGCGTCGGTGACCAGCCAGTCGGCCGTCAGGGCGAAACTGAGCCAGCCGGCACTTTCGAGGCAGTCCCCCTGGCGGCCGGTCAGGCTGTTACCGCAGGTGGGCACCCGGCTCATGGCGGCGGCATAGTCCGCCTGAATGCCCAGACTCCACTCATTGGCCTGATAGCTCAGACGGGTGTTGCCCTCGAGGGGCGTCAGGGTGCGCAGCGCTTCACCTTTGTTGTCCTCGCCATCGACCCAGCCGAGCTTGGTGGCGAGCTCCCACTCCTGGGTCAGCCAGTAGCTGGCGGCGAGTTCGGCCCCCCAGGTTTCGGCCTTGGCGACGTTACGATATTGGCGCAGGATGACACCATCGCTCAGGCGCAGCCCCACCTCGCGCCAGTCGATGAAGTTGTAGTAGCGGTTGTAGAAGAGCGCTGGCTTGATGCTCCAGTTGTCCCCCTCGCCACTCAGCCCCCACTCTATGCTGTGGCTGGTTTCCTCCTTGAGCCCTGTGTTGGCGATGATCTCGAAGGGCGGCAGGGCGAAGTAGTGGGGGATGTTGCCGTACACCTTGTCGTAGGAAGGCGCCCGGAACCCGTTGGCGTAGCTGAGCCAGCTGCGCCACTGGTCGTTGAAGCGGTAGCTGGTGGCCAGGCTCGGGGAGAGGTGCCAGCTGTGGTTGCTGTCGTTGCTGCCGTCCAGCGGCGTGAGCCACTGGTGATCCATGCGCAGGGTGGGGGTGAACTGCCACTGGCCCAGGCTGGCCACGTCGCCGAGCCAGACTCCGGCCCTGTCGGTACGGGCGCGGCTGAAGGGGGCGGACTGGCCGGGTTGGGGAATGCCGGCCTCCAGACTCAGCTTCTCCACCGGCCGCTCGTGGGTGGTGCGCTCCAGCTCGATGCCGTAACTGAGTTGATGGGCGAGATGGCCGGTGGCGAGATCCCGGCGCACATCCAGCTCGGTACCGATCCTGTCTTCGGTGAAGGTGGCGAGCTCCCGTTCGCTGCGATAGCGCGGATAACCGCTCAGCAGATCGTTTTGCAGCAGGCTGCGCTTGTTGGCGGTGTTTTTCGAGTGATTGCCGTAGGCACTCCAGGTGAGGCTGTCGGCCAGTATTGTGTCGAGGTTTCTCGCCTCCCAGGCCAGCTTTCCCCCCTGGGTGCGTTGGCTGCCCTGCTCGTGGTACTGGCGCACCTGCCACTTGCCATCGGGCTGGGGCACTTCGCGCGGCCCCTGATCCCGTTCGGCGTTGTCCTCGAAGTAGTCGAGTTCGAGGCGCAGCAGATGATGTTCGTTCAGCTGGATGCGAGAGCTGGTGGAGGCGCTGAGGCCATCCAGATCCGCCGGGATGCGGCTCTCGTCGTAGTTGGCGGTCTCATGTCCCTGCCAGCCGGAGAGGCGCAGCAGGTGTTCGGTATCCCGTATCCGGGCGGCGCCGGTGGCGCTCAGCTTCTGCTTGTCACTGCTGCCATCGTGCAGCACCTTGCTGCTGAGATAGGCATCCTGGCCCTGAAGGTAATCTTCCGGCTGCTTGGTGCTGATGACGATGGTGCCGCCGATGGCATCGGAGCCATGGAGGGAGGAACCGGCTCCCTTGGCCACCTCTATCTGTTTGACATCGTCGAGATCGAAGCTGAAGCGGCCCACCTTGTCGTTGAGGTCGTCGGCGCCAAAACCGTCGCTGACCCGCACCCCGTCCTTGATGATGAGTACCCGGTTGCCGCCCATGCCGCGGATGATGATGTTCTGGGGGCGACCGGCGGAACCGGTCACCGAGACGCCGGGTTCGTTCTTGAACACATCGGTGAGCTCGGTGGCAACCTGGCGATCCAGATCCTCCTCCGTGATGACGGTGATGGAACCCGACACGTCGGAGAGCTTCTGTTCGATGCGCTGTCCCTTGACCACGATGGTTTCCCGCCCCTTGAGTTCGGGGGGCATGTCCGTTGTGTCGACCCCGGCGGGATCGCTGGCAGCCAGCGCCGTACCGGACAGCAGCATGGGCCAGTAGTGAAGAAGTCGAATTTTCATATTTGAGAATAATTATTATTTAAGCCTGAAGGGCGCGGATTATTGCAGAGGGAGTCAAGCAGATCAATAAATGACAATCATTATCATTTTGTTTTTATGACATTGATCGAATTGAATTTTTTGAGAGTTAAATCAGTAAGGTGGTGGCATACGTTTGCGAGTGACGCCATGGGAAACAGGAGGACGGGTGTGGTGCGGGCAAGAAAAAGCCCGCCATAGGGGCGGGCTCAAGGAGGTGGGCTGGCGCAGATCAGGGGGCGCGATAGAAGCGATTGAGCTCGTTCATCACCTGGATCAGGGTGCCCATGTCCGGGGTGCCGTGCTTGATGGGGCGATAGGTGTAGCGGTCCAGCAGCTCGAAGTCCCCCTGCTTGTTGAACTGGGTGATGGTGTTGCCCTGATAGATGGCGAAGTCATTCTGATCCCCCGCCAGCAGCCAGGTGCGTGTACTGGCTTCGAACAGGTTGCGCCCCGTGCTGTAGTCACGATAGGGGTTGCGTACACCCAGCATGTTCTTCATCAGGGTCGGTACCAGATCCAGGTGGCTGCTCGCCTGCGCCTGGGGCGCAGGTTCGGCACCAGGCCAGGCCAGCACCAGGGGGACCTGCACCTGATAGGTCGAGTAATTGCTGCCATAGCCCCAGCTGTTGCTCTGGGTCTCGTTGAACTCCTGACCGTGGTTGGAGGTGACCACGACGATGGTCTGATCATCAAGCCCCTGCAATTGCAGTTGGGTCAGCATCTGCTCCAGCAGTTGATCGGTATAGAAGACCGCGTTCTTGTAGCGGTTCTCCAGCTTCTGCAGGTTCTCGGGCCGATAGGCAGTGGCCGGGTTGAAGCGGGTCAACTCGGGCTGGAAGGGGCCCTTGATGCTGGCGGGCACCTGATAATCCCCCGGGCTAGAGAGATAGACCAGAGAGAACCAGGGTCTGTCCGCGGTGCGCGTGCCAAGCCACTGCTGCCAGTCGTCGATGAGCCTGCGGTCATCGGTCTGGCGGGAGACGAAGACCTGCTTGCGCAGACCCGCAAGCAGACTCTGGCGATACTGCTTGGCATCTTCCAGTGCACCGAACAGGCCGAACTGGTAATCCTGGCGCAGCATCTCGTCGAACAGCACGGGGGGGCGCTTGTCGGCCCGGATGTCCCCGTAATAGTGGCCGGGCAGCCCGTAGAAGAGGCTGAACATCCCCATGGCTTCATCATTGCCACCACTCATGTGCTGGCGGAAATTGAAGTGGTTGTCCGCGTAGCGCTGCAGATTGGGCATGTTGATGTTGTTGAGCATGTCGGCTCGCAGGGAGTCGACCACCACCACTAGCAGGTTCTTGTGATCGCTGGGTGCGCTCACGCTGAGGGGGCGCAAGGGATAGAGCAGACGGTGCTCAGCGCTTCCCTGATCTTCGGCCTTCTTCTCATACTGCTCGAGGTCGAGCCAGCCATGCTTGGCCAAGAAGCTCCTGGCGGTCATGGGGTAGGAGAGGGGGAAGTTGGCCCGTTGCATGGTGATGGGTTGATACAGGGTCGCATCCGCCCAGCTGTTGACCAGATGGGTGAGGATGAAGCAGACCAGCAGGGCCAGCCCCACCTGATTGCCGTACTGGCGGCGTTTGCGCTTGTTGATCTTGCGCCACACATAGGCCGACAGCAGCAGTTGCAGCAGGAAGATGGCGGGCACCGCCACGAAGATGATGCTCCAGATAGAGCCCTCTTCGGTCTGCGCCTGATCCAGCAGCAGTTGCCACACCTGGCCATTCAAGTGGAACTTGAACAGCTGGAACACCTGGGTGTCGATAAGCAGCAGCACCAGCGCCAGGGTGGCGATGATGGATGAAATGAAGCGCAGCGGCTTCTCCCTGGGCAGGATGAAGCTCAAGGGGAAGATGGTCAGCAGATAGGTGACGAAGCTCAGGAACGAGAAATGACCTATCCAGCTGATGACGAGATAGGTCACGCCGAGCGTGGTCGACGGCCAGCTGATGGCGCCCAGGTAACGGGTCGAGATCAGCATGGCCAGGATGATGTTGAAGAAGGAGAACCAATGCCCCCAGGTGATCAGGCGAGAGACATTATCGCGATAGGGGTTGCCGGTTTCGACCATAATGATCCATCTGCTTGAAAAACATCAAAGAATGCGAAGAAACTCAGTGCGCATCGTGGCGATGGCCCACCGAGGCGGTGAGTGCCTGGATGAACTTCTCGGTGATCGCCTGGCGCTGGGCCGGGGCCATGCCGTTGATGATGTTGGTGGTCAGGTTGCCAAGGACCATCAGACTGAGATCCACCGGTGCCTTGTGTTTCTCCAGGGCGGTGATCAGGTCGTTCATCAGGGCGTCAAACTGCTCGTTATTGTACTTTGATACGATGGGCATAATCTTGGGTTCACCTCGGTTCAAAGCGCCTTATAATACTTCACCCTTTCGGCTAACACTATGGCTTTGTGACATGAGTCTCGATATCGACAAGATCATTCTTCACTCCCTGCGGGCGGGCAACGATGGCCAGCCTCACGCCGATACCCGCAGCCAGACCCTGCCTGCCGACGAGGCAGTACAAGGGCTGATGGCGGAGCTGCATCGCATCTACAACGGCAAGGGGGGAAAGGGCTTTGGCTTCTTCGCCGATCCCGAGGCCGCCGTCGCCGAGCTGGCGGAGGGGGAAGACGCCCCCAAGCAGCCTTCCCCTGCCTTTCGCATCGCCCTGGAGCAGCTGCTGGCGGAGCAGACCGAGTTCGTCCCCTTTTCCGTCAACCTGACCCAGATGCTGGTCAGGCAGCTGGTGGAGCATGCCCTGGACGAGCAAGGGGTGTTGCTGATTGCCAAGTACAACTATGTGGGGGTGGATTACCTGATGATCGCCCTGCTGGAAGGCAAGGAGAGCGTCACCGTGAGCGAGGCGCTGGAGCTGCGCCACATCCAGTACCTGGATATCGGCAAACTCAATCTGGTGGCCCGCATCGATCTCACCGAGTGGAAAACCCAGGGGGATTCGCGTCGTTATATCACCTTCAGCAAGGGCCGGGTCGGTCGCAAGCTGGGGGATTTCTTCATGGATCTGCTGGGGGCCCGGGAGGGCATGGATGCCAAGATCCAGAACAAGGGGTTGCTGCAGGCGGTGGACGATTACTGCGACAGCCGCCAACTCGAACCGGCCGAACGCAATGACTACAAGAAGCAGGTCTTCAAATATTGCACCGAGCAGGCCAGCGCCGGCGAGGAGATCGAGATCAAGGAGCTGTCGGCGGAATTGCCCGGTGATGGGGACCTCGATTTTTACAGCTTCATCGGTCAGGAGTACGAGCTGGAGGAGCGCTTCCCGGCGGACCGTTCCACCCTGCGGGGCTTGACCAAGTTTGTGGGCTCCGGTGGCGGCCTGACCCTGAGCTTCGAGCAGAAGTTGCTCAACAACCGGGTCTTTTACGATCCCCAGACCGACACCCTGACCATCAGGGGAGTCCCGCCCAATCTCAAGGATCAATTGCTGCGCCAGTCGTAATGTGATCCAGCCGTCATTTCTTGCAAAAAGGCACCGGAGTCCGCTCCGGTGCCTTTTTATTTAAGGGGGTGATGTAGATGGAAACCACCTCAGTACTTTTGTTAACACATTGAACAAAATATCGGGAATGAAAGGGTTTTCAGTGGGGTGAAACCCCTTTCAGTGACGTAAATTAATTTCCTTTCTGTAATTTAATTTCCATATCTTGGCAAAAATATGGGGATATTCCTTCCTAAGTCGCTGAAATAAGAAAATGTTTTCATAACTTTCTGGAAGAAAATACGTAATTGCATTTCAAAAATGCGAGGCGTGTCATGTGAGGCATTGACTGCTTGGGATAATATTCATCTGCACACAATGCTCTTACAGCGCGGAACTAATACAAGGAAAGGCTCATGAAAAAGAAATTGCTGTCATCCCTGATCGGTCTGGCTACCCTGGGCGTGGCCTGCTCTGCCACTGCTGCCATTGATGAAGGTCAGCTGACCATCTGGATCAACGGTGACAAGGGCTACAACGGCCTGGCCGAAGTCGGCAAGAAGTTTGAAGCCGAAACCGGCATCAAGGTCACCGTCGCCCACCCGGATCAGGTTGAAGTCAAATTCCAGCAAGCCGCCGCCACCGGCAACGGCCCGGACATCTTCTTCTGGGCTCACGACCGTTACGGTGAGTGGGTCAAGTCCGGTCTGCTGGTTCCCGTGACCCCGAATGCCGCCACCAAGGCCAAGTTCGAGCAATTCGCCTGGGATGCCATGACCGTCGATGGCAAGACCTATGGCTACCCGGTCGCGGTAGAAGCCGTCAGCCTGATTTACAACAAGGATCTGTTGCCCAACCCGCCGAAGACCTTCGAAGAGATCGCCAAGATCGACGAAGACCTGAAGAAAAATGGCAAGCGCGCCATCATGTGGGCCTATGACACCCCCTACTTCAGCTACCCCCTGGTGGCTGCCAACGGTGGTTATGCCTTCAAGAAGACCGCCACCGGCTATGACGTCAAAGACACCGGCGTGAACAACGCAGGTGCCAAGGCCGGCGTCGGCTACATCTCCGAGATGATCAAATCCGGTCACCTGGAGAAGGGCATCGACTACGGTGTGATGGACGCCAAGTTCAACAAGGGCGAAGTGGCCATGATGATCAACGGTCCCTGGGCCTGGAGCAACCTGGACAAGAGCGGTATCAAGTATGGCGTAGCCCAGCTGCCGACCCTGAAAGGCAAGCCGGCCAAGGCCTTCGTTGGCGTACTGGGTGCCACCATCAACGCCGCCAGCCCGAACAAGGATCTGGCCATCGAGTTCCTCGAGAACTACCTGCTGACCGATGCCGGTCTGGCGCCGATGAACGCCGACAAGCCGCTGGGTGCCGTGGCCCTGAAGTCCTTCCAGAAGACCCTGGAAGCCGACCCCAACATCAAGGCCACCATGCTGAACGCCCAGAACGGCGAACCGATGCCGTCCGTGCCCGAGATGAGCCGTTTCTGGTCCTCCTTCGAAACCGCCCTCAAGAACGTCACCTCTGGCCGTCAGGGTGTTGACGAAGCCCTGGATACCGCTGCCAAGCGTATCGTCCAGTAAGCATGCACTACCCGGGAGGCCTTCGGGCCTCCCACTCTCTCAATCTCTCTTGGCGCAATAAAGGTTAATTGGCATGGAAGTAGTACCTTCTATCGAATCCTATGCCGGTCCGAAGAAAGACAAGTACGTCTGGCTGAAATGGACCATGGCGGCACTGATCGCAGTGCTTAATGGTTATGCGGCCGTGATGATGTATGCCAGCGGCGAGTGGGTATTTGCCCTGCTCGATCTGGTGGTCGTATCCGTCGGTCTCTATGTCTTCATGAACAAGAAGACCTATGCCCACCGTTATATTTTCCCCGGTGTGGCAGGCATGGTTGTTTTTATCATCTTCCCTCTTGCCTACACGATCGGCATCGCCTTCACCAACTATTCGGGATCCAACTTGCTCTCCCTTGAGCAGGCACGGGATTACCATCTGAAAAAAACCTACAAGGTGACCGGCGGTGAATTCGATTTCACCCTCCTGGGTGGTGAGAACAATCAGTTTCAGCTGCTGCTGAAACAGGACGACCAATCCTTTATCAGTCAACCCCTTACCTTGCTGAACAACAAGGCGCGTACCCTGGCAGTCCGTGAAGGACGGGTCCGTGACGAGCCCCAGGTTGTTCAGTTGCAGCCTCTGGACGGGGCCACGGTCGGCGAGGCGGCACCCATTCGTGCCATCGTCGATCACCGCACCCACCTGAGTGCCCTGGATGTGGTACTGCCGGAAGGCAATATCCATCTGACCCTGAGCAGCCTGCGCAAGTTCGCCGCCCAGAAACAGCTCTATACCCAGCTGGTCGACGGCGCCGTGCTCAAGTCCGGCGTCATGATCAAGGACAGCAACCTGCTGCGTGACAACCAGAGCGGCGAGCTGATGCTGCCCAACGGTGACACCGGCTTCTACCAGTACATCGATGCGGAAGGTCACTTCGTCGGCAAGGGCGTTGCCCCCGGTTTCGTGGTGAGCGTGGGTTGGAAAAACTTCATGCGCATCATGACGGACCCGGGTATCCAGAGTCCCTTCATGCAGATCTTCGTCTGGACCGTGATCTTCTCCGCCTGCTCGGTCGCCTTCACCCTGGCGATCGGCATGGTGCTGGCGTGCCTGGTGCAGTGGGAGCAGCTCAGGGGGCGTGGTTTCTACCGGGTCATGCTGATCCTGCCCTATGCGATACCGGCGTTCATCTCCATCCTGGTGTTCAAGGGCTTGTTCAACCAGAACTTCGGTGAAATCAACCTGTTCCTGGAAGCGGCCTTCGGCATCAAGCCGGACTGGTACACCAATCCCTTCCTGGCCAAGGTGATGATCCTCATCGTCAACACCTGGCTCGGTTACCCCTACATGATGATCCTCTGCATGGGCCTGCTCAAGGCCATTCCGGAAGATCTCTACGAGGCGTCCGCCATGGATGGGGCGGGGCCGGTACAGAACTTCTTCAAGATCACCGTACCGCTCTTGATGAAGCCGCTGACACCGCTGTTGATTGCATCCTTTGCCTTCAACTTCAACAACTTCGTACTTATCCAGTTGTTGACGAACGGGGCGCCGGACATCATCGGGGCCACCACGCCGGCCGGGACCACCGACTTGCTGGTGAGCTACACCTACCGGATCGCGTTCCAGGGCTCGGGTGGTCAGGACTACGGTCTGGCCAGTGCCATCGCCACCGCCATCTTCCTCATCGTGGGTGCGCTGGCCTTGCTCAACCTGAAATTGTCCAAAGCCGACAAGCAACTGTAAGGAGGCTTCAACATGGCAATCGTACAACCCAAATCAGTCAAATACCGGGTGTGGGCAACCCACCTGGTGATGTGGGGCTTCCTGGCACTGATCATCTTCCCGCTGATCATGGTCATCGCCATCTCGTTCCGTAACGGCAACTTCTCGGTGGGGGAGATCATCCCCACCAATCCGACCCTGGATCACTGGAAGCTGGCGCTCGGCATGTCCATCACCAACGCCGACGGCAGCATCACGCCGCCGCCGTTCCCGGTGCTGACCTGGCTGTGGAACTCCATCAAGGTGGCGGGCATCACCGCCCTGATGATAGTGGTGCTCTCCACCACCTGTGCCTACGCCTTCGCCCGTCTGCGGTTCCGTGGCAAGTCCACCATCCTGCAGGGTATGCTGATCTTCCAGATGTTCCCGGCGGTGCTGGCACTGGTGGCCATCTACGCGCTCTTCAACAAGATCGGTGACTACATCCCCTGGCTGGGTCTCAACACCCACGGCGGCCTGATCCTGGCCTACATGGGGGGCATCGCCCTGCACGTCTGGACCATCAAGGGCTACTTCGAGACCATCGACTCCTCCCTGGAGGAGGCGGCGGCCATCGATGGCGCTACTCCGTGGCAGGCGTTCCGCCTGATCCTGCTGCCCCTGTCGGTGCCCATTCTGGCGGTGGTGTTCATCCTGGCCTTCATCGGCTCCATCACCGAGGTGCCCATGGCCTCCATCCTGTTGCAGGATGTGAACAATCTGACCCTGGCGGTCGGGGCTCAGCAGTACCTCTATCCGCAGAACTACCTGTGGGGTGACTTCGCCGCAGCCGCCGTGCTGTCAGGCTTCCCCATCACGGTCGTCTTCCTGCTCGCCCAGCGCTGGCTGGTGGGTGGTCTGACCGCAGGCGGCGTGAAAGGTTAACGGTTCATGGCCGGGGGAGCTGGCTCCCCCCGTCATCACGATTTGCAAAGATTCAAGAGCGGAGCTCGACATGGCTGAAGTAGTACTCAACAACGTTCGCAAAAATTACGACCCGGCTGTCCACAAGGACACCCTGCGCAGCATCAACCTGGACATCAAGGAAGGGGAATTCATCGTCTTCGTCGGCCCGTCCGGCTGCGGCAAGTCCACCCTGCTTCGGATGATCGCGGGTCTGGAAGACATCACCAGCGGCGAGCTGACCATCGGCGGGCGCTACATGAACGACGTGCCGCCGGTGGAGCGCAACGTCGGCATGGTGTTCCAGTCCTACGCCCTCTACCCGCACATGAATATCTACGAGAACATGGCTTTTGGCCTCAAGCTCAAGAAGATGGACAAGGAGAACATCCACAAGCGGGTGATGCGCGCCGCCGAGATCCTGGGTCTCGAGCCGCTGCTGGACAGAAAGCCCAAGGCCCTTTCTGGCGGTCAGCGCCAGCGGGTGGCCATCGGCCGCTCCATCGTGCAGCAGCCGCAGGTGTTCCTGTTTGACGAACCGCTGTCGAACCTCGACGCCGCCCTGCGGGTCAAGATGCGCATCGAGATCGCCAAGCTGCACAAGGAGCTCAACTCCACCATCATCTACGTGACCCACGACCAGGTGGAGGCCATGACGCTGGCCAACCGCATCGTGGTGCTGAGCCCGCTCAAGGGCGAGGCGGCCACCAACCTGGAGCAGTTCGGCACCCCCCTCGAGCTCTACCACAACCCGGACAACAAGTTCGTGGCGGGCTTCATCGGCTCCCCCAAGATGAACTTCCTGGCGGGCGAGCTGGTGGAGATCGGCGAGCAGGAGTGCGTGGTCAAGCTCACCTCCGGCGATACCGTGCGTGCCCGGGTGGATGCCCGTCGCGGCGCGGTGGGTGACAAGGTGGAGCTGGGCATTCGCCCCGAGCACCTGGTGCCGCTGGGTCATGCCCATGCCGACAGCCGCGTGAGCGGCGTGGTGCAGGTAGCCGAACACCTGGGGGCAGAATCCTTCGTCTACATGGACGTGGATGGTCACGACTTCACCGTCAAGGCGAGCTCCGACATCGACGTGGCCACCGGCCAGGAGTACAGCGTCGGCATCCCGGCCGAAGCCTGCTACCTGTTCGATGCCAAAGAGCAGGCGTTCCCGCGCACGGCCAAATATATCCGCGCCTGAGAGGGCGAGAGTGCCAGGTTTTCCTTTCTATACGTTCAATGCCTTTTGCCGGTCGCAAGACCGGCTTTTTATTGCCCGTCATCCGAAGCCCGGGTTCCGGCCAGCGGGGGCGGCTGGCCGGGGTCCCGTCACTGTCCGTGCTTGTCTGACTCGAGGGCGGCGGTGACGTCCGGCACGAAGTGCTGGCTGGTGAGCGGTGGGCGCTCATACCCTTCGGTCTTGATGGGGGGCAGGGTGATGGGCTCGTAGTGGATCGCCTCGTAGGGCACCTTGCCAAGGAGGTGGGAGATGCAGTTGAGGCGGGCGCGGCGCTTGTCGTCGGCGTCCACCACGAACCAGGGGCAATCCTCGGTATCCGTGTAGATGAACATGTCATCCTTGGCGCGGGAATACTCCACCCAGCGGGAGCGGGATTGCAGATCCATGGGGCTGAATTTCCAGCGCTTGATGGGAGTGTTGATGCGCTCCTTGAAGCGTTTCTCCTGCTCTTCGTCGCTGACCGAGAACCAGTATTTGATGAGGGTGATGCCGGAGCGGATCAACATCCGCTCGAATTCGGGGCAGGCGCGCAGGAATTCGCGATACTCGTCGTCGCTGCAAAAGCCCATCACCCGTTCGACCCCGGCCCGGTTGTACCAGGAACGGTCAAACAGCACCATCTCGCCCGCCGAGGGCAGGTGCGCCACGTAGCGCTGGAAGTACCACTGGGTGCGCTCCCGATCCGAGGGGGCGGGCAGGGCGGTGACCCGGCAGACCCGGGGGTTGAGGGGTTCGGTGATCGCCTTGATGACGCCCCCCTTGCCCGCGGTGTCGCGCCCCTCGAACAGCACCACCACTTTGAGCCCCTCCTGCTTGACCCACTCCTGCAACTTGACCAGCTCCTCCTGCAGGTGGGCGAGGTGATGTTCGTAGGTCTTCTTGTCCAGACGGGGGCGTTTCTTGCTCTTTTCCTTGGCCATCATCCTCTCCTTGGTGACTCCTCGTTGTGAGTCTCTCCAGCTTGCACCAGGCGGACACCCCTGCCAAGGGTGGCGTGTTACACTGCCGCCTCATCAGCCGCTGGCAACAGAAAAACAGGAAAGCCAGTTTCATCGCCGCTGGCAACAGGAGAAAACATGAAGCAGTTTATGGAGATAGCGGGCCGCCGCATGGCCTATCTGGACGAGGGGCAGGGTCCGGCACTGCTCTTTGGGCACAGCTACCTGTGGGACAGTGCCATGTGGGCACCGCAAATCGAGGCCCTCAAGGGGCAGTATCGCTGCATCGTGCCCGAGCTTTGGGGTCACGGGGATTCCGATGTGCTGCCCGAGGGGCCCTGCACCCTGGCGACCCTGGCCCGGGATCACCTGGCGCTGCTCGATGCCCTCGGCATCGACGAGTGCGTGCTGGTGGGGCTCTCCATCGGTGGCATGTGGGGCGTGGAGCTGGCGCGCATGGCGCCTGCTCGCCTCAAGGGCCTGGTGCTGATGGACAGCTTCGTCGGCCTTGAACCCCAGATCACCTGCGAGCGCTATCTCGGCATGCTGGCGATGATCGAGCAGGTCGGCGCCGTGCCTGCGCCCATCGCCGATCAGGTGGCGCCGCTCTTCTTCGCCCATCAACCGGACGCGGCCCTGATGGTCGGTTTCAAGGCCCGGCTGGCCCAATGGCCCGCCGACAAGGTGGCGAGCCTGGTGGCGGTGGGGCGCAGCTTCGTGACCCGGGAGGATCGCATCGACTGGCTCGAAGAGATGAGGCTGCCCGCACTGGTGATGACGGGGTGCGAGGACAAGGCTCGCCCTGTGCTGGAGGGGTATCTGATGGCCGAGGTGCTGGGGTGCCCGTTCAGGGAGATCCCGGGGGCTGGTCACATCTCGACCTTGGAGAATCCCGCGTTCATCAACCGGGCGCTCGCCGAATTTCTCGCCGAAGTGGCAGGGTGACGCTGCGCCGGATAGCCGAAAAAAGGAGCCATGGGCTCCTTTTTTGTTGCCCAGTTCGGATGGGGCTACCAGATGTAGCCCACCCCGAAGCCTGCATAGAGTTCTCCCTGATGCTGGACGATGGGGCTGTCCGCGATGTCGTCGTCGTAGCGCTCGTAGTTGATGCCAAAGCCGCCAATCCAGTTGGCGCTGAAGCGATAGCTGCCGATGAGGGAGACCATGGGGGAGAGGGTGGTGCCCGTGTTCCACGCCGGCCTGTCCGCCCTCGCTTCGTCTTGCGAGACACCGCCGAAGTAGTAGTTGGCGAGGTTGTGGCTGCGCAGCATCACGCCGGCTCCCGGCATCAGCAGCAGGGGACCGCGGATGATGGGGAAGTTGACCCACAGCATCAGCTCCTGACCGTTGCTGGTGCCGGTCACATCCGTGGTGGCCCGCACGCTCCAGAGGGCGTAGGGAGTGATGAGATCGGCCCCAACGCCGGCCTCGAACTGCCCCTTGCGCTTCTCCATGCCATGGAGGAAGGGATCGTCGTCCGGGTCCAGGTTGCCAAAGCGCATCCGGCCGAAGGCATAGGTCGAGAGGTTGCCATTGCGGCTCAGGTAGTAGCGGGCCCGATCCCCCAGATACATCAGGTTGTCACCAAAATAGAGGGCCCCCGGGATGGGCATCAGGGTGTCGTCCTGGTGCTGGTAACGGGCCTGACCGCCGATGACGGCCCCGCCCAGCACCAACCCCTTGGGAATGGGGCTGTCAGGGCTGTCGCTTGAGAAGGCGCTGAGGGCCCCGATATCGAGGTCTGCCCGGACGGGAGAACAGAACAGCAGTGCCAGAAAGGCACCCAGAGAGGCATGGCGCAGGGCAGGGAGTGGGGACATGACAGATCCTTGTCGGTGGGTGGGCGTGGGAACGAATCAGACCGGCGTAGCAAGTCAAACGGATGTCGGTTTTCAATTAAACCCGACAAGGCAAGCATGAGCCAGCGTCACGGAGGTGCTGCTGGTGGCCGGTATCTGGAAGGGGCGAGACCCGGCCTCGCCCCTTGCCAGGGTCAGGGGGCGGGGCGGGGGAGATCTTCCCGCTTGGGCCAGGCATTGAGCACCGCTTTGACCAGGGTGGCGAGGGGAATGGCGAAGAAGACGCCCCAAAAGCCCCACAGACCGCCAAACACCAGCACGGCGATGATGATGGCCACCGGGTGCAGGTTGACCGCCTCGGAGAAGAGCAGGGGGACCAGCAGGTTGCCGTCGAGGGCCTGGATCACGAAATAGGCCACCATCAGCCAGGCGAAGTCGGGGGTCAGCCCCCACTGGAACAGGGCCACCATGGCCACCGGCACGGTCACCGCGGCGGCACCGATATAGGGGATGAGCACGGAGAAGCCCACCGCGACCGCCAGCAGGGCGGAGTAGCGCAATCCCATCAGGGCGAAGGGCACATAGGTGGCGATGCCGACGATGACGATCTCGATCACCTTGCCGCGGATGTAGTTGATGATCTGGTCGTTCATCTCCACCCAGACCCGGTTCACCAGGGTGCGGTTGCGGGGCAGGAAGCGGCGCAGGCCTCCCATCAGCACCTGTTTGTCCTTGAGCATGAAGAAGACCATCAGGGGCACCAGGATGGCGTAGATGAGGATGGCCACCACGTTGATGAGGGAGCTCAAAGAGGCGCTCACCAGTTGTTCGCCGCCGGTCAGGATGCGCTGGCGAATGTTGTCGATGATGGTCTCCACCAGGCTGACGTCGATGATCTCGGGGTATTTTTCCGGCAGGGTGCGGACATAGTCCTGGGCATGGGCCAGCATGGCGGGGGCCTCCTTGGCCAGGTTGACCCCCTGGCTCACCAGCGTCGGGATGAGGCCCAGCAGCATCAGGGTCGTCACCGTGATGAACAACAGCAGGACCAGGCTGGTAGCGACGGTGCGAGAGAGGCCGCCTCGTTGCAGGCGACTCACCGGCCACTCCAGCAGATAGGCCATCACCAGGGCCACCAGCAGCGGTGCCAGCAGATCCCCAAACAGCCAGAGCACGGCAAAGCAGAAGACCAGCAGCAGGAAGAGGGTGACGGCATCGGGGTCGGAAAAACGGGTCTGATACCAGCGCTTCAATACATCTAACATCGAGGCTTCCTTGATGGCGGCTCACGGGGTGGCATGGGCTCGGGGGCGAGCAGGGCGTCCCGGGGGGGACGGGCAACGACGAGCAGCAGGGAGAGGCGGGCAGCTGACTCTTCCCGGGTCTGGACATGGTGACCCTGACGGCGCAGATAGGCGGGAATGTCCTGCCGGGAGCCTGCATCCCCGAGCTGGATGCACACGGATTGACCGGGCCGGGCCTGGCGCAACCAGAGCTTGAGCCGGATGAGGGGCTCGGGACAACGCCAGGGGGTCAGGTCGAGCTGTTCCATGAGAACTCCATCGCGTGCGTGGCGGTCATTATGGCCGTGATGAGAGGATGAAACAACGCTTGTGGGCCTTGAATGGCAAGGGTATTCTGCCGATGCCCGCTGGGGTCTGATTGGAGATAGAGATAACGTGGCACGTTTTTCCCCCCTGATAGCATCGCTTCCCCTGTTGGTCACCCTGATGGGGGCGACCTTCCACGCCCAGGGGAGCAACCAGTTGCCCGACATCGGTACCGCCGGGGTCGCCGCACTGCCCATCGAGCAGGAGGTGCGCTACGGCAACGCCTTCATGCGTTTTGCACGGGCGGGCCTGCCCATCATCGATGACCCCGTGCTCAACGAATACATCGACGATCTGGGCCAGCGGCTGCTGACCAATGCCGACGGGGTGCGCTTCCCGTTCACCTTCTTCCTCATCAACGATCCCAGCATCAACGCGGCGGCCTTCCTCGGTGGCCGGGTCAAGGTGCACACCGGCCTCTTCCTCTACGCCGAGAGCGAGAGCGAGCTGGCCTCGGTACTGGCCCACGAAATCACCCACGTGACCCAGCGTCACATCGCCCGTTACATGGAGGCACAGGCGAGCAGCTCCGCCATGACCCTGGCCGGCCTGGTGGGCTCCATTGCACTCGCGGTGATCAACCCCACCGCCGGCATCGCGGCCTTGCAGACCACGCTTGGTTTGTCGATGCAGTCGGCCATCAACTACACCCGGGACAACGAATACGAGGCGGATCGCATCGGCATGAAGACGCTGTATGACGCCGGGTTCGATCCCATGGGCATGGCCAACTTCTTCCAGAAGCTGGCGGCGGAGTACCGCTACGCCAGCAAGCCGCCGGAGATGCTGCTGACTCACCCCCTGCCGGAGACCCGGATCAGCGAAGCCCGTGCCCGGGCCGGTAGCTATGGCGCGCGCGCCCTGCCGCCGAGCCTGGACTTCTGGCTGGCCAAGGTGCGCATCCAGGTGCGCTATGGCACCGAGACGCCCCAGGCGCTGCTCACCTACTTCGACAGCCGCCTGCAGAAGGGGGATTACCCCCTCAAGGATGCCGCCATCTATGGCAAGGCGCTGGCCCTGTTGCAGCTCAAGCGCACCGACGAGGCCGACACCCTGATGCAGGAGCTGGCGACCCGTCACCCGGAGGATCTCTTCGTGGTGGATGCCCTGACCGACATCGATCTCGCCAAGGGGCGCAGCGCCCAGGCCATCGCC
The DNA here is from genome assembly GCF_001898585.1 of Aeromonas sp. 62-46. Lineage (NCBI taxonomy): Bacteria > Pseudomonadati > Pseudomonadota > Gammaproteobacteria > Aeromonadales > Aeromonadaceae > Aeromonas > Aeromonas sp. 62-46. The sequence goes on along the minus strand of NZ_MKUI01000004.1, from coordinate 60,307 downwards.
AGACTGGAGCGCTTCCGCACCCGGATGCCGGACAACGAGGTGGTGGTGGTGAACCTCGGCAACGCCTATCTGGAGGGGGGCAACTACAAGAAGTCCATCGCCATCCTGGACCCTTATGCCCGGGAGCACGACGAGAACAGCCTGGCCTGGAGCCTGCTGTCGGACGCCTACCGCAAGGCGGGCAGAATGACGGACCTGCACATGGCACGGGCGGAGACCCTTTCCCTGCGCGGGGACTACCAGGCGGCCATCGACGAACTGATCGTGGCGCGGGGCACCACCAGTGACAAGCTGACCCTGGCCCGCATCGAGGCGCGTATCACCCAGCTGGAGCGGGCCAAGAAGGATCTGGACAGCCTCAAGGGCTGAGTCCGGAGCGGGTTGATGGCAGGCGGGGTGCTCCTTTGGGGGCACCCCGCCTTGTTTTGCAGGCTAAAATAGGGCCTTTCATCGGTTTCAACGCATCTTGATGATGAAGAAATGAATGTGATGGATGGCTCTGCTATGGGGCGTTCGCCAGGCGGCGTTTTATCTCGGCGAGCTTCTGTTCGTCCAGCTCCCCCACCAGGGTCTCCAGCAGCGTGCCCCTGGCATCGAGCAGATAGCTGGTGGGCAGCGCCCCGGGCCTTGGGAACGGGAGGCGGGCGTCGTCATCCGGGATCATCAGGGGAACCCTGATGGCGTGGCGCCTTGCCAGCTCGGTCAGTTCGGTGGGGGAGGCGGGGTCATAGTTGATGGCGATCACCCGGATCTGGCCTTCCTGGTGCAATGTTGCCAGCAGGGGCATCTCCCGCAGGCAGGGGGCGCACCAGGGAGCGAAGTAGTTGACCAGCAGCGGTTTGCCACCGAGATCCGCGAGACTGACCTTCTTTCCCGCGCCGTCGGTGAAGTCGGGTGCCGGGCTGCAGGCCCCCAGCAGGGTTGCCACAATCAGCCAACAGATCCGTTTCATTTCCATAGCCTTCCCGCTTACCCTGACCATCCGTTTCCCCTACAATAGCGCCATTTCTTGTCCCATCTTGCGATTAATCAGGGAGTTATCATGAGCGAGACCCAAATCTACCACAATCCGCGCTGCTCCAAGAGCCGTGAAACCCTGGCCTTGCTGGAACAGCACGGGGTCGCCCCCGAGGTGGTACTCTATCTGGAGCAGGCACCGAGCGAGGCACAGATCCGCACCCTCCTGAGTCAGCTTGGCTTCACGGATCCCCGACAGCTGATGCGCACCAAGGAAGATCTCTACAAGGAGCTGGGGCTCGGCGAGGTGAGCGGCGATGACCTCATTCGTGCCATGCACCAGCACCCCAAGCTCATCGAGCGCCCCATCGTCATCAGAAACGGGCAGGCCCGCATCGGTCGTCCGCCCGAGCAGGTGCTGGAGATCCTCAAGTGAGCACCCGCTTCGCCCGTCTGCTGACCCTGGCCGGTTTTTTCGGCCTGCTGGCCTGGGTGCTGCTCTGGCACCTCTGGCTCTCGCCCCACCCGGATCTCGCCCCCTGGCTGTTGCCGGTGATCTGGACGGTGCCGCTGCTCTTCCCCCTCAAGGGCATAGTGCAGGGCAATCCCTACACCCACGCCTGGGGCAACTTCGTGCTGATGCCCTACTTCCTGCACGCCCTGACCTTGATCACCACGGATGAGGGGGAGCGGTGGCTGGCGGTGGTGGAGCTGGTGCTCACCACCCTGGCGTTTGTGGGCACCATCTATTATGCCCGCCTGCGCGGCCGCGAGCTGGGGCTGAGTATCCGCAAGAAGGAAGGCTGAGCCCCTCCCTGTCCGCCTGCTGGCGGGCAGGGTATGTGTCTGAAACCGACGCAAGCCAGCGAATGGCATCTGGCGGTATCGCCCCGAAGTGGCTTGCTTATCTCTTTGATTAATTTATGAATATTGATCGCTGATTGGCAGGGTAGCACCTCTGTTGACAGATCTGCCATCTGGTTTGCCAGCCTCAGTCAGCCCCTGTTATGCAAAAAGGGGTATGCTTGTGTTTTCACCAGACTCGAGTGATCCATATGACAATCCTGCGTTCCCCCCTGTTGCACAAGACCCTGCTGGCCCTGACCGTCTCCCTCTCCGTCAGTTCCCTCGCCGATGCCTGTACCCGCTCCGTCTATCAGGGGGAGGGAGCGCTGGTGGTGACCGGTCGTACCATGGACTGGCGCAGCGCCATGCCGACCAATCTCTGGGCGCTGCCCCGTGGCATCGCGCGGGAAGGGGAGGCCGGTGCGCACTCCATGACGTGGACGTCGCGTTACGGCTCCGTGGTGGCGGCAGGCTTCGATGCGGGCACCGCCGACGGCATGAACGAGAAGGGGCTGGTGGCCAACCTCCTCTATCTGACCGAGTCCGAGTATGTGACCCCGAGCGACAAGGATCCGCGCAAGACCCTCTCCATCTCGCTCTGGGCCCAGTATGCCCTGGACAACTTCGCCACCGTGGCCGAGGCGGTCGAGGCCCTCTCCAGAGATGAATTCTATGTGGTGACCACCCTGACCCCGGATGGCAAGCCGGGCCAGCTGCACCTCTCCCTCTCGGATGCGAGCGGCGATTCCGCCATCTTCCAGTACGTGGGGGGCAAGCTGCAGATCTACCACGACCGCAGCTATCAGGTGATGACCAACTCGCCGACCTTTGACAAGCAACTGGCCCTCAACGACTACTGGGAGGAGATTGGCGGTCTCACCATGCTGCCCGGCACCAACCGCTCGGCGGACCGTTTTGCCCGCGCCTCCTTCTACATCAAGACCCTGCCAAAGACCGACCAGGCCAACGAGGCGGTGGCCGGGGTGATGAGCGTGATGCGCAACGTCTCGGTACCCATGGGGATCAGCACCCCGGATCAGCCCAACATCTCCACCACCCTGTGGCGCAGCGTGGCGGATCAGCAGCATCGCCGCTATTTCTTCGAGCTGACCCATCTGCCCAACACCTTCTGGGTGAGCATGGACAAGCTGGAGCTCGCCGCGGGGGCCCCGGTGCTCAAGTTGCCCCTGACCGAGCAGCAGCTCTATGCGGGGGAGACGGCGGAGAATTTCGTCCCGGCCAAGGCGTTTCGCTTCCTGCCGGCCAGCCCCAAGGCCTGAGCATTCCCCCGATGACAACGCCCCGCTCGGGGCGTTTTTTATGGTGGGGATGAGGTGGCCGTGCGGTGGGCGGCGATCTGCGCCTCGCAAAAGCGCATCAGCTCCGGATAGAAGTGCAGGAAGGCGTGCTCGGCCTCGATCCAGCGAGCCTGATCCAGGGCATGGAGCGCCTCCCCGAGCGGCACGGGGCGGCGCAGCCGACGACCGATGCCGTTGAGGGCCGCCCCCACCCCTTCCCGATACTGGTAGGAGGCCAGCCAGTCCTGCTCGGCCATGTGCCGCAGGGCCATCGGCAGGCCCTGTGGCAGGCTGTGATGATCCAGGAGAAGCTGACCATAGCTCTGCGCCAGAAAGCGGGGCAGGGGGGCTGCGCTGAACCTCTGCCAGTGCTGGCTGAGCCAGTGATCGTAGAGCATGTCCACCACAATGCCGCCGAAGCGGCGCCAGGGGGGGGCGAAGCTCGCCACGGCGGCCCGATGGGCCGGGTGGGCATCGGTGAAGGCGTCTATCTTGCGGTGCAGCCAGATCCCCTCGTCGAAGCGGTCAGCCAGACCCGTCGGCAGCGGGCCCTTGATGAAGTCCCCCAGCAGGTTGCCGGTGAGGGAGCTGCCGGTATGGGCCGCCAGATGGAGGTGGGCGAGAAAATTCATGGGATGGGGCTCGCGTGCCTGGGCGTGAACGGGTGATCCGAGCCTAACGAATCGTGGCCGGATTGACCATGGGCAGGATGTTTCATCCCCAAGTCCCCTTGCCGGGCAAATTTGAGGCGTGGTAAGGTGCTTGCCATCTTTGTCACAGGACTCGACAAATCACCATGATGCGCAAAGCCAGAGGCTTCTTTCTGGCCTTCTATTTCAAGCCTTTCTATCTCTCCGAGTGGTTCGACGAATAGGTCGAGGCCCCGGAGCAGTTCATTGACGCCCATGGCGGCGTAATCCCGCTCATCTGCAATTTGCCGTTAGTTGGCCATCGCTTGCCTCTGCCTGCGATGCCTTGACCGCGCCTGTGCGCTTTTTAGGTAATGGAGTACTCACGATGAAGACCACACTGACCCTGTCAGCCCTTGTTGCTGCCTGTCTGCTCGCCGCCCCCGTCACCGCCAAGGAGTGGAAGACGGTGCGCTTTGGGGTGGAGGGGGCCTATCCCCCCTTCTCATGGACCGATGCGTCCGGAGAGATCAAGGGATTTGACATCGATCTTGCCAACGCCCTGTGCCAGCAGATGGCCGTCAGGTGCGAACTGGTGGCCCAGGATTGGGACGGCATGATCCCCGCCCTGCTGTCGCGCAAGTACGACGCCATCATCGCCGCCATGTCGATCACCGACGAGCGGCGCAAGAAGGTCGACTTCACCGAGAAATATGCCCACATTCCCAACCGCTTCGTGGCGGCCAGGGGCATCGAACTGACGCTGACGCCGGAAGGGATGGCGGGCAAGCGCATCGGCGTGCAGCGGGCCACCACCCACGACAAGTACCTGACCGACAACTTCGGCTCCAGCGTCACCATAGTGCGTTACGGCAGTGCCGATGAAGCCTACCTCGACCTGAAGGCGGGACGGGTGCTGGCCCTGCTGGCCGACGCCTCGGCCATCGAACAGGGGTTGCTTGGCAAGGAAGGGGGCGACAAGTTCGACTATGTGGGGCCGGCCCTGACTGACCGTCAATGGTTTGGCGATGGAATGGGGATCGCGGTGCGCAAGGGGGATCCGGATCTCAGGGCCAGGCTGAACGACGCCATCAAGGCCCTGCGCGCCAACGGCAAGTATCAGGAGATCAACCGGAAGTACTTCAAGTACGATATCTATGGCGGTTGATGGGTAACAGTCGGAGGGAGCCTGCTCCCTCCTTTTTCATGCAGCAAGGAGAGACCCCATGTTGACCCTGATCGAGGGTGCGCAGATCCATAGTCCGGCCCCGCTCGGCCAGCAGGACCTGCTGGTGGCGGATGGCCGCATCGCCTGGATGGGCAAGGGACTGACGGTTCCGGCCGACTGGCCACTGACGCGGGTGGACGCTGGCGGCCGCTATCTGGTGCCCGGACTGGTAGACCCGCTCGCCCATATCACGGGAGGGGGCGGCGAGGGAGGCTTCGGCTTTCGCACGCCGGAGCTCTCGGCAAGGGAAGCTCTGGCGGCGGGGGTTACCACGCTCGTGGCGGCGCTCGGCACCGACAGCCTGACCCGCAGCCCGGCCCAGGTGCTGGGGAAGGTGCGCGAGTTTCGCGCAGCCGGGGTGAGCGCCTTCATGTACACCGGCTCCTACCACCTGCCGGTCAAGACCCTCACCGGCACGGTGGAGTCGGACATCATGCTGATCCCCGAAGTGCTGGGGGTGGGGGAGGTGGCCATCAGCGATCACAGGTCCAGCGCCCCCACCCACGACGAGCTGGCGCGGCTGGCGAGCGAGGCGCGGGTGGCCGGGCTGTTGTCGGGCAAAAGTGGCGTCAGCTTCTTTCACCTGGGGGATGGCCGCGGGGCGCTGGCGCCCCTGCGGGCCCTGCGCGATGACACCGACATCCCGCTTCGCCAGCTCTACCCCACCCACTGCAACCGCAATCCCTGGCTCTTTGCCGAGGCCATCGAGTGGGGTCGGGCAGGTGGCTGGGTCGACCTCACCACGTCGAGCTTCCCGGATCTGCTGGATGACGGGGAGCGGCTCGCGGCCGACGCCCTGGTGGCGTTGCTGGCGGCGGGCGTGCCCGTGGATCGCATCAGCTTCAGCTCGGACGCCAACGCCAGTCTGCCGCGCTTTGACGGCGAGGGGCGGCTCATCGAGCTGCGCTGTGGCCAGATAGGGAGCCTGTGGCAGGAGGTGGTGGCGGCCTGCGGCAAGGGGGTGGCGCTGGAGACGGCACTGGCGGTAGTGACGGCCAATCCGGCCAGGGCGCTGGGGCTTGCGAGCAAGGGTACCCTGGGGGTGGGGCAGGATGCGGATCTGCTGCTGATCGATCCTGATTCGTTCGCCATCGAACGGGTGATGAGCGGGGGTCGGTGGCGCACCTGAATACCGGCGCCTGTCATCCAGCCCGCTCAGTTCATCAACAAAAAGCCCGGCAGCAGTGCCGGGTTTTGTCATGCCATGGGGGTCAGATGGCCAGGAACCCCAGGATCAGAATGGGGCCGAGCAGGCTCAGGATAAAGCCGGAGACGATGGCCACCGGCACCACCTGGATGCCGCCGGATTTCTGGATGACAGGCAGAGTGAAGTCCAGCGCCGTGGCGCCGCCGTAGCCGATGGCGGCGCTGGGGTGGCGGCGCATCAGCACCGGGATGATGAGGATGGCGATAAGCTCGCGCCCCAGATCGTTGATGAAGGCGGCGGAGCCCAGCACCGGGCCCAGCTTGTCCGCTACCAGGATGCCGGAAAGCGAATACCAGCCAAAACTGGAGCTCATCGCGAGGCCATGGGCAAAGGGCATGCCGAGCAGCTGGGCGGCCAGCAGGCTGCCGAGCCAGCTGCTGAGGATGACGGTGAGCGCGATCTTCATGCCCCAGGGGTTGAGCAGGATCTGGCGCAGGCGCATGCCGGAGTTGCGCATCTGGATGCCGATTAGCAAGAGCAGCAGCATCAGGGCCCACTCGCTCCACTTGTCGATGGGCAGGGCGCGCAGGTCCACCACCAGCCCCAGCAAGACGCCCCCCAGCACCACGAAACAGAGCTGGAGGGATTCCCACAACAGGTGCAGCTTGCTCGGCATCTTGCCGTCGCTGGCCTCGTGGGTGGGGGGGCTGCGTTTGTCCAGCCACCACAGGGCCAGCAGGTTGCAGAGGGTAATGGCGGCGAGCATCACCCCTGCCACCTTGAAGATCACTGCCAGGTTGCTGCCCAGGTTCTCCACATAGGCCAGTCCCAGCCCCATCAGGAACAGGATGAGGTAGACCATCTTGCCCAGGGACTGGTTGACCAGCTTGATCAGACGGGCGGAAGAGAGGGGAACCAGATAGCCGATCACGAGCGGCAGCAGGATCAGCAACACATTGAGCAACATCGGGGCCTCGATCACAAAACGTGGAAAAACGGCACCTTATCACGACTTGTTGCACCTGTGTCACGGATCTGTGCATCAGCATGGCCCATACGGGACTTTTTTATCATATTGTTGTGTTTTTTGATGACAGCCAGCTGTGCACGCAAACAGAGAAAGAGGGGCACATCACCTGAAAAATCAATTTCATCCCCATGAAATGACGAGAGAAGGGGAATCTGCCCGGGTGAATAAAGTCCTTTTGGGTGACATCTGGCGGATATGGTGAAATATGCTTGCTACCAGTGCGCTGCGGGTATAAAAGAGCGGTAGGGAAGGTGCGACAAAAAATGGATTTTATGCAGACAAAGTGCTGAAAAATACTCAATAGGCCAATAAAAATACAGATAAAACACCAAATACCTCGGTTCTGTATTGTTTTTTCACTACCTCAATGATATTTTCGCTGAAGGTTGCCATCGGTTAACGTTTTGTTAAATGGACGATGGTGGAGTCACGCCGAAGCGGCGTCTAGGGAAAGACAAGGTTGTAATGGATGAGCGACGTTGCCGCACTGGAAGTTCGTGATCTGCACAAGTATTTTGGCACCCACGAAGTGCTCAAGGGCATCGATATGACGGCCCACAAGGGGGATGTGATCTCCCTCATCGGCTCCTCGGGTTCGGGGAAGTCGACCTTTCTACGCTGTATCAATCTGCTTGAAACCCCCTCATCGGGCAGCGTCTCCCTCCACGGGGAGTTGATCCGGATGAAAACCAGCCGTTCCGGCGAACGCCTGCCGGAAGACATGCGCCAGGTGGAGCGTATCCGCAGCCGGTTGGCCATGGTGTTTCAAAGCTTCAATCTCTGGTCCCACATGACCATCATGCAGAACATCATCGAAGTGCCCATCCAGGTGCTCAAGGTGCCCCGTGCCGAGGCCATCACCAAGGCGGAGCATCTGCTCAACCGGGTGGGGCTGTGGGAGCGTCGCGACTATTATCCCGGTCACCTCTCCGGCGGCCAGCAGCAGCGGGCCGCCATCGCCCGGGCGCTGGCGGTGGAGCCCGAGGTGATGCTGTTTGACGAGCCTACCTCGGCCCTCGACCCTGAACTGGTGGGGGAGGTCCTTGGCCTGATGCGCGAGCTGGCGGAAGAGGGGCGTACCATGATGGTGGTGACCCACGAGATGTCCTTCGCCCGCGACGTGTCGAACAAGGTGATGTTCCTGCACCAGGGGCGCGTGGAGGAGGAGGGCAATCCCAAGGAGATCTTCGCCCATCCCAAGTCGGAGCGATTCAAGCAATTCATCTCGTCCATCTATTGATGGACGGGATTCAATTTAAACCATCCGTACTTTCAACGATCGACGTGTTTATCAAGGAGAGATACATGAACAAGCTGATGCTGGCGACTGCCGTGATGACGGCCCTGTGTTCCGGTAGCCTGATGGCCAAGGAGTGGAAAGAGGTCCGGATCGGGGTGGAAGGGGCCTATCCCCCCTTCTCCTGGACCGAGCCGAGCGGCGAGGTGAAAGGCTTCGACATCGACATCGCCAACGCCCTGTGCGAAGAGATGAAAGTGAAGTGCACCCTGATCAAGCAGGACTGGGACGGCATCATTCCGGCGCTGCTGTCGCGCAAGTATGACGCCATCATCGCCACCATGGACATCACCGAAGAGCGCAAGAAGAAGGTGGACTTCACCCAGAAGTACCAGCACATCCCGGCGCGCTTCGCCGCCAAGAAAGGGACCGAGATCCAGCTCGACAAGGCCTTCATGGACGGCAAGACCATCGCCGTGCAGCGTGCCACCTCCATGGATACCTACATCACCGACAACTTCCCCAATGCCACCATCAAGCGCTACGGCACAGCGGATGAAGCCTACCTCGATCTGAAATCCGGCCGTGTCGACTACGTGATGGCCGACTCCGCCGCCATCAGCGACGGCCTGCTGAAGAAGGAAGGGGGCGATGCCTTCGAGTTCATCGGCCCGAAACTGACCGATCCCAAGTGGTTTGGCGAGGGTGCCGGCATCGCGGTGCGCAAGGCTGACAAGGATCTGAAAGAGAAATTCAATGCCGCCATCCTGGCCCTGCGTGCCAATGGCAAGTACAAGGAAATCAACGACAAGTACTTCGACTTCGACGTGTACGGCGAGTAAGCCGACGTCAGGCGAACAACGACAGGTTGATCCCGTCAGTAGTCATCGGGCCCGTTGCCTTCCGCTGGGAGTGACGGGCCCGATTGCGATGGAGCTGCATTGCATATGTTTGATTTGAAAGGATACGAAACCTCTCTGCTGGAGGGGGCCTGGATCACCCTGGAGGTGGCGCTCGCCTCCCTGCTGCTGGCCCTGGTGCTCGGCATGCTGGGGGCCCTGGCCAAGCTCTCTCCCTACAAGTGGGCACGCGGCATCGCGGCGGCCTACACCACCGTCATTCGCGGCATCCCGGATCTGGTGCTGATGATGCTGCTCTTCTTCGGTGGCCAGGTGCTCATCAACGGGATCTGCACCTGGGTCAACGAGGCCTACAACAACCACCTGCTGGCGAGCAACCCGAACCAGGAGTGGGTCTCCCTGCTGCCCGATTACATCGACATCAGCCCGTTTGCGGCCGGGGTCGCCACCATCGGCTTCATCTTCGGCGCCTACATGACCGAGACCTTCCGCGGCGCCATCCTGGCGGTGGACAAGGGGGAGCTCGAGGCGGCCCGTGCCTTCGGCATGCGGGCAAGCCAGGTGTTTGTGCGGATCCTCTTTCCCCAGATGATGCGCCACGCCCTGCCCGGGTTTGGCAACAACTGGCTGGTGCTGCTGAAAACCACGGCCCTGGTCTCCATCATCGGGCTCGATGACATGGTGCGAAAGGCGTCGCTCGCGGCGGGCTCGACCCAGCAGCCTTTCACCTTTTACATGGCGGTGGCGCTGATCTTCCTGGTCTTCACCGCAGTCTCTACCTCGGCGCTCAAGTGGGCCGAGCGTCACTACGCCATCAAGACGAGGTAAGCCATGGATTTCTCGATCATTCTCAAGGAGTGGCCCACCTACTGGGAGGGTCTCTATACCACCATCTGGCTGGTGGCCGCCTCGCTCATGCTGGGGCTCATGCTGGCGGTGCCCATGGGCATACTGCGCAACAGCCGCAACTGGTTGATAAAGGGGCCAATCTGGGCCTATATCTACTTCTTCCGTGGCACCCCGCTCCTGGTGCAGCTTTTCATCATCTACTACGGTGCCGCCCAGTGGGAGTGGCTCAAGAACAGTGCGGCCTGGTCCCTCTTCTCGGAAGCCTGGTTCTGTGCCCTGCTGGCGTTCACTCTCAACACCGGTGCCTACACCGCCGAGATAGTGCGTGGCGCCGTGATGAACATGCCCAAGGGGCAGATAGAAGCGGCAAGCGCCTTCGGCATGACCCGCTGGCAGACCCTGACCCGCATCATCCTGCCCAACTCGTTTCGCCGTGCGCTGCCGGCCTACAGCAACGAGGTGATCTTCATGCTGCAGGGGTCGGCGGTGGCGGGCATCATCACCATCGTCGATCTGACGGGGGCCGCGCGGATCATCAACTCCCGCTACTACAGCCCGTTCGAGGCGTTCCTGACCGCAGGTCTGCTCTACATGCTGCTCACCTTCGTCATCGTCTGGTTGTTCAAGAAGTGGGAAGCCCGCTGGCATGCCCACCTGCGCCCGCGCAGCGTCTGACTGCCAGCAGAGAAAAAGCCCGCAACTGCGGGCTTTTTTTTATGGATCACGGGCAGGCTCAGCGCCCCAGGTACTCCCTGTCGAAGAAGGTGTTGACCCAGTGGGGGCGATAGACGGCGAGCAGGGTCATGGTCATGCCGTTGAGGAGCGCCTCGGGGAAGAGCAGTAGCGGCCAGATGGAGAGGTAGTCGGCGCTGATGGTGTGCCAGGAGTAGGTGCCGCTCACCCCCATCAGCAAGGCGCTGGCGATCACCTTGGCCGAGATGCTCAGCGCCCCCCCGAGAAATGCCGCCACGAACAGGTAGACGAAGAGGTGGCGAGGCAGCCAGGCCCAGCTCCCCAGAAACAGCAGCCAGCTGGTGGCCACCGGCAGGGCAACGCCGATGAGGGCCTGCCAGCCGATGTCGGCCAGGGGGATGACCCCGAAGTAAGCGAGGAGCAGCAGGGTGAGGCAGGGGGCGAGCAGGGCGAGGCGCCAGCCCAGCAACAGGGTCAGGCTGGTGAGGCCGAGAAAGTGGATCTCGAGCCCCTCGTGCAACCCGGCCCGCAAGGTCCACAGCGGTACCAGCACGATGGCGCCGCCGAGGCAAAGATGCTGATAGAGCGGGTGGGCGCCAAGGGTGCGCAGCAGGGAGGCGTTCAGACTGAAGGCGAGCAGCACCAGCCAGAGCAGGAGGGCGGCGACTTGTCCTTCACTCATGAGCGGTTCCCCCGGATGCGGCTGTCGGTGATGGCGCGGTGGCGAACGCCGGCGCAATGAAAAGAGGCCGCCCTCTGCCGGGCGGCCTCCTGTCTCAATACTTCACGTTGGGGTGATACTTGCCAAGGATGCCCTGGACCCTGTCCATGGTCTCCTTGCTGGGGGGCTTGATGCCGACCAGATCGTAGGTATCTCCCAGCACGTCCCACTTGTGCTTGCCAAGTTCGTGGTAGGGCAGCAGCTCCACCTTCTCGACGCACTCCCCCAGCTCGGCGATGAACTGGCCGAGTCCTTCTGCGCTCTCGTCATCGTCGGACCAGGTGGGCACCACCACGTAGCGGATCCACATGGTCTGACCGCGGGAGGCCAGGTAGCGGGCGAACTCCAGGGTGTACTTGTTGCTGACGTGGGTGAGGGGAATGTGCTTCTCGTCGTTGATCTGCTTGATGTCGAGCAGCACCAGATCGGTGTTGTCCAGCACCCGGTCGAGCAGCTCGTCGTAGTGACGCACGAAACCGTTGGTGTCGAGGCAGGTGTGGATCCCCTGGGCCTTGCAGGCGGTGAACAGTTCGGCGATGAACTCCTGCTGCAGCATGGCCTCGCCGCCGGAGGCGGTCACGCCACCGCCGGAGGCATTCATGAAGTGGCGATAGCTGGTGAGATCCTTCATCAGCTCGGGCACGGTGACCTCGCGGCCGCCCTGGGTGTCCCAGGTGTCCCGGTTGTGACAATACTTGCAGCGCATCAGGCAGCCCTGCATGAACACGATGAAGCGGATGCCGGGGCCGTCGACGGTCCCGCAGGTCTCGACGGAGTGGATCCGGCCAATGATGTCGGTAGTGCCGGTGTCGCTGGCTTCAACGGTCGGGATCCGCTGCGTGCCGGGGGTGGCAGGTCCCTTGGATTCAACGGCGGGGATCCGGTTAATGACTGACATAGACGACTCCAATGGTGCGGACAAGGTTCGAGCGGTCGTTATTTTATGACAGAAAGCCCTATAAATCCTACCAGTTTAGCCCGCAGGGGTGGCACCCAGCAGGCTCTCCAGTGCCTTGACGGGGAGCGGCCGGCTGGTGAGGAAGCCTTGATAATGCTGGCATCCCAGGGCCTTGAGCACGGCGAGCTGCTCCTCTTCCTCCACCCCTTCGGCGGTGACGGTGAAACGAAACACCCGGGCGAGATCCAGGATGGCCTTGACGATGGCCTTGTCCTGTTCGCTGTGGACCAGGGTCTGGATGAAGCTTCTGTCGAGCTTCACCTCGTCGGCGGGCAGATCCCGCAGATAGGCCAGGGACGAGTAGCCCGTGCCGAAGTCGTCGATGGAGATGAGCAGGCCGAGGGCCTTGAGCTGGCGGATCCTGGCGATACTCTCCAGCCGGTTTTCCAGCACCACGGACTCGGTGATCTCCAGCAGCAGGCGCGACGGGGGCACCCCGGTGTCCCGCAGAATGTACTCCACCTGCTGCACGAAACCGGCGGTGTGGAACTGGCGGGCGCTGACGTTGACCGACAGATGGGGGATGGCGAGACCGTTGTTGAGCCAGAAGCTGTACTGGGCACAGGCGGTCTTCATCACCCAGTAGCCTATCTCCTGGATCAGGGTGGTCTCCTCGGCGATGGGGATGAACTCCCCGGGGGGCACCATGGTGCCGTCGGCCTTCTGCCAGCGCAGCAGCGCCTCTATGCCCGAGAGCGTGCCGTTGTCGACCCGGTATTGGGGCTGGTAGTGCAGCACCAGCTCGTTGTTGCGCAGGGCATCGCGCAGCTGGTTGTTGAGAGAAAGCTTGCTCTTCTCTTTTTCCGCCATGGCTTCACTGAAGAAGATATGGTTGCCCTGGCCCGCGCGCTTGGCCATGTGAACGGCGGTATCGGCCTGCTGCATCAGGACAAGGTGATCCTTGTCGTCATCGCTGAACAGGCTGATCCCCACGGAGGCGCTGCAGTGCAGCTTGTGATCGCCGATGTCGAAGGGGGCACGGAAGATCCCCATCAGCTCCCGGGCAAAGTGCTCCGCCAGGATCTTGGCGGTGATATAGCCCTGGCCCAGCGCCGTGAAGAGCAGGGCAAATTCGTCACCCGAGGTGCGGGCGAGCACCAGGTTCTCCTGGGGCAGGGACTTGAGTCGCACCACCACGGCCTGGAGCAGCAGATCGCCGCAGGCGTGACCGAGGGAGTCGTTGATGGATTTGAAGTTGTCCAGATCCAGCAGCAGCAGGGCCCCCCACTGACCACTCGGGGTCTGCAGGGTGCGCTGCATGATGTCGGTCAGGCTGCGCCTGTTGTAGAGATCGCACAGGTCGTCGTAGTAGGCGAGGCGCTCGATGTGGCGGGCGGTCTCTTTCTCCTGGGTGATGTCGTGGAAGCTGCAGACGAAGTGGCTGATCTCCTCCTCCTCGTCCTTGACCCCGCTCACCATGAGCCGCACCGGGAAGAGGTGTCCCTCCCTGTGCAGGCATTGTTCCTCCCCGAGCCAGTATCCCTGCCGGTTGACCGCCGCGATCACCTCCTCCTTGAGGGTGTCGCCATAGTAGGTGGGCCTCAGGGCATCGATGTGCAGGCCCAGCATCTCCTCGCTGGCAAAGCCGGTGATGCGGCTGAAGGAGGCATTGACCTTGAGGATGATGCCCCCGTGATCCATCACCAGCAGGCCGTCGTGGGTGTTGAAGGCCACTTCGGCCAGGCGCAGGGCATCGTCATTGGCCAGGCGCTGCAACTCGCTGGCGGCCCGCTCGCGCTGTTCGTAGAGGACGTCCAGCAGGGGCGCGGGATCGGCCAGGGGGGTGGCGAGCAGCAGGGTGAGCTGCCCCAGGGGGAGACCGTTTGGCCCCGGGAAGGGGATGCCGACATAGGCCTTGGCGTCGAGGGCCAGCAGCTGGCTGGACTGGGGATAGCGCAGGGCCAGATCTTCCACGTAGAGGCTCTGCCCGTGCTGGAAGATCTCCCGGCCCGGGCCGATGTCCATGGGCATGGGTTTGACGACGGCGAAGGCATCCCCCTCCACCACGCAGCGGGGAATGAGCCAGAGATCCTGGCCGCGAGGCTGAAACTCGCCGATCCAGCCCCTGTGGGCACCGCTCAGGCCCATGGCCCAGCGCAGCAGGGCGCGGCAGTAATCGTTGCCGGTCAGGTTGGCAAGCCCGGGTGGGGGCGCGAGGTCCGGGGCGTCGGTCGCCACGGGGTCCGGCTGCCAGTGGCCGAGCAAACGGGCGCAATGACGCACCAGTTGCAGGGTGTCATCGCTGATGAGGGTGCTCTCGGCATACTCCAGGCTGAGCACGCCGATGAGCTTCTCCTGCTCCAGCAAGGCGCCGTCCAGGCGGGAGCAGACATTGGCATCGGCCAGATAGTAGTGCTGGCTCAACATGGGCTGGTGGGCCGCCTCCGAGAAGCTCAGGGCGCCCCGGGCGCGCAGGGCTCGGATGTAGCGGCTGTCTCCGCGAATGGCACCGAGCGCGTCTACCCCCAGGGTGAACACCGGGGTCAGCTGTTCGCCGCCAAGGGCGCCATGGGCCTGGTAGTGCCATAGGATCAGGCGATCGGCCCCCAGGCACTCCTTGAGGCTCTCCAGCATGGCGTCATACTGCTGCTGGCTGGCCATCTGGCTCAGGCGCGGCAGTTGCAGGGACAGGCTGGCGGCGCTCTCCTGGGACTGAGTCTGCAGGCAGATGAGCCAGAAGGCGTCCTGCTCGTGGGAGAGGGAAATATGCCAGAGGAGGGCGTCAAAGCGCAGCACCAGCTTGCCCCCCTTGCCGCTGGCCAGCCGCTGCTCGATGGGTTGGCGCAGGGCGTCCGGCAATTGGGCCGGCCAGGCACTGCGGGGCTCGTCGAGCCAGTGGAGCGGCGTCTGCATCACATCGGTCAGGGCGACCAGCCGTTGACTACGGGTATCCAGGCGGAAAAACAGGGGCGCCTGGCTGGCGGTCGGAAGATGGCTGAGCGCGGTAGACGACATGAACTGACACTATCCTGTTGAGCAATTGTCGGAGGGCAAGAATACTGCAAATCCGTGGCAAACAAAATTTCATTGAATTCTAAATTAGAAAGGCCTAATTTATTGGTCATTTCCTGTTGAGTGGAGTCTTGGAGATGAAACGGATCCTGATTGTGGGTGGTGTGGCCGGAGGGGCGTCCGCCGCCGCCCGTGCCCGCCGTTTGAGCGAAGAGGCGGAGATCGTGATGTTCGAGCGGGGCGAGTTCGTGAGCTTCGCCAACTGCGGTCTGCCTTATCACATCGGGGGGGATATCCCGGATCGGGATGCCCTGCTGCTGCAGACACCGCAAAGCTTCAAGCGCCGGTTCAACGTGGATGTGTGGGTGTTTCACGACGTCATCGAGATAGACAGGGCCGGCAAGAGCCTGCTGGTGCGCAACCTGCTGACCGGCGAAGAGCGGCGCGAAGCCTACGACGTTCTGCTGCTGAGCCCGGGGGCGGCGCCCATCCGGCCTCCCTTCCCCGGCATCGACAGCCCGGGGGTACACACCCTGCGGAGCATTCCCGACATGGATCGCATCCTGGCGGCGCTGGCGCACGACAAGCCCCGCCACGTCACCGTGGTGGGGGGCGGTTTCATCGGGCTGGAGATGATGGAGGCGCTGCACCAGCGCAAGCTGGATGTCACCCTGCTGGAGCTTTCCGATCAGGTGATGGCGCCGGTGGACAAGGAGATGGCCAACCTGCTCCATGCCCGTATCCGGGAGGAGGGCATCGATCTGCGCCTGCGCATCGGCCTCGCTGCCATCGAGAGCCTGGAGGTGCCTGCCGAGAAGACCGCCGCCGTGGCGACCGCCCAGCGGGGTGGACTGCGCTTGACCCTGAGCGACGGCTCTCATCTCGACACCGGCCTGTTGATCCTCGCCATCGGCGTCAAGCCCGAGACCCTGCTCGCCGCCAAGGCGGGGCTGGTGCTGGGACCGCGGGGCGGCATCAAAGTGGATGCCGGGATGCGTACCTCGGATCCCTTCATCTACGCGGTGGGGGACGCGGTGGAGGAGACCGACTTCGTCACCGGCGAGTCCGTGCTGATCCCCCTGGCGGGTCCGGCCAACCGGCAGGGGCGCATCGCCGCCGACAACATGCTGGGGCGAAGCGAAACCTACAAGAAGACGCAAGGGACCGCCATCTGCAAGCTGTTCGATCTGGCGGTAGCCAGCACCGGCCTCAATGAGAAGCGGCTGCTGCAGCTGGGGCTGCCGTTCGAGAAGGCCTATGTCCACCCGGGCAGCCACGCCGGTTACTACCCCGGTGCCCACCCGGTCAGCCTCAAGCTGCTGTTTGCCCCCGATGGCAAGATTTACGGCGCCCAGGCCATCGGCAAGGACGGGGTCGACAAGCGCATCGACGTGCTGGCGGTGGCCCAGCGCGCCGGTCTCACCGTGTTTGATCTGCAGGATCTGGAGCTCACCTATGCACCGCCCTTCGGCTCGGCCAAGGACGTGATCAACATGGCCGGCTTCGTGGCGAGCAACCATCTGAAGGGGGATACCCTGCTCTGCCACGCAGCCGAGGTGCAGGCCCGTCACCCCCATCAGCAGGTGCTGGACGTGCGCAATGGCCCCGAACTCGACAAGCTGGGACGCATTCCGGGGGCGATGCACATTCCTCTGGACGAGCTGCGCGGCCGTCTTGATGAGTTGCCCAGGGATAAAGAGCTGCTCATCAGCTGCCAGGTGGGACTGCGGGGTCACGTGGCCTGCCGCCTGCTGAGCCAGCACGGTTTTCGGGTCAAGAACCTCTCCGGCGGTTTCAAGACCTGGCAGACGGTGATCGCCGAGTAGATGCCCCAGGCTGACATGGCCCGATTGATCACTCTGTATGCAAACGGGGTTGCCGCAGGTGGCCCCCTCGCTCTCAGGGGGGGCTGTCAGCGAGCTGATTGCGAATGTGGTGCTGCAAGACCGCGAGCATGGAGGCGCCGGAGAGGCCTATCATCAGGGCACCGTTGACTGCCTCCAGGGGGCCGAGCAGCTTCCACTGCGGGCTCATGACGATGTCGCCATAGCCCAGAGTGGCGAAGTTGACCCCGGAGTGATAGACGGCCTCCTGCAGGGTATCGAACTCCCCGAGCCACAGGAAGAGCCCGCCCCAGACGCCGATCTGGGCCAGGTTGCCCAGCATCACCAGAGTGATGATGCCAAACAAAGCCAGCATGCCGGCCAGGGCCCCCTCGCGTCGATTGAATCGCTTGACGTAGAAGCGGATGCACCAGACGGATACCAGGGATTGCAGCAGCATGTTGACCAGGATCACCGGGATGCCGACCAAAAAAATCGTTAACATATCAATCTCCTAGCTTGGCTTCTGCCAGTGGGCGGCCGACTGGCCACCACTGTTCGAGCAGCAAGATACAGAGCCAGCCATAGCCGGCCACCACCAGATAGAGGCCGCAACGCATGGCGGCCGCCAACCACACATCCTTGCCGGTGGCGCTGTCCTCGATGGCCGGGCCAAACAGGATGAGCGCCGTGATCCAGGCGTTGCTCCAGAAGGATGGCGGGAAACGCCCCGCCACCAGCCGCACCAGGCGCCGCGCCAGCCAGAGGGTCATCAGGGCCAGCATCAGCACCAGCATCAGGAGCGAGGGCCAGAGGCTGAGCCCGAGCCAGAGTGCGAACGCCAGCAGGGCGCCCATCAGGGTCGAGAGCACCAGCTCCTGGCCCGCCTGTCTGGCGTTGAGGGAGGTACTCTGCTGGGCCAGGGTTACCGTCTTCATCACCGCCGGAATGTAGAACGCCGGATTGCCGAGGGCCAGCAGCCACATCGGCAGTACCATGGCGACGGCGCGCAGCGCCAGCCGCTCGGGATGTTCGGGGGGCAATGGCACCGGTCTTGCCGCCGCTCCCGCCACCTGCAGGGGAGGGAAGAGTGCGTGGGCCAGGCGGTTGACCAGGGTGCCTATCAGGATCCCCAGTCCCATCATCTGGGCAAGGGCGATGGCAAGGGACTGCTCGATGAGACCGGCCACCGGGATCACCGTGATGGCCATGATGAGCAGCATGGCGGCGGCGCCCTTGCCGGCCATCGCCTGCTGCATCAGCAGGTAGAGCAGCAGGGCGACGAGCAGCACGGCCGCCAGGGCATAGTGGGTCAGCAGGGGCACCAGCAGCACGCCGCCGACCATCACGGCCAGCAGCAGAGCGCCACCCAGCAACCCTTTGCCAAGGCTGAGCGGCTCGCCGGGTCGGCACAGCACCACCCAGGCCATGATGACCCCGAGGTGGGGCATGGGCAGCGCCAGACCGTAACAGATCCCCGTCGCGAGCCCGATGCCCGTGCCAATGCGCAGTACAGCCTTGTCGGCGTTATGCATCTGGCGCCTCAATAGAGGAAGGAGAAGAGGCTCATCAGGCGGATATAGAGCGTCCCCAGGAGGTGCAGCACCCCGCTCTCACCGGTGTAGACCAGCACGTCGGCCTGGCCACCGATCCGCAGCGCCTCGACCGGGGGGAAGTCGTCGCTCTGGAAGGCGACCTTGACCGGGAAACGCTGGGCCTGGCGCAGCCAGTCGCGGTTGTTGTCCACCGTGGGCAGGGTGCCGGCGGGCTGGTTCTTGCCATCGCCCACCCCGTAGCCGACGCTGCGGACTTTCCCCTCGAACAGCTGTCCAGGCAGGCTGTCGAGCAGGATGGCGACCTTGTCCCCTGGTCGAATGTTGCCGAGGTTGTTCTCCGTCAGATCCGCCGATACCCAGACGTCGTGGATGGCGATCAGGGTCATGGCCGGGGCGCCGGCCCCGATAAACTGGCCCGCATCCGTGCTGAGGTCGGTGATGAGCCCCCGGCCCGGCGCCACCACGCGGGTGTTCTGGCGATCCAGCTCGGCCTTGTGCACCGCCGAGCGGGCACTGAGCAGCTGGGAGTTGTCATCGCCGCTCGCCCCGGCGGCCTCGATGGCGCGGCGAACGTCGGCTTCGGCCGCCGCCACCTGGCTCTTGGCGGTCTCGCGGCTGGCCTGGGCCACCTCCAGGCGACGCACCGAAATGGCCCCCGGATCTTCCCGATAGAGCCGCTCCTGGCGCTCGGCATCCTTGGCGGCGTTGTCATAGGCGGCGCGCATGGCCATCAAGGAGGCCTCGGCCGCCTTGACCCCTTCGGTATTTGCCTTGACGCCGCTCAGCACCGTCTGGTAGTCGGATCTGGCCTTGGCCAGGGCGATGTCATAGGGCTCGGGATCGATCTCGAACAGGGGGGCGCCGGCCTCCACGTCCTGATTGTCGTGGACATAGACCCGCTTGATCTGGCCTGCCACCTCGGCGGCGACGGGGACCACGAAGGCCTGCACCCGGGCCTGGGAGCTGTAGGGGGTCAGCCGGTCCGCCAGCAGATACCAGCTGAGCAGGAGGAGGATCGCGGCCAGCAGCCCGAGGGTGGCGCGGCGGCTGGCCTGGCCGGGAGAGGCTGTGTCAGTCATGGGAGCTTGCCTTCTGTGTCATGGGGGAATGGGCTGCGTCGAGCAGGGGGGCCCAGTCGGCGCGCGTGCGCAGCTGGGCCTCCACCTTGGGGGTCACCAGGGGACGTTCGCGCCCCTGTTCCCAACCGCCACCCAGTGCCTTGTAGAGGGTGATGAGATCGCGCATCCGGGCGCCGCGGCTGTTGACCAGGCGCTCCTGCTGGTTGAACAGGGCGCGCTGGGAGTCGAGCACCCGCTGGAAGTCCGCCATCCCCTCGCGATACTGGGTGTTGGCTATCTCGAGGGAGCGACGGGCGGCCTCGCCGGTCTGGGTCAGCAGGGCGATTTCCTCCTGGCCGTTGGCGTAGGCCACCGCCGCGTCATCCACCTCGCGGGCCGCCTTGAACACGCTGTCGCGATAACGTTCGTGAAGCTGCTGGAAGCGGGCGTCCTGCACCAGGATCTGGTTGCCGAGCCGCCCCTGATCCAGCAGGTTCCAGCTCAGCGACGGCCCGACGGCCCAGGAGAAGGTGCCACTTTCCCCGCCGCTGGCATTGACTCCCAGGGTGCCGAGCAGGGTGATGGAGGGGTAGAGCTCGCTCTCGGCCACCCCGATGAGGGCCGACTGGGCGGCCAGCTGACGCTCCGCCCCCCGCACGTCAGGACGGCGGCGCAGCAGATCCGCGGGCATCTCGGTGACCAGGGCCAGCTCGCCCTGGGGGATCTTGCCGGTGTTGGTGGTCATCTCGGGCAGGGGCCCCGGGGCGCGGGCGAGCAGGGTGGAGAGGGCGTTCTGGCTTTGGCGCAGGCTGGTCTCGAGCTGGGGAATGCCGGACAGGGTGCCCAGGTACTGGGTCCTGGCTTGCTGCACGTCCAGCTCGGCGCTGTTGCCGCTCTTGAACAGTCGCTCGGTGATCTCCAGGCTGCGCCGCTGGATGCGGGCATTCTCCCGGGCGATCTGGAGCCTGGCCTCCAGGGTACGGATGCTCACATAGAGCTGGGCCACCTGGGCGGCCATCAACACCTGGATGTCGTCATATTGGGCCAGGGTCGCGAAATAGCTGGCATCCGCCGCCTCGACTCCGCGCTGGAACTTGCCCCAGAAGTCAAGTTCCCAACCGAGGTTGAAGCCGGCGCCATAGCTGTTGCCCGCGCTGCTGTGGCCGCCCCGGGTCTGACCTGCCTGGAGGAATTCTGCCGTTCCCACCGTCGCCTGGGGGCCGAGCAGGCTCTCGGCGATGCCAAGCTGGGCCTGGGCCTCGAGGATCCGCAGGCCGGCGATCCGCACGTCCGGATTCTTGAGGAAGGCCTCCTCCACCAGGGCGCTCAGCACGGGATCGTGCAAGTTGTCCCACCATCGTCGGTAGTCGGTCACCGTCACCGCCTGCTGACCCTCGCTGGCGCTGTGCCAGTTGGCCATCTCCTCGACACCGGGGGCCTGATAATCGGGCCCGAGCAGAGTACAGGCACCGAGCAGCAGGCAGGTGCCCCCTGCAAACAGGGGGCGAAGGAGAGAAAGTGCGTCGGCCATGGGGTTATTTTTCCGCGTTGGCCAGACCGTCGTTGACCCAGGCCATGAAGATGCGATAGCCGATGGAGAGCAGGGTGGCACCGATGAACATGCCGAGGATGCCATTGGTGGCCATGCCGCCGAGGGCCCCCAGCAGCACTACCGGCATGGGCGCATCGACACCACGCCCCAGCAGCAGCGGCTTGAGCACGTTGTCGGCCATGCCGGCCACGACCAGCAGCACTGAGTAGATGACGTTGAGCAGGGTGCCGTGATCCCCCGCCATCCACATGAAGGCAATGGCCGGTCCCGTGATCAGGATGACGGGGACCTGAGCGATACCCAGGATCAGCGCCAGGACGAAGAAGATCCCGACCGCCGGGATCCCGGCGAGGGACATGATGACGCCAGCCAGCAGGGCCTGGATGAAGGCGACCCCGATGACCCCCATGGCCACGGCCCGGATGGTGCTGGTGCACAGCTTGGTCAGGGCGAGGCCCTTGCGCTCATCGGTGATGCGCATGGCGATGCGCTCGGCGCTGATGGCACCCGGTGCCCCCCAGGCCATGATGATGCCAGCCACGATGAAAGAGGCGACGAAGCCCAGCAGGCCGCCCCCCATGCTGGCGAGCATGGTGACAGTCTGCTTGGCCATGTCGCCGAGCTGCGGCTTGTAGCTGATGAGGAGGCTCGGCAGATCCACGGATGCCTTGGTCCATAAGGCGTGCAGCTTGGCACCGATCAGCGGGATGCTGGCGATGTCGGCGGAAGGTGCCGGAATCACCAGAGTGTTGTTGTTCACCTTGTCTATCAGGGCGCTGACGCTGTCACCCAGGGAGCCGAGCATGGCAACGGTGGGGGCCACGATGAGCAGGATGCCCAACAGGACCAGCAGGGTGGACGACTGGCCCTGTTTTCCCCCGAGTCGGGCGGCAAAGCGCTGATGGAGGGGGTAAAGGGTGACCGCCAGGATCAGGGCCCACAGCATCATGTTCATGAAGGGGGAGAACACGGTGAAGCAGAACGAGCCTAGCGCCAGAATAAGGCCAAATTTGATGAACATGTCCAGGAATCTGGCAACCAATCTTTTTTCGACGAGGGACAGATCGTTATTTTCCATGCTGATATGACTCCAGAGAGGGATGGATGCATGACCCCGCTGACCCTGTGTGAACTCAAGGTCGGCATTCTGGTCGATGGACAATTAATAAGTTTGTTTTCAATGGTTGAGGCATACATCGAGCGCACCTGCACGTTATGTATGGCACAGGTGTTCAAGGCTTAAAAAATATTTATCTGCTTGATATGTCGTTGATTGGAAGGCCTGCATTGAGCAGGGCCGAGAATAATGAATGGCCCGATCACGCACAAGTGAACAGTGGTGCCCGGTTTAGCCTGGGTTCAGAAAATCACGACAATCCTCTTTCATGGAACAGGACATCGCATGCAGGGTCTCGAATAAACCTCGCGGTTCACGGGGCGTCGCGCTCCCGTCCGAGGCGATGTGCCCATCTCTGTTGGCCGATGCCGCCCGATATGGCAGTTGGTGTTCCCGGGAGTGACGCTTTATTCTATTGGCTCCTGCGCTGCGGCGATCCAACCCGGGATGAACACCATGCACCTCTCTCTCTCCTGCCCCGTGACTCGTCTTCCCCGTGTGGCCTGGCTGGCGGCGCTGCTGCTGGCTGGTTGCGGCCCCGACAAGCCTGTCAACCAGGTACCGACCACCGAATCCACTGCCCGGCAGGAGGCAGGAGCGCCCGCCTCCGTGGTGCAGGCCAATGCACGCCAATACCGCGATGCCCCGGCGCTGGCGCTGGTCTTCTCCGGTCCATTGGTGCCCAAGGCAAACTGGCAGAGTTGGCTCGGGGTCAGTGAAGGGGGCAAGCAGGTGCAGGGGGAGTGGATTCTCGCCGACGATGGCCGCACCCTCTATTTCCCGAACGTTCAGCCCGACAAGCGCTACGAGGTGAGCCTCAAGTCGGGGCTGGGCCCATCCCCCCAGCGCTGGACCCTCAAGACCCGGCCGCTGGAGGCGGGGGCGTCGTTTACCGCGAGCGGCATGGTGTTGCCGCTGCGCGACGAGCTGCGCCTGCCCATCAGCGCGGTCAATGTGGACGAGATCAATATCGACTTCTTCCGGGTCGATGCGGAGTATCTGCCCCGTTTTCTGGCCGAGTATCGCCCCGGTGCCGGCATGGGCAACTGGGAGCTTGAGCAGATCACCAAGCGGGCCAAGCGGGTATTCAGCGGCCGCTATGCGCTGGAGCTCGATGCCAACCGGCGCGAGACCCGCCTCATCAATGTGAAGGAGCCGCAGCTGGCGGAGGCTGGCGTCTACTTTGCGGTGATGTCGCCCCTTGGCAACTACGACTGGCGCAAGGAGACCACCTACTTTGCGGTGAGCGACATGGGGCTCAGTGCCCGCCGTTACCGCGATGAGCTGGAGGTGTTCGTGAGCTCCCTGGCCAGCGCCGACCCGCTCAAGGATGTGCAGCTCTCCCTGCTCGACGAGAAGGGCAACCGGCTGCAGGTGCAAACCACCGACCCCCAAGGTCATCGCCGTTTCGATCAGGTGCAGGGGGCTCGCCTGCTGCTGGCCGAGCAGGGCAAGCATCTGGCGGTGCTGCGCCTCGATGGCGCGGCCCTCGATCTCTCCACCTTCGATCTCGGCACCCAGCCCTGGCAGGCCCAGCAGTTGTATCTCTTTAGCGGGCGCGATCTCTATCGCCCCGGCGAGCGGCTCGACAGCGAAATCCTGCTTAAAGGACAAGATGGCCAGCTGCTGCCGGGCATGGCGGTAGAGCTGGAGGTGAAGCAGCCGGACGGTCAGCTGCTCGAACAAAAGCGCCTGCTGCCGGACAATCTTGGCGCGGCCCACTACGGCCTGCGTTTGCCGGATGATGCGCCGCTCGGGCGCTGGACCATCAACCTCAAGACCGCCGCCGGCAGCCGCTTCGAGTGGCCTTTTCTGGTGGAGGAGTTTCTGCCGGAGCGGCTGAAACTGCAGCTTGGCAAGGGGCCGGATGGGGAAGTGACGAGTCTGGACGCCGCCCTGACGCTGCCACTGCAAGGGGACTATCTCTACGGCGCACCTGCGAGCGCCACCAAGGCCAAGGCGGAGGTGAAAATCAGCCGCGCCACCATGCCCTTTACCCAGTGGCAGGAGTTCACTCTGGGTGATGTGCTGCTCGCCGAGCAGGCCAAGGATCTTGAGCCGCTGAATCTCACCCTGGATGCGCAGGGGCAGGGGACATTTTCGCTTGCTGATGAGCTCGATGGGGTGCGCGGTCTCGGGCCGCTGGAGGTGGCTTATCGGGTGTCGCTCTCCGAACCCGGTGGCCGCGCCGTCAATCGCAGCCGCACCCAGTATGGCTGGCCCGCAGACAGCCAGTGGCCGGCACTCAAGGCCGATTTCGTAGCGGAGCGGGTAGAGGGGGGCAAGCCGCTCCCCTTCCAGATCCTCAACCTCGATAAGCAAGGCCAGCCGGTGGCGGGGGCGGTGAAGGTGCGCCTCATCAACGAGTACCGCGACTACTACTGGCACTACGCCGATGGGGAGGGGTGGAAGTACGAATTCAACAGCCAGCCCTATCTGGAGCAGGAGCAGACCCTGCAGCTGGATGGCAAGGGGCCGACCCCGCTCACGCTGCAACTGGCGGCGGGCTGGTATCGGTTGGAGGTGGAGAACAGTCAGGGCCATCAATCCAGCCTGCGGGTGGAGATAGGTAGTTACGCCTGGGGCGGCGGTGGGGAGCAGGCGCGGCCCGACAAGATTGCCATCACCCTCGACAAACGCGCCTATCAGGCGGGCGACAAGGCCAAAGTGACCCTGGTGGCGCCGCGCCCCGGCAAGGGGTTGCTGATGGTGGAAGATGGCGACGGCCTGCGCTGGTGGCAGCGTATCGAGCTCAAGGGGGCCGGCAACGATGCCAAGGATGCCCGAGGCGAATTCGAGATCCCGGTCAGCCCCGAGTGGCAGCGCCATGACCTGCATATCTCGGCCCAGATCGCCGCGCCAGACAGTGACTCAAAGCCGGTGAGCCAAAAGAGTGTGCAGAGCCTGCGCTCGGTCGGGCTGGTGCCGCTCACCCTGGACCGGGAAGCGCGCCGTCTTCCGCTCACCCTGAGCGCGCCGGACAAAGCGGTGCCGCTCACCCGGCTGGAAGTGACCGCCACCTCCACCCCCAACAGTCAGGGCCGTGTGGTGCTGGCGGCGGTGGATCGGGGTGTGCTCAACATCAGCGATTATCAGCCGCTCGACCCGTTCGAGATCTTCTTTGGTCGCAAGCGCTTCGCGCAAGATTTGTTCGATAACTACGGTCAGGTGATCCCGCCGCAAGATGGCAAGCTGGCCCGCCTCAACTATGGGGGTGACCGGGCGCCGCTGAAAAAGGGCGGCGCGCTGGAGAGCCGAGTCGAGATAGCTGCGCTCTGGAGCGGCGAGGTGAGTTTTGACGAGCAGGGCAAGGCGGTGATCCCGCTCGATCTGCCCAACTTCAACGGCGAGCTGGCGCTGATGGCGCTGGCCTGGAACGAACAGCAGGTCGGTGAGGCCGAGCGCGCCGTCAAGGTAGTGGCGCCCCTGGTGGCCGAGATCGGCTGGCCGCGCTTTGGCGCCAGAGGGGATGAGACCCGGGCGTTGGTGCAGCTGCGCAATATGAGCGGTGAGGATCAGACGCTCTCCCTTGCCTGGACCCTCAACGGCGGGCTGAAAGCAAACGGCGAGCTGCCCGGCACCCTTTCCCTTAAAAATGGCGAGGAGCAGTGGCTGACCCTGCCGCTCACCGTGACTGGGGCGAGCGGCGTGGCAAGCCTGCAGTTGGCTGCCAGCGGCAAGGATTTTGCCATCAGCCGCGACTGGACTTTGCCGCTGCGTTCCCCCTGGCCTGCCGAGACTCGCCAGCGCTACCAGATGCTGGCTCCCGGCCAAGAGATGGCTTTTGCGCCAGCTGAGCTGACCGGGCTGGATCGTGCCAATCTGCAGGGGCTGCTCAGCCTCTCCGGCACTCCCCCCTGGGATCCGGCAGCCCAGTGGCAGGCGCTGGCCGACTACCCCTATGCCTGTCTGGAGCAGACCCTGTCCCGTGCCTGGCCTTACTTGCTGACCACGGCGGATGAGCGCACCGCCTGGAGCAAACCCGCACAGGGCAACAAACCGGCGAGCGAGGCGGATGTGCAACGCGCCCTGCTGCAACGGCTGCAACGGTTGCAACTGCCAAGCGGCGGCTTTGGCCTGTGGGATGGTCGCTCCGACGAGGAGCAGTGGCTCACCGCCTATGCCGCCGACTACCTGCTGGCGCGCAAGGAAGCGGGCGACGCCGTGCCGGAGGCGATGCTCAATCAGGCTTTGAACCGGCTGCAAAGCTATCTCACCGACAGTCAGTATGGTGAGCGCTGGAGCAGTGCCCCCGAGCACAGCCGGCTGGCCTATCAGGCCTACAGTGCCTATGTGCTGGCCCGGGTGGGCAAGGCGCCGCTCGCTACCCTGCGCCTTATCTGGGAGCAGCAGGCCGATCATGCCCGCTCCGGCTTGCCGCTCTTGCACCTCTCGCTGGCGCTCTCGGCCATGGGGGATGAGCAGAACGCCGCCAAGGCCCTCAGTCGGGCATTGGCGACCGAGCGCGGGGACGACTATCTCGGGGATTACGGTTCGCCGCTGCGCGATCAGGCCCTTGAGCTCTCCCTGCTGCGCCAGCACAAGCTGGCTGCGGAGCGCTGGCCGGCCCTCAGTGCCAAGGTGGCCGATACCCTGGCTCACCGTCAGTGGCTCAGCACCCAGGAGCGACTCGCCCTGCTGCGACTCGCCCGCGTCGATCCGGCCGTCGACTGGCAGGCCAGGGTGACCTCCTCTCTTGGCAGTGGATCCCTGAGCGGTTCGGTTCCGCTGCAGCAGGGTGCCCCCGAGGCACTGGCGGCGAGCACCGTCACCAACGAGGGCAAGGGATCCCTCTATGTGCAGCGCACCCTGGTCGGCTACCCCGAACAGGCTCCTACCAGATTGAGTCAGGGGATAAGCGTGACCCGCAGCTGGTTCAACAGCGACGGTCAGCGTTTTGACCCGACCAAGGTGAAGGTCGGCGATCTGGTGGTGGTGCGGCTCAATGTCAGCAGTGAATCGGCGGTGCCCGATGCCCTGCTGGTGGAGATGGTGCCCGCCGGCTTCGAGCTGGAGAATCCGGCCCTTGGCACCAGCATCAAGCTCGAAGAGCTCTCCATCGAGGGGAAACCAGCGTGGCAGAGCGAGTGGAACGACTACCTCAATCATCAGGAGTTTCGCGATGACCGCTACACGGCGGCGCTGGATCTGAGCGCCGGGAGCAACCAGCAACTGGTCTACCTGATGCGGGCGGTGACGCCGGGTCGCTATCAGGTGCCGCCGACCCAGGTGGAGGATATGTACCGCCCCGAGCTGCGGGCTGTGGGTGAGGATATCCACGAGGTGATCATCTCTGAGTAACAAACCCTCCCTTGAGCGGGTTCGCCCGCTCACTTTCTGGCGGTGCGGCTGGCTGCGACTGTGTCACGGTGGCCGCATTTGCCGCCACCGGCTTGGCCGTCTGCCACGCTGGCTGCGCTACTCGGTGCTGGGGGTTGTGGCACTGCTTTTGTCATTGCTGGCGCTGGATCGACTCTTCCCGCCGCCGCCACTCGACCCGGCCTACGCACGGGTGGTGCTCGACATGAAGGGGCGACCGCTGCGCGCCTTTGCCGATACCAGCGGCGTGTGGCGTTACCCCGTGACCCTGGAGCAGGTTTCCCCCCGCTATATCGAGGCGCTGCTCGGCTACGAGGA
Organism: Aeromonas sp. 62-46; assembly: GCF_001898585.1. Taxonomy (NCBI): domain Bacteria; kingdom Pseudomonadati; phylum Pseudomonadota; class Gammaproteobacteria; order Aeromonadales; family Aeromonadaceae; genus Aeromonas; species Aeromonas sp. 62-46. The sequence continues at coordinate 32,159 of NZ_MKUI01000004.1, read as the reverse complement.
TCGCCATTTCTGGCGTCATCCCGGAGTCAATCCGGTGGCCATGGTGCGCGGGGTCTGGCAGTGGCTGCGTTACGGGCGCGCCGTGTCGGGGGGCTCGACCCTCACCATGCAGGTGGCGCGTCTTATCGAGCCCTACCACAGGAGCGTGCCCGGCAAGCTGCGCCAGATGGCCCGTGCGCTGCAACTGGAGTGGCACCATGACAAGCGCACCCTGCTCACCGTCTATCTGAACCGGGCGCCGTTTGGCGGCAATCTGGAGGGGGTGCAGGCGGCAAGTTTTGCCTATCTCGGCAAGAGCGCCGCCAAGCTGACCCATGCCGAGGCGGCGCTCTTGGCAGTGCTGCCCCAGGCCCCCAGCCGCAACCGGCCGGACAGGCATCCCGAGCGGGCCCGCACCGCCCGCGACAAGGTGATGCAGCGGCTGGTGGCACAGGGCGTTTGGCCCGAACAGGTGTGGCAGGAGGGGCGTATCGAGCCGGTGCTGGCTCGCGGTCACTTCACGCCGATGGAGGCGCCGCTCTTTGCCCGCCTCGCCGCCGACCATCAGGCCGGGGCCCTGGTGCATACCACCATCGACGGGGATCTGCAGCGCTGGCTGGAGGGGCGGGTGGCGAGCTATATCCGCCGCTTCCCCGAGCAGACCTCAGCGGCGTTGCTCCTGGTCGACAACAGGACCATGGCGGTGCGCGCCTATGTGGGCAGCGCCGAGTATGGCAATCTGCGTCGCCACGGTTACCTCGACATGGTGCAGGCGATCCGCTCTCCCGGCTCTACGCTCAAGCCCTTCATCTACGGTCTGGCGATGGACGAGGGGTTGGTGCACTCGGCCTCTCTGCTCTCCGATGCACCAAGGCTGGGCTCGGAGTATCGCCCCGCCAACTTTTCCGGCGCCTTTCAGGGGCCGGTGACCCTCGCTCAGGCGCTGCAGCAATCCCTCAACGTGCCGGCGGTGCAGGTGCTGGAGGCGCTGGGGCCGGACAAACTGGTCAGCCGTCTCGACAACGCCGGGGTGAGGCTGGCCCTCTCCGACAAGCCCAATCCGGCCATTGCGCTGGGGGCAGCGGGCATTCGGCTCGAGCAGCTGGTGGCGCTCTACAGCTCGCTGACCCGGCAGGGGCAGGTAGCGATGCCGGTCTGGCTGGCGGGGCAGCAGGCGGTGTCGCGCCCCTTGCTGAGTCCGGGGGCCGCCTGGATCATCTGGCAGATATTGAGCGCCCAGGGGCGCGCGGATCAGCCCTTTGCCAGCGAGGCGACCGGCCGGGTCAACCGACTGGCCTGGAAGACCGGCACCAGCTATGGCTATCGCGACAGCTGGGCCATGGGGGTCTCCGGTCGCTGGACCATCGGCGTCTGGCTGGGGCGCCCCGACGGCACCCCCATGCCCGGCTTTTATGGACAGAGTGCGGCAGTGCCACTGCTGCTCTCTGTCTATTCGCGGCTCTCGGACAACAGCCCCCTGCCAGCACAACCCAACACGGTGAGCGAAGCCGAGATCTGCTGGCCCTTGGGGCGCAAAATGAGCTCGACCCTGCCTGAGGCCTGTTTGCAGCATCAGAGCGCCTGGTTGCTGGAAGGGCGCGACCCTCCCACCTTGCCGGATCCCATGGATTGGCCCTCGCCGCTGCGCCAGGTTGCGCTCACTGTCGACGGCAAGCCGACGCTGACCCGCTGCCACGATGCGGCACAATCCGCTTTTAGAGCGCTCTGGCCGCTGTCGCTGGAGCCATGGCGCTCACCGGGCGAGCGGCGTCAGGCGCTGCTTGCCAGGGGCTGCGCGGGGGAGGGGCAGAGCGCCGAGCAGCAGGCCCCCATCCGCATCCTGGCACTGGGGGAGGGCAACCTTATCCGCAGTCAGCGCTATCGGTTGCAGCCCAGGGTGCTCGGCGGTGTCGGAAAGCCGGCATGGTTTCTCAACGGCCAGCGGCTGCGCTGGGACGGGGATCAAGTAGTGAGCAAGGCGGGCCGCTATCAGCTGGTGGTGGTGGATGAGGCGGGAAACAGCGATCGCATCGAGTTTCGGCTGGAAAACCCCTCCTGAGGGCGTGGTGAGCGCCAGAATATTGACGGCATCGGTGATGGTCCCGATGCCGTCAGTTGATTGTCGATTCCCCGGCAGAGGCGGGGAGTCAGGGCTTGACCTGCCCCAGCCGGGTGAAGAAATGCCGGCTCTTGCGCTGGTGGAAGTGGCTCTTCTTGATGGGATGAAACACCAGGTCGCTCTGTGGGTGACTCCCCTTGAGGTGGTGGATCATCGCCATGGCCGGTAAGCCAGTACTGACGAGCGTGGTGAGCGGCAGGGTGACGGTCTCGGGTCCCAGCAAGGGTGTGAACCCCTGCTGGGCCTGCTCGAAGCGGGTCAACACGGCGGGTTCGGCGTAGCCGCTGCCCAGCATGGCGAGCAGGGCATCGAGGGCCTGATGGAGCTCGGCGAGCTGCTGACGAAAGCCGCTTCTCCCCCGCAGGGCAATGAGCTCTGCAAACGGGATGTCGGCCAGGTGAGTGGGCACTTGCAGCGGGATCTCGAGGTGGAAGCAGTCCTGGCCGCCCCGGTTGTGGTAGCGGGATTCGAGCAGATGGAGCAGCCGATCCAGATAGTCGTGATCGGTAATAAGCGCCCCGTCATTGGCGAGTGCCCACTCACGGGCGAGGCGCATGGAGAGCAGGTTGGCAAAGCGGCGCGCCATTCTGATCCCCCCTTCATCCTGCGTCGCAAAGCCGTGGGTCAGACAAAACCCGTGCAGCCGCTCCAGTCCCGCCTGAACCGGGCAGAAGCAGTCGTGGTTGGGGGCTGAACGCCAGCGGGCGATGAGCTCTCTGTTGCCAAACACCTTGTGGCGGACAAAATCGGGGGCGACCAGGCCGGCAATCTGGCTCTCCACCTGGGGCGTGATATGGGCGAAGAAGGCGGGTTGTGGCGGCTCGGCCAGCAGGTCGGTTTGCTGGCGCAGGGTCTCCAGCAGGGCGGTGAGACCACTCTTCTCACTAACGGTGAAGACGAAGGCGAGCCGCTCCAGATAGAGCAGGGCAAACTTGAGCCAGAGCTCGTCGCGTACCTCCATGCCGGGGTAGTAGATATGGGTTTTCATGAATGCTGTGTTGCCAGGATGCAGGGGTGGGAATATACGCATGATTGCCCGGATGCGGCAAACTTTGCGTGGGGGAATGTGAGCAGCCGCTCATGCAGTAGGCGCTGGTCACAAAGTTCTGATATAATTCGCGCCCTTAAATCAAGGCCACCCGAGTCATTACCATGAAGTTCATTATCAAGTTGTTCCCTGAAATCACCATCAAGAGCAAGTCGGTTCGCCAGCGTTTTATCAAGATCCTGCAGGGCAATATCCGCAATGTCCTGCGCCGCTTCGACGACGATGCCCGGGTGCGGATGGATTGGGACAAGCTGATCGTGAGCTCCCGCAATGACCAGTTCCGCGAGCAGGCCATCGAAGCCCTGGCCTGCATCCCCGGCATTCAGGCCTTCCTCGAGGTGCAGGCCAGCAAGTTTACCGACCTGCACGACATCTTCGAGCAGGTGAAAGCCGTCTGGGGTGATCAGCTCGAGGGCAAGACCTTCTGCGTGCGTGCCAAGCGCCACGGCAAACACGAATTCTCCTCGCTGGAGATTGAACGTTACGTGGGCGGCGGTCTGAACCAGCACTGCGTGAGCAACGGTGTGCGCCTCAAGAACCCGGATGTGAAGATCAACCTCGAGATCGATGGCGAGGAGCTTTTCATCGTCAGCGCCATCCACCAGGGGCTGAGCGGCATGCCCATCGCCACCCAGGAAGATGTGCTGAGCTTGCTCTCCGGCGGGTTTGACTCGGGTGTCGCCTCCTTCCAGTTCATCAAGCGTGGCTGCCGGGTGCACTACTGCTTCTTCAATCTGGGTGGGGCGGCTCACGAGATCGGCGTCAAGCAGGTGGCCTATCACCTGTGGAACCGTTTCGGCTCCTCCCACCGGGTGCGCTTCACCGCGGTGGACTTCGAGCCCGTGGTGGCCGAGATCCTCGAGAAGATCGACAACGGCCAGATGGGGGTGGTGCTCAAGCGGATGATGATGCGTGCCGCTGCCAAGGTGGCCGACGAGTTCCAGATCCCGGCCCTGGTGACCGGCGAGTGCGTTGGTCAGGTTTCCAGCCAGACCCTCACCAACCTGAACGTCATCGACCGGGTGACCGACAAGGTGATCCTGCGCCCGCTCATCACCTGGGACAAGCCGGACATCATCAGCGAAGCCCGCCGCATCGGTACCCTGGAGTTCGCGGAGACCATGCCGGAGTATTGCGGCGTGATTTCCAAGAAGCCGACCGTGAAGGCCGAGCTCTCCCGCATCGAGGCGGAAGAGGAGAACTTCGACTTTGCCATTCTGGACAAGGTGGTGGCCGAGGCCCGTTACCTCGACATTCGTCGCATCGGTGAAGAGACCGCCGCCGAGGTGCAGGAGGTGGAGACCACCGCCGAGAGCGGTGACGACGAGGTGATCCTGGACATTCGCTCCATGGAGGAGCATGACGACAAGCCGCTGGTGGTGGAAGGGCGCGAGATTATGCATATCCCCTTCTTCAAGCTGGCCACCGCCTTTGGTGACCTGCCGAAAGAGAAGACCTACCTGCTCTATTGCGATCGTGGCGTGATGAGCAAACTGCAGGCGCTTTACCTGAAAGAGAAGGGCTTTGCCAACGTCAAGGTCTACCGTCCGTGATGTGACGGCAAGACGCGTATAAAAAATCCGGCCAAGGCGCCGGATTTTTTATTTCACTCGGATGAAGGTAGACGCTCAGGGGCAGGGGACCGGGGTGAAGGTTTCCTGACCCTGACAGCGCCAGCCCATCTCGGCCTGACGCATCTGCCACAGGTTGTTGCTGCGAAACAGGGTCAGGATGTAGAGCATGTCGCTACGCTGGCCATCAAGAGCCACCGAGAGCACCAGATCGTTGTCCAGCTGTTGAGCATGGATACGGGTGGGTACATCTTTATGGCCGACGAAGCGGCGAGCCACTTCGCGATAGTCGTTGACCCAGCCTTGCTGACTGCTGCTCGCCTGACGGATCTGCTGGTTGAACTGCTGTACCGGGGTGGATGCCAGACGCCCGAACAGGGCCTGTGCCCCCGCATGAGCCGCTGCCACCATCATCAGAACAAGCGTGGTAATGAGCCCAAGTTTTTGCATGAGGTTTTCCGGCTTGAAACGACCCCTGTATGACAACAGAAAAGCCGACTTGGTTCAATCTTGTCCCTGCCGGGATGGGATCTCGCCCACTCTGAGGCTTCTCAGTTGCGCTGCAGCGAGAAGGTGGGCAGGGAGAGGTGCCAGTAGATGGCCGCCACCCGCAGACCAAACACCCCCAGCATGCTGATGAGCATGGCGCTGACCCTGTCTACCCCGACCTCCAGCGACAAGGTATAGAGGATGCCGCCCAGAATGCAGGCGGTGGCGTAGATCTCCTTTTGCAGCACCATGGGCACTTCCCGGGCCAGCACGTCCCTTATCATGCCCCCAGCGACCCCTGTCATGGTGCCCATCAATACGGCGATAAGCCCAGATGTACCAAAGTTGAGGGCTTTTTGTGCCCCGATCACGGTAAAGAGCGCCAACCCGAAGGCGTCCGCCACCGGCAGCACGTACCAGGGCATGCGACGGGGCAGTTTGACCATCCACATGCCGATGAGTGCCGTGGCAATGACCACCCAGATATAGAGGGGGTCGCGCACCCAGAAGACGGGGGTTGCCCCCAGGATCATGTCGCGGATGGTGCCGCCCCCGATGGCGGTGACCGCCGCCAGCACCATGACACCGAAACCGTCCATCCTGAGACGGCCGGCCACCAGTACGCCCGAAAACGCGAATACCGCAGTACCAAACATGTCGCTGATGTAAACAATCTGCTCAACCAGTGTCTGCATGGAGAACAACTCACGTCCAATAGATGATGGGGCGGCGATTTTAGGGGCAAGGTGTGGGGATGAGCAATGCTGGCGTGCAAAAGTGGGAGCCAGCGCCGGTTTCTGAAGGCTGGGTGAATATCACGCTCCCGCCTTGTCTGATGCGGGCTGTGGGCACTATGGCTCGGGGGGCGGGCTGTCAGGTGACAAAAAATCCCGATTTTTTTCTCAAGGGAAGGGAATAGAGGCCGATATATAGGTTAGGCGGCGATTACTGCCATAAAGGCAGAAAAAAGAAATTAAAGTCTTGTGAAAAGGCGCCGTTAACTAAACATATCAGGCACAAAACACAATAAAGCCTGAGTGAATTAAAGTTAAATTTTAATAGCTTAGGAGAAAAATCATGAGTCTGTATATCAATACCAACGTTTCATCGCTCAACGCTCAGCGTAACATGATGAACAGCACCAAATCCCTGGATACCTCCTACACCCGTCTGGCCTCCGGCCTGCGCATCAACAGCGCCAAGGACGATGCGGCAGGTCTGCAGATCTCCAACCGTCTGACCTCCCAGATCAACGGTCTGGACCAGGGCAACCGCAACGCCAACGACGGCATCTCAGTTGCCCAAACCGCGGAAGGGGCCATGGATGAAGTGACCTCCATGTTGCAACGGATGCGGACACTGGCTCAGCAGTCAGCCAATGGCTCTAATAACAAAGATGACAGAGATGCTCTGCAGGCAGAATACAAGCAGCTTTCTACCGAGATCAACCGTGTTGCCAACGATACCACTTTTGGGGGTCAGAAGCTCTTGTCTGGGGGGTATAAGGGCACCTTCCAGGTTGGCGCAGATGCAGGTCAGACCATCTCCTTCAAAATGACCACTGCATTTACGATGTCTGGTATTGCCAGCGTTACTAAAGGGAGTGCGACGATTGCTCAAGCAACCAATACTACTGCCGCAAGTACAATTGGAGATGCTTGGGTTGTTACTGCAGCGACATCGAACACTATTACAGTAGATTGGTCGGCAATCAGTGATATTTCCGGCTCAACCGATTCCAATGCGCAGTTGGCATTTGCCAACCTGGACAAGATGATTCAGGTGGTGGATAGCAAGCGGGCTGAGCTGGGTGCTGTACAGAACCGGTTTGACTCAACAATCCGCAACCAATCCAATATTTCGGAAAACGTAAGTGCTGCCCGCTCCCGTATCCGCGACGCAGATTTTGCAACCGAGACCGCCAACATGACCAAGCAGAACATTCTGCAACAGGCGGCTTCCAGTATCTTGTCCCAGGCCAATCAGCGCCCGCAGTCTGCTCTTTCTCTGCTGCAAGGCTAAGCCGACTCAGTGTAGAAAGTGTAAGAAAAGAAAAGGGCGGTTGTTCAGGCCGCCCTGGTAACAAGATGGAACAATGGGGTGTTCGGATTTACGCCTTGTTCTATCGAAAGAGAAGTTCTCTTATTGGTATACCCCTCGAGTGTTGCGCAGATCGTTCACTCTGTCACCTTCGAGGTTGTTCTCCTGAGCGTAAGCTCTTCTTTGGCCGACATTGTCGGCCTTTTTTATGGGCGTCGGAAAAGCGACGTCACATAACACACAGCACAAAATGTGCCAACTTAATGTGCTTGAAATGCTCTGCCAATACGTATGGTAGTTAGCGGAGGGATAGGAGCTGTGCTCTGTCGTTCTCATCGCAAGCGGAGAGCGCTTGCCTCTTTACCGGTGAAAGCGGCAATAAATTTCCTAAAGCTTCTGGTAGAGATGCCGTTACAGAGTATGAAGCAAATTGAGGGGTGTTCGGAAATCCAGCATTTGCGCAACTGCGGGTCCTGTGTCTGTTCAAACAGAGGACCCGCCAGATGGTACAGACCGTTCAATCTGTCCGTCTGAACGGTGGGTCCCTGGCTGTATAGATGCAAACAGAGCCCGCAGTTTCTTGTTCATCAGGAGATAATTTTTATGGCCATGTATATCAATACCAACACTTCATCACTGAACGCTCAGCGTAACTTGATGAACACCAACAAATCGCTGGATACTTCCTATACCCGTCTGGCCTCCGGCCTGCGCATCAACAGCGCCAAGGACGATGCTGCGGGTCTGCAAATCTCCAACCGTTTGACTTCTCAGGTCAATGGTCTGGATCAGGGTAACCGCAACGCCAACGATGGTATCTCGGTCGCTCAGACTGCCGAGGGAGCCATGGATGAAGTAACCTCCATGTTGCAGCGGATGCGGACTTTGGCTCAGCAGTCTGCAAATGGGTCTAATAACAAAGATGATAGGGATGCGTTGCAGGCCGAGTACAAGCAACTGACCACAGAAATTAACCGGATTGCAGGGGATACCACCTTTGGGGGCCAGAAGTTGCTGGATGGTGGCTACAAGGGCTCTTTCCAAGTTGGCGCCGATGCTGGCCAGACCATTTCCTTCAAGATGACCACAGCTTTTACCATGTCAGGTATTGCTAGCGCCACTAAAGGCAGCGCGACAATTGCTCGCGCAACCAACACTGCTGCCAGTACTACAGCAGATGCTTGGATTGTTACTGCAGCGACATCGAACACTATTACAGTAGATTGGTCGGGAATCAGTGACATTTCTGGCTCTACCGATTCCAATGCGCAACTGGCATTTGCCAACCTGGACAAGATGATCCAGGTGGTAGACAGCAAACGGGCTGAATTGGGGGCAGTACAAAACCGCTTTGATTCAACCATCCGCAACCAGTCCAATATCTCTGAAAACCTGAGTGCTGCACGCTCCCGTATTCGTGATGCGGACTTTGCGACCGAGACAGCCAACATGACCAAGCAGAATATTCTGCAACAGGCTGCGTCCAGCATTTTGGCACAAGCTAATCAGCGACCGCAGTCTGCGCTGTCCCTGCTTGGCTAAGCATGTAGCTGGATTGAGATGGGAGATAAGAGATGACAACTGAACTCGCAAATCTGTCATCTGCCAGTGGTGCTTCCGTACAGCTAAGTGACAAGAGCGGCCAAGTGGCCGCTCAATTACTTTCTGGTACGGCTGAGGAGGCAAAAAACGGCGGGCAGCAGGAAAAAAATGAGAGTGCTCACCCAATACCGCAAAGTGCGACAGAACTTGCCAAGCAGGTACAAAACTTGCAAGACTTTGTTCAACAACAGGGGTGGACTGTAAATTTCAGTATGGAGAAGGAGCTGGAGCAAGTGGTTATCAAGGTAGTTGATGCCGATACCAGGAGGGTGATCCGTCAGATCCCCAGCGAAGAACTCATTGCTATCAACAAGCGGATCCAGGCTTTGGTGCAAGGTGAGGCTGGCGCCAATCCCAGAGTCGGTTTGTTGTTTGATAGTGAGATATGAGCTGTTAATGACTAGTGAGGAGAACAGACAATGGCAACGATAACATCTGCTGGCGCAGGGTCCGGTATCGATCTGGAGAGTGTGATCTCTGCCAGTTTGAATGCCAGAAAGGCACAGCTCCAGCAGCCAATCACGACCAAAAAGACCAATGCCCAGATAACGCTCTCCGGGGTCGGTCAATTGAAATCTGCGATTGCCTCCTATGTCACGACTCTCAAAGATATGGCGAAGACGGATGCATTCAACAAGCGAGCCGTCAATATTACTCAAGATAAAGACAACCCCATTCTCAAAGTGGAGAGCAAGGCTGGTGCATCAAATGGCCAGTACAATATCACTGTCAATAAATTGGCGACAACCAGCAAATTCGAGGGAACTTTTGACAGTTCGACCACAGCGCTTGCAACGGAAGACGGTACTCTGACTTTTACCGCAGGGGACAAAAAGTTCAATGTAGAAGTCAAAGCAGGTGATTCGCTGCAAACCATTCGAAAGAAAATCAATAATAATGGCGATAATTTTGGATTGACTGCGAATATCATCAATACAGCGGATGGCAAGGCCAAGCTGGTAATGGATTCAGGAGTCAGTGGTACCGGAAAAGATCTACAGATTACGGGTAGTACTGCAGGCGTGAGCAGTTTTGCTTCCTCTCTTACCAAAACCCAAAGTGCCAGTAATGCAGAAATAACCGTTGATGGTAGTGTGCTCAGCAGTGATACCAATACTTTTGATGGCACTATCATGGGGCTAAAGGTCACCGTGCTGCGTGAATCAGACAAAGACACTGATGGTAATGCAAAGTCAAATAAGGTTGATGTCACCACGGATAAAGATGGCATCAAATCCATGATCAAGAGCTTCATCGATGGTTACAACACATTGGTGAGTAAGGCTGACGGATTAGGGAAGCGTAATAGCATCGTGGCAGGTGAAAGCCAGGATGATGGTGGTGCCTTGGCCGGGGATTCAGTAACACGCAGTGTGATCAATCAGATGAGTAGCATCCTTATCACCCCGTCTGAGAATTCGAACGTATTCGATACAATCTTCCAGCTTGGGATAAAGATGGACAACAAGGGGGTTCTCTCTCTTGATAGCGAAAAGTTTGATGAGGCGCTAGATAAAAACTTTGAACAGGTAGTAGCCATTTTCGGTGGTGAGAAAGGGGTTGCCGGTCAACTGGCAACATCTCTCGAAGATTATTCGAAAACAGGTGGATTACTTGCTCAACGAGAAGACTCCCTTAATACAGACTTACGCTCTTTAGCACAGAAAGAGTCAGATGCATCAGCCCAGTTAGTGAAATATGAGGCTAGTTTACGTGCTCGTTATGGTGGTCTTGATACTCTACTTGCCAAAATGAACCAGTCTGCATCTTATTTGAGCCTGATTAATACCTCAAACTCATCATCTTGATTTTTATTTTGGCGATTCCGAGTGAGGAGGATACATCATGTATCACAAGCATATTAAAGCTTACACAACCCAGAACCTTCAAGCCGAAATGGCTGTTGCTGATCCTTATCGTGTTATTCAGTTGATGATGCAAGGCTGTATTGAACGTGTTGCTCAAGCGAAAGGGGCAATAGAGCGCAAGGATTTCGAAAATAAGTCTATTGCGATTTCCAAAAGTATGGCACTGATTAACGGTTTACAGGACGCGTTGGATCTTTCATATGGTAAAGTACCTGAGGACTTGTTCGCTCTTTACGATTACATGAAACAACGCCTATTGGACTCAAGTCGTAATATGGACGTAGCGCCGTTAGATGAAGTCAGTAAACTAATGCTTACAATTAAAAGTGGTTGGGATGCTATCCCAGAAGAAGAACGCAAGCAGGTTTTGGCAAATAAGGTTGCTATATGAATGAGAGTAGCCTCTTGTCTGAATTGAGCGATCAGCTTGAACAGGCAATCCTGTCTCAGGATATTGATTTGGCTCATCAGATTGCAGATAAGAGGCTTTGCTTATTGAAAAATATTATTGATGCAAAAAACATATCAGAGGAAATTATTAGTGTAGCGGTTGCAGAACTAGAGAGAGAAAATAAATTGCGATCATTAGTCGAAGATGAAAAGTCTAAGATGCAGCAACAAATTAAAAACATTCTGTCTGCAGAAAAAATAAGCAACATATACAAGGCAAACTCAAGGTAAGCAGGTTCAATATGGACTTCGAAAGCAAGATAAACTCTCTGGAAGTTGAACTAGGACGCCTGCGTGCTCAACAAGAACAAGAACAAGCGATGCTGGAGGTACTTCCTGCCAGATTTGAAATGAATATGACTGCATTTTCATATTATATCCCAGATATATATGAAAAATTCAAATCATATAATCCAGTGAGCGGGTTCAGTTTTTTCTGCGGTGAAAATGGCATTCCTAACTTACGCTGGAATGATTCTAACATGTCATTTTATGGTGACGATCCTTATAAAGAGTGTGAAGATCAGATTGGGGCAGTTTTAAATAGTCCAGGATCTATTCAGACGATAGAATTTTCAAAAGAAGATAATCCAATTGACTTTATTCATGTGGACTACATGAATAAAATGATGAAAGTTAGGGACATTGCCTCTGAGAAACTGATGCCAATCAGCAAGGTTGGGGAAGATATTCCTCTGATGCTTATGTACGGAGTTGGGTTAGGGTATCAGTTATCTTACCTCTATGAGCAATGTCGCCCTAGAATTCTTTTTGTTATTGAGCCGAACTTCGATCTTTTTTATGCATCTTTATTTACCTTTGACTGGTACAAGCTGCTTGAGTATCTAAATGAAGAAGAGCTTGGTATTCATATTTTTCTTGGTCAAAACAAAGATGAAGTAATACAAGACATTACTGTTGCCTCTGCAAAAATAGGTTCCTATCTTTCTGCTGCAACTGTTGGTTTCTGGCACTATAAGAGTGATGAAATAATTGAGCTTATTACCAGGACAAAACAGGAATTTTTCTTTTTGATTAGCGGATGGGGCTTTTTTGATGACAATGTTATTGCCTTGTCGCATTGCGTTGAAAATATAAGGCAAAATATTCCTTTTCTTGTCAAAGGAAAGTCTTTGGATGATAAATGGAGAGATATTCCGGTATTTGTGATCGGTAATGGACCATCTCTTGATATCGCTATAGATAAGTTAAAGTCCTGTCAACACCAAGTAATTATACTAAGCTGTGGTAGTGCACTATCTTCATTATATAAGGCAGGTATACAGCCGGATATTCACGTACAGGTTGAGAGAACTAAGGTCGTACCTGACTCACACTTATTATTAAAAGATGACCAATACTTGAAAGGAATATTGTTTTTAAGTGTGGACGTTATCCATCCTGATTGTGCCAAGCAATTTGATAGAGTTGGCCTAGCTTTCAAATCTTTTGAGCCTGGTTTCCCTCTTATTAAAATGCATTCTTCGGTTGCACGTACTAGAGACATTCTTAGTTCTGCTAACCCATTAGTGGGGAACACCGGCCTGGCAACAGCATGTCGTTTGGGCTTTAGGAATATTTATCTAATTGGCATTGATAATGGATATAAAAGCAATGCACACCATCATTCTAAACTCAGCTTTTATTTTGACGACACAGGCAATCAGAAAGACAAGTTATCAATTCAAGTTAATAAAAAAAGCAATCATCTTGTGCCCGGCAACTTTGGTGGTGAAGTAGAAACAACCAACATGATGATTAGTTCAAGAACGGTTATGGAAAATCTTATTGAAGCGTATGCTGATGTCCTTTTTTATAACTGTTCAGATGGTGCTAAAATAAAAGGTGCTGTACCAAAAAGAATAAATGATATATCCTTTAATAATTTTTATTGTGATAAAAATAGCTTATTGAATCATATCGTCAATGATATATATAAGCCTATGGATATAGATGTTAATAAGTTGGAAGAAAACTTTCATATAGAGTTGTTTAATGACTTTATTGATATGTTCATTCGAGATTGGGATAAATGCTTTTCGACTAGGGAAGATATTGTGTCGAACATGTTGAAGGTTCGTGATTATCTTCTTGCTATGAGAGTGAATGGATATGAGCACATATATAGATGCTTGATTGGTTCAATCAATTATTCTTATAGCGTTATACTTTCCACTCTGTATAGATTTGATGTTTGTGACGACTTATACAAAACAATAAATGATATTATAAAAATCATGGTGGAATACTTTGTAGCTATAAAAAATAAATATGTCCGTGCACTCAGCAGTGTTGATAGAAAAGAACATGGACTGTTTGATCACTAATATTCAAAGCTACAAAGGTGCTACTGACCTACAATATAAATGACATGCAGGTCAGTTAGCACATACATCACTTTCTTAGTTTTCCCATATAGATGCCATTTACCCACCCTGAAGGTGTCAAATAATGATCTTGCATTTCACCTTCAATCATATAATTATTTTTTAAAAAAGCTTTAATTGATGCTTTATTGTTAATATATGTACCAGCAGTGACCTTGTGAACCCCGAGGTTGGTAAAGCAATAGTTAGTGACGATTTCAATTGCTGCCGTGGCAATACCTTTCCCCCAAAATCTCTTATCGCCAATAACAATACCTATGTCAACTCTATTGTGGTATGGGTCTACACTTGAAATTTTCACGTTGCCAATGTGAGTGGTTGTATCATCATCAATAATTGCAAGCAGTAATTCCTTCCTGCTTTTATCCTGGAAATATTTGAGGAGCGAGCTCATATCCCACTTTGTGAAGCGAGATTCAAGGTATTTATTGACTTCTGTATCATTGAGCCAATTGCAGTATGTCTCAGTAACATCTGAGATTGTCAGGTTTCGAATTGTAATAGATGACTCTTGCCCATCTAACTTCTTTTTTAAGATGACTTTATCTGTATTCATATATCAGACCTTTTTAAGGGACGATACCTCCACCGGAGGTGGTTCATTCACGTTCAGACATGCTTGCAGCCCAGATACGCCAGCGCCTTGAAGATAGGGTCGTTGTCCAGTGTCTTGCCGAGAATGGCGCTCTTGTTGCGCTCATACCATTCATTCCCTTCCCGGGCCATGAAGACATTTTTCTGATCCATGGGATGTTCCTTGCAGTCAGACAATCAATGACCATGCCAGCGGCGTGCCGGCCTGAATATCCTGGCTGGCATGGCGACCCAGCAGGGATGGAAGATGAACCGGGGGCAACCCATCGGCAGGGCGGATGGAGCGGACATTGCGTGACGTGAATGCATCCCCGGCTTTCATGTCCTCACAGACGAAGAGAGAGCGAGCGAATCGCCGGTTTCGCAGTGTCTTGTCGTTGAGGTGATAGCTGACATTCCCCAGTGCAGCCTCGACTTGCCGTACTCCCTCGACCATATGAGCGAATTCATCCGGTGTCATGGAGAAGGAGGCATCCGGCCCGCCCAGGGTGCGGTCCAGAATGAAGTGTTTCTCTATCACGCGTGCTCCCAGGGCGGTGGCGGCCATGGCCACGGCCTCTCCCAGGGTATGATCCGACAAGCCCACTTCGACTCCGAAAGTCTGCTTCATATTGGGCATGGTGAGCAGGTTGGCCTCGTCCACCGGCGCTGGATAGGAAGAAGTGCACTTGAGCAATGTGATGTCATGATTGCCCACGCGGCGGCATGCCTGCACGGCAGCATCAATATCGGCCAGGGTCGCGATACCGGTCGAGATAATCATCGGCTTTCCCTTGCTGGCGGTGTACTCGATCAGAGGAATGTCGGTGATTTCAAACGAGGCGATCTTGTAGAGAGGGACGTCGAGCGTCTCCAGAAAATCGACGGCACTGGTGTCGAAGGGAGTAGAGAAGAAGACGAGCCCCTCTTTGCGGGCCTCGGCCTGGATGGCGGCATGCCACTCCCAGGGGGTATAGGCCTCCTGATAGAGTTTGTGGAGCGTGGTGCCATCCCAGATGGTGCCCTGATTGATCTGGAAATATTCATTGTCACAATCAAGGGTGATGGTGTCGGCCGTATAGGTCTGGATCTTGATGGCATCGGCACCACACGCCTTGGCTGAGCGCACCGTCGCCAGCGCCGTCTCCAGTGAGTGGCCGTGGTTGGCAGAGAGTTCGGCAATGATGAAGCATCGCGTCGGATTGAAGGTGCGAGTCATGGTTTGGGTCATGAATTATTCCACTCCTGTTCAGTGATCCCCATGAGCACGAGATCCACATAGTTTGATGTCTGAGGGCGATACACGGCTTCCCGCCAGACCCCTTCATGGCGAAAACCGGATCTCAGATAGGCTTTGATGGCCCTTTCGTTGTCTGCCGCGACTTCCAGCTTGAGGGTATGCAGACGGGCGATGTCGAAGGCGAGCTGGTTCACGGCGCTCAGCAGGCGTGCGCCCAGCCCCTTGTCGAGGCGAAAAGGATTGCGATAGATCCCGAGCCAGGCCAGGCGATTGTGCCAGTCCAGCCTGTGCAAGGAGATGACTCCGAGGGGGCCCGCGTTGTCCTGGCAGAGATAGTTGATGTTGCGGGTGTCCTGATGCTGGCGAGCCATGAAAGCGAGATGCGATTCCAGGCTGATGTCGCCGCCACTGTTCATCCAGTGGGCAATGTCGGGATGCGTGCGCATCTGCCAGACGGCAATTTTCTGTTGTTCGTCCAGCATGGCGAAGGGGATGAGTGTGGCACCGGACAGCGTTAGGTGGCGCTGCAGGTTCATCTCTGGTTGAGCCATGAAAGTGCCTCCAGAGTGCCGTTTCCTGTCATGAGTTGCTGCAGCCCCTGTGACCGCCTTGCCCGTTCGTCCGGTGCAGACAGCGCTGTCAATCCTTGCTCCAGCCGGGAGAGCAAGGCGGTATCGTGCCACCACCCAGCCGACATGAAAGCGTCCGGGCCGCACCAGCCAGCCAGCTGACGACGCTGGTTGTCTGCCACGCCGACGAGAATGCCGGGGAGACCGCAGCGTGCCAGTTCATAGGTCACCTGTCCGGCGGCGCTGATGGCCAGATCGCAGTGGGACATGAGCGCGATCATCTGCTCGGCATCCAGACGGTGATGTTGCCGGCATCCCGACAACCGGGTGTCCCGCTCCCGGTTGACAACATTCAGCTCCATGTCAGGGTGGGACTGGCGCAGCCTGCTCACCAGCCCGGGAGTCAGATCGCGCACGTCGGTTCCCCCCATGATGATCAAGATGCGTTCGACACGGTCGGCAAACCTGGTTCGGGTGGGGACCGACCAAAATGGGGGGCGCAAAGGTTGCCAGCCCGGCCCCCACCGCCAGATGGCGGCGCCGGACTTGTCACCATGGGGACCGGGGCTGGCATGGACCACCATCCCCTGTGGATAGTCCAGACGTTCGGTGTCATCGAGGTACATCACTCGCACAAATCCCGCTGCCATGCTCTGCAGCGTCTCCAGACTGGCCGAGTAGGAGTCGACGATGGCGACCGCCTGTTGCGGGGGGATGGATTGCTGCTGCCAGCGACCCCAGCTGACGGACTCCCCTTCGAGCAGGGTGCTGGCAAGCGCATCACCGTCCACCACCCAGTGGACGACGCCTCCCTGTTGTCGCCAGGCCTGCGCATAGGCGCTGCAACGGCTGAGGTGCCCCAGGCCCCGGACCCTGTCCCCTTCACTGAAGATCCAGAGTGGCAGCACTCAACGCACCTTGAACACCGGCTGGATGGGTTCGCCATCCAGGGCCTGATGAATGGCCTTGTCCGCATCCAGCCGGATAAGCGCCGGCAGGATATCGGCATAGACGGCCAGCAGGGTTTGGACGTCCTCTTCGCTGTGGGCAAGGTTCAGGTTGTGGCTGCCGAGACTGAGGATGCCCCGTTTGCACAGCTCCTGGATGAAGTAGCTCTTGAGCAGCCAGCTGGAATGGTTGGGGGAGTCGCCGATAAGCAGGAAGCTCCAGCTCGGATGACCCGCGCTTTGCAGCCAGCGTGGGGCGTTCACTTGTTCCAGCAGTGCGTTGAGCCCATCCAGCAGTTGTTGGCCTCGCTCGGCCAGCCTGGCTGGTACGTCGAGCCGACGCATCTTGCCGATCACGGCGTTCGCCGCCGCCAGGGCGATGGCATCGCCGCCGAAGGTACCGGAGAAGAAGATGTCCTCCATGCGGCGCATGTACTGGCGGCGCCCCACCACGGCGGAGATGGGAAAACCGTTTGCCATGCCCTTGCCGAAAGCGGCCAGATCCGGGGTGACGCCAAACAGGGTCTGCGCACCGCCGAGGTGGAAACGAAAGCCGGTGATAGTCTCATCAAAGACCAGCAGGGCGCCGTGTTCATCGCACAGCTGGCGCAGACCGGGCAGAAAGTCCGGGGCGGGCCAGGCGACGTTCATGGGCTCCAGGATCACGGCGGCAAACTCACCGGGGTGGGCTTCCAGTTGGGCCTTGAGGGAGTCCATGTCGTTGTAGTCGAAGCGGTGGGTGAGCTCGCGCACGCACTCCGGGACCCCCAGATGACGGGTGGTGGAGCCGATGTACCAGTCCTGCCAGCCATGGTAGCCGCAGACGGCAACGCGCTCTCGCCCTGTCACTGCGCGGGAGAGACGAATGCAGGCGGAGGTGGCGTCGGTGCCGTTCTTGCCAAAGCGAACCATCTCGGCGCAAGGGATGAGCGCGATCAGCTGTTCGGCGACCTCGGTCTCAAGGCGGTGGGGCAGGGAGAAGATGGAGCCCAGGTTGAGTTGCTCCATCACGGCCTGGTTCACATCCAAATCACAATAGCCCAGGCTGATGGCGAGCAGGCCGCTGGCAAAATCCAGGTACTCGTTGCCATCCACATCCCACACCCTGGCGCCCTGGCCGCGCTCGATAAAGAGCGGGGCTGCGCCATAGGGAAAGCAGAGTCGGCTCTTGGAGAAGGTCTGGGACCCTAAGGGAATGCTCTGCTCGGCCCGGGCCGACAGGGTCAGTGAATGCTGGTAACGTGAACTCATGAGTGGTTCTCCTTGGCCAGCGAGCTTGCCAGCCCCTCATTGCGTTGATGTTGAGTGTTCAGGGTTGCCAACTGCGGCTCACGAGCCAGCAGGGCGAGAATGTCGTCGGTGGCAAAGGCTGGGTTTGACGGGTAGAGACGCTGATATATCTGCTCGATCAGGGCGAAGTCGGCGGGTTCGTCCACCGTCCAGCGCAGGTGGGCGAGGCTGGGGGTGCGACTCAATGTGCCAATCTTGAACGCATCCGCATGCTGGCGGATGTAGTAGGTCACATGCTCGCGCTCGGTCAGGGTGTGCGCACGTTCGGCGAGCAAATCGAGGGTGGCGGCACTCAAGATCTCGGCATCCAGCCCATCCGGGTAGCTGGGCTCCCAACAGTTGCTGCTGTAGTCGTAGCCACCGTCCAGATGAAGCGCGACAAGCTCGTCGATAAGGGCCGGATCCGCGAGGGGGCAATCCCCGGTGAGCCTGACAATCTGGCTGGGCCCAAAGGGCTGGGCCGCGAGATGAAAACGCAGCAGCACATCGTCCAGCGGGCCACGGAAACAGGGCATGTCCAGCTTGGCGCAAAGCGCCGCGATGGCCTCATCCTCGCGCTGATCGCTGGTGGCGACCACCAGTTTATCCAGCCTGGCGGAACGTTTGAGCCGCTCTATCTGGCGGGCGAGCATGGGCTCGCCGAGCAGAGGCTTGAGCACCTTGCCAGGCAGTCGGCTGGAGTTGGCTCTGGCCTGCAGGATCCCGAGGATCATGATGTTCTCCACATGGCAGGGTTGATGAGGGCCGGCTCGTCGCAGGCGAGGGTTGCCAGTTCGGCGTCCTGAGCAGGATGCAGATGGTCATAGGCAGATGCAATCGCTGCCAGCTCATGTGCGTGGCAGACGCCGACCACAAAGCGGCTCACCTGGGGCAGGGCCGGGATCAGGGCAAGCGCCTTGTGGAGGAGGGAGAGATGGGGCTGCCACCCATCCAGTCGCGAGAGCGGTTCGCTGAAGGCGTCAAAATAAGGGGGACGAAGGGTTGGCTGCATCAATAACAGGCCTTGCAGGAAGAGGGAGCGCACATGGATTTCACACCCCATGGCCTGCAACCGATCGAGCCAGCCTGTGCGCAAAAAACGCTGATCGAGCAGATTGGCAGGGAGCTGCACCAGCTCCAGGGGATAACCCTGCTCGAGCCAACGCGTCAGCTCCTCGGGGGTATAGACAGAGACGCCCACCTTGCCCACCTTGCCCTGATGCTGAAGGTCTGCCAGCCGCTCGAACAGGGCCGGGCTGGCGTCCTGGCTGCGGTGCAGCAGCAAGCCCTCGACACAGGGGCGAGCCAGTCGTTGCAGGCTGGCCTCCAAAGAGGGGGTCAGATCCGCGGCATCGATATTGGGTGAGAGCTTGGTGATGACCTGAAAGTCGGCGGTGTTGCACATCCCGAGCCTCGCCTCGGCCTTGCCGTAGGCCTGGGCCGTGTCCAGGGTATTCACCCCCAGCTTGCGGGCCAGGGCCAGAATGGCGTCGAGCTCCTGATCCTGCACTTCGCCTGCGCGGTTGCTGATGCCGTAATCGAGCCCGAACTGGACCGTACCCAGTGCTAGGCGCATAGCACCGACTCCAGGGTCTGAACGACCTGATCCTGCTCGGCCAGGGAGAGGCCGGGGAACAGGGGGAGGCTGATGGCTTGTCGATAATAGGCCTGGGCACCGGGATAGTTGGCGGGGTCGTGGCCGAGATCACGGTAATAGGGCTGGGCTGGAATGGGCATGTAGTGCACGTTGACGCCGATACCGGCGTCTCTCAGGCGGGCAAACACCTCATCCCGGTCTTGCACCCGGATCACATAGAGGTGGTAGCCACTGAGTCTGTCATGCCCCTGGTGCAAGGGCTCGACCGGCAGTCGGGTCAGCAGCTCGTCGTAGCGGGCAGCCAACAACCGGCGCCTGTCAATGAACTGCGGCAGGCGGGCGAGCTGGCTGCTTCCCAGCGCCGCCTGGATGTCGGTCAGGCGATAGTTGAAGCCGAGTACCTGCTGCTCGTAGTACCAGCCTCCCGGAGTGTCGACGGTCAACTGCGCCGGATCCCGGGTGATGCCATGGCTGCGATAGAGACGAAGCCTCGCGGCCAGCTCGGCACTGCGAGTCGTGACGGCGCCCCCTTCCCCGGTCGTGATGGGCTTGACCGGATGGAAGCTGAAGACGGTCATGTCACTGTGGGCACAACTGCCGATGGGCTCTCCCTGATAACGGGCTCCCAGGGCATGGCAGGCATCTTCGATGAGGGACACGCCATATTCTCGGCACAGGGCGCCTATCTCGGCGAGATCGCATGGCTGGCCCGCGAGATGCACGGCGACCAGGGCCTTCGGCTGACGACCGCTGCCCTGAACCTGTTGCAGCTTCTCGCGCAGCGCCGTCACGCAGAGGTTGCCGGTTGCGGAGTCCACGTCGACGAAATCCACCTGGGCGCCGCAATAGCGGGCACAGTTGGCGGAGGCGACGAAACTGATGGCGGATACCCAGACCCAATCCTGTTCACCCAGCGCCAGCGCGGCGCAGGCAAGGTGCAGGGCCGTGGTGCCGTTGCTGCAGGCGATCACGTGGGGAGTCTGGCAGTAGTCGGCCAATCCCTGTTCGAAGACGGGAACCGCCTCACCCTGGGTGAGGTAGTCCGACTTCAGCACGGCGACGACGGCTTCGATATCTTCATCTGTGATGGATTGGCGTCCATAGGGGATCATTCGGCGAGCACCTGCTGATTCATGACTTTCAATTCCTCTATCGACAGGAAGTGGCGATTATTGAGGGAATTGTATTCAAAGCCGTGCTCGACCCGCACCGCGGTGTCACCCAGGGCATTGACGGCGAAGTCATTGTTTCGGCTGGTGAAGGTGATGCTGGGAGCGATGACGTAATAGTCGTCAAATTCATAGGTGTGGTAGGAGTCGTCAGCCGGACACATCACTTCGTGCAACTTCTCGCCCGGACGGATGCCGATGATCTCCTGGGGCAAGTCCGGCGCCATGGCGCTGGCGAGATCCGTGATGCGTACCGACGGGATCTTCGGAACGAACACTTCCCCCCCCTTCATGCGGGCAAAGTTGGTCAGCACGAACTCGACCCCCTGTTGCAGGGTGAGCCAGAAACGGGTCATCTCGCCATGGGTAATGGGCAGGCTGCTGGCCCCTTCCTTGATCAGGCGATCGAAGAAGGGCACCACAGAGCCCCGGGAGCCGACCACGTTGCCATAACGTACCACGGAGAAAATGGTGGGGTGCTTGCCCGCCATATTATTGGCGGCGACGAACAGCTTGTCGGAGCAGAGTTTGGTGGCGCCATACAGGTTGACCGGATTGGCCGCCTTGTCGGTGGAGAGGGCGATCACCTTCTCGACCCCGTTGTTGAGGGCCGCCTTGATGACGTTTTCCGCACCATGGATGTTGGTCTTGATGCACTCCATGGGGTTGTATTCGGCGGCAGGCACCTGCTTGAGGGCGGCGGCATGCACCACGAAGTCCACGCCGTGCATGGCCATGTCCAGGCGCTCGGCATCCCGTACGTCACCGATGAAATAGCGCATGCAGGGGTGATTGAAACGCTGCTGCATCTCGAACTGCTTGAGTTCATCACGGGAGTAGACGATCAATCGGCTCGGCGTGTAGAGGGAGAGGACAGCCTCGATGAACTTCTTGCCAAAGGAGCCGGTTCCCCCGGTGATCAGGATCGTTTTGCCGTTGAACATGTCATGGTCCCGTTATGAAGTGAGTGTCTGTTAGATTCAAAAGCATATTTTATGCCATAACCCACGATATGGGAGAGAGCATCGCCGTGACGCAGGCGCCATCAAGGAGTTGGCGTGCTGGTCCCGGCGATCGCCTCGCATATCTGCTCCACCGCGTTGAGGGCGCGGGGGGTGAAGCGGTGCAGTTCATCGGCGTTGATGAGGGCGAGCCGCTGGTGTTTGACGGCGTCCAGCATGGGCCACTGCCGCCAGTGATCCAGCACGGAAGGATCCCGGCCGCCAGCCAGGATAAGCCCGGGATTGGCCTTGATCACCTGCTCCAGCCCGACCTGGGGGTAGGCTGCTCCCGTCTTCGCCATGATGTTGCGTCCGCCGCAGAGGGTGATGGCCTGCCCCGGCCAGGTCGAATTATTGACGCTGGTGAGCGGCGGGTACCAGAGCTGATAGAAGACCGACAGGGGCTTGGGCTCGCCGTAGCGCGCAGCCAGGGCGTCGAGCCGGGTCAGATAGGCGCGGGCTTGCTCGTCGGCCCTGGACGTGAGCCCGAGAAGGTGCCCCAGGCTGCGCATCTCGGTGGCCAGGGAGGCAAAGTCGGTGGGCTCCGAGTAGAAGACGGGGATGCCGAGGCGCTCGACCGGGCCCAGCATGCGGGCCTGGGCGGAGCGCCAGGCCACTACCAGATCCGGCTTCTGGGCCAGCAGCGCCTCGAGGTTGATGCTGCGATAGTTGGCCACCCGGGGGAGGTTGGTCACCTCGGCGGGGTAATCGGAGGCATCGTCGGTGGCGACCACGCGATCCCCGGCGCCGATATCGAACAGCAGTTCCGTCAGATGGGGAGTGAGGCTCACGATGCGCTGCGGCGGGGTGGCCATGGCGCACAGTGAGGTGCCCAGCAGGCAGACAAACAGGCCCAGGGCACGAAGGGAAACGCGATCAGCCATGATTGAGCGCCATCCATGTCAGGAGCAGCGAGAGCCCGAGCCAGCCCCAGCCGGTCAGTTGCAGACGCTGCAGCAGGCGCAGGGGCAGGTTGGCATCGGGTTCGCTCCCCTCATCAAATACCGGAAAGCGCACCAGCTGGCCCTGATAGTAGCGGGGGCCGCCGAGTCGGCTGCCCGTCGCCCGGGCCAGCAGCGCGAGCAGGACCCCCATGGCGGGATGGGGCCAATGCAGCGCAGGCCGCACTCTGTTGCCCAGCCCGCGCACCTGGGTCAGGCACAGGGGGAGCGCCAGCAACAGGATGGCGGGGGTGCAGAAACCCTGATAGAGCGCCGCAGCCGGGCGGCCGAAGTGGACGAACGCGCTTTGCTTGGGGTTCCACGCCAGATGGGTCAACTGGGCGAGCCGCACCAGCAGGGCACCCTGTACCCCGGCCAGGGCAAAGCCCAGCAGGGGGGCGGCCCACTGACCCACGAGGCGCAGTACGCAGGTCTCGCTCACCGCCTTGTTCAACCCCATCACCGAGAGCTTGCCGGTTTCCCGCTTGAGCCAGGGGGCGACCTGCAGCCTTGCCACGACCAGCGTCTCCTGGGTCGCCAGGGCGCGGCTCCCCCGGGCGAGTTCCCGCAAGGGGCGGGATTCGAGCATCAGCAGCAGGAACAGGAGGTCGAACAGGGGCTCGGACAGGGAGAGATTGCGCATTGCCCAGAGACCGGCAGCGCAGGGCACCCAGACCACCAGCAGGGCAAGGAGCCCGGCCTGGCTCTGCTGGCGCGGTGTGCCGTCGGGGCGATAGACCTTCTGGCCGAGGCGGGTGAGCAGAGGCACGGCTGCGCCGGGTCGAAAGCGTGCGGGCCAGGGCAGCAGGGCCTCCAGCAGGGCGGCCCCCACCATGATGGCCGCCGTCGTGGAGGCGAGGGCGGTCATCAGGGCATCCCAGGAGGGGGCGTCGATCACAGCTTGCCGAGCAGCGCGATGATCACTTCGGCGGAGTGTTGACCCGCCACCTCGATGAAGGCATCGAAGGATTCCACCTGCTCCTTGCCGGCGATGTCCGACATGGCCCGTACCACCAGATAGGGCACCTTGAACATGTGGCACACCTGGCCGATGGCGGCCCCTTCCATCTCCACCGCCAGCATCTGCGGGAAGTCGGCACGGGCTTTCGCGATGGCGTCCGGTTTGCACATGAACTGATCACCGGTGCAGATGAGCCCGACCTTGGTCTGGTGCTTGCCTTGCTCGGCAATGCAGGCTTGTGCCAGGGCGATGAGTTTTTCGTCGCAGGGGAAGGCGGCGGGCTGCTGGGCCATCTGGCCCATTTCGTAACCGAAGGCGGTCACGTCCACGTCGTGGAAGCGCATCTCGCTCGCGATGACCACGTCACCGATGTGCAGATCCTGGGCGAAGCCACCGGCAGAACCGGTGTTGATGACGCAATCGGGAGCGAACTTCTCCAGCAGCAGGCTGGTGGCGACGCTGGCGGCGACCTTGCCGATGCCGGAGCGGGTCAGGATCACCTCTTTACCGGCCAGCTTGCCCTGATAGAACTCGCAGCCGCCCAGTTGCAGGGTGGTGGGCTCGCTCAGCTGGCTGCGCAGGAGGGCTACTTCCTGCTCCATGGCGCCGATAATACCTACTTTCATCATCTACCTCGTCTCGATGGCCGCTGGGCCGAAAAAGTTGGCGTGGATGATAGCAAAACTTGGCGGTGGCGCCGAGCATTGCGATGGCGCGGATGGGGGGTCAGGGGTAGCGTCTGGCCAGGGCGGCCAGTTCACCACTGTCTGCGAGCCGTTGCAGGGTGTTGGCGAACAGGGTCAGGCGCTTGGGGGCACTGTGGCGATGGAACAGGATGTAGAAGGGAGTCTCTTCCATCACGGTGGGGAGGATGCGGATCTTGTCGGCCAGCCCCTGTTCGCGCAAGTCGGACTCAAACCCCGGGGAGCGGTAGTAGACGAAACGGCCGCGCTTCATCAACAACTTCTCGTAGTTGGCCTGGTTGCTGATCCCGCCGCTGTCGATGATGAGGCCGCCGATATCCTGGAGCCGGGCGATGGCGCCGCTGCCATGGTTGATGAGGATGATGCCCGCCTGGCCGAGGGCCCTGACATCCTGCCAGCTGCGTATCTCGACGGGATCGTCACGGCGCACCGCCAGGTGGTAGCGCACCGTGAAGATGGCGGGAGTCAGGACGATGAAGTGATCCCGCCTGGCCGGGCTCTCCCCCACGCCGCAGATGAAGTCCAGCTGACCGTGCTGCACCTTCTTTTCCAGCCGTCGTAGCGGCAGGAAGCGCTGATCTCCCTCAATGCGAAGGGCTGGCTCCCTTGCTTCCATGAGCCGGAAGAGATCGACGCAGATCCCGCCGACATGCCCGTCGGGGAGCGTCACGTACTTGGGGGACGACGCCTGCTGCGCGGCCGTATGAAAGACCTCGGTGGCGCCAATGGCCCTGGCGGTGAGGACAAGCAGACACAGCAGCAGGATTATCCTGAGGGTCATCCGGGCAGGCTTCCGATGGGATTCAGGCGCCGTACATCAACCAGTCAAAGGGCGCCGGGGGCTCAACATTAGGCGATTTCCCCCTCTTATTTCAAGGGGTTCGCGCTGTCGTCACCGGGCGTACGGGGCTTGAGGGGGGTGATCAGCCGAGCGCGGTGTCGAGGGTCATCATCAGGGCGAAGCCCGCCATCAGGCCCAGGGTGGCGTGGGTCTGGTGGCCGTTGCGATGGGTTTCCGGGATCACCTCGTGGGAGACCACAAACAGCATTGCACCAGCCGCGAGCCCGAGGCCGATGGGGTAGGCGATGGCCATGCCGCTGGCGAGCCCGACCCCGAGCAGGGCGCCAAGCGGTTCCAGCAGGCCGCTGCCGATGGCGACCAGCACGGCCACCGGCGGGCGAAAACCGGCTGCGCACATGGCCAGCGCCACCGCCAGCCCTTCGGGAATGTCCTGCAGGGCAATGGCGGTCGTGAGGGGCAGTCCCACCGTCATGTCCCCCTGGGAGAAGCTGACCCCGATGGCCATGCCTTCGGGCAGGTTGTGCAGGGCGATGGCGAAGACGAACAGCCAGACCCGTGAGCAGCTCTCATGGCCGGGACCACAGGGGCCGGTCTTGTCGTGTTCGTGAGGGGTGAATTGATCCAGTCCCAGCATCAGCAGCACCCCGAGGGTCATGCCGGCCACCACCACGGCGGCGGCGAGGAAGCCGTCACCCGTGATCCCCTCGGCGGCCTCGAGCCCCGGCAGCAGCAGGGAGAAGGCGCTCGCCGCCAGCATCATGCCGGCGGCGAACCCCAGCATGGCATCTTCCACCCGTTGGGGAACGGCGCGCAGGAACAGGGCAGGCAGGGCGCCCAGCGCCGTGGCGGCAAAACCCGCAGCGCCGCCAATGAGGCCATAGCGTACCCCGGCCGTGATCTCTCCTGCTGCCAGCATGACGAGACTCTGCACCAGGAGCAGCAGCACGGCGACCAGGGCGAGCAGCAGCCCCAGGGCGATGAGGGGGCGATCTGCTATCTGCTCGCGCAGTTGGACAGACCAGGAAGGGGAGAGGGTCGATACGTTGTCCATGGAGCCTCTGAAGACAGGAATGGGGAGAGACGAGCGGCCATTACATAACCTGGCCCCTGCTTTGTCCATGACGGCGGACCGATTGTGGCAATCGGCTCAAGTTTTGCGTCGAGTTGGTCGCTCCTGTGCTGGCAGCCTCGTGGCGGGCACAAGGCCCGGCGTGGGGCGAGCGGGAAGCAAGGGATCCCCTCTCTTCGCTCCCATCGTCATTTCCCGTCAGGAGTCTCGGGTCACCGCTTACACGGATGTGATCATTGTGTCACTGCACATCTGCAGTCGAGGATCACCAGCCAACATGTCTTACAAGCATCTCTCCATCGGCAAGAAGATTGCCGCCGTCTTTGCGGTCATTGCCGTCATCAACGCCGTCTTCGGCCTGTTTCTCGCCACCGAACTGCGGGACATTCGGGATCGGGTATTGAACTTCACCGACTCCACCCTGCCAAGCGTGCTCTCGGTGGACAACCTGCTCTACGACGTCTCCTATGTGCGCCGTGCCCAGTTTGCCCTGCTGATGGTGGAAGATGCCGTCGACAGGCAGGTTCGCCGCGCCCGCATCCAGGAGAGCCTGGGCAAGGTGCAGCAGGTCATGGATGCCTACGAGGCAACCGTGGGGGCCGAGCATGAACGCCAGGCCTTCAACCGCGTCAAGCAGCAGTGGCTGCAATATCTGGGGGCCGTCAACCAGGTGGATGCCCTGTTGTTCCAGGGCAGCAGGGATGAGGCCAGGGAGGCGCTGTTTCGCTCGAACGGGCTCTACACCGAGCTGGAGCTGGTGGTGCGTGCACTGGTGAAAGTGAATCTTGGCTTTGTGGAAGAGAACCGTGGCAGCCTGCTTGGCAGCGTCACCATGGTGATGACCTTTGCCGTGGTGAGCATCGCGACCCTGCTGATCTTCATGGGGGTCATGACCTGGTTCCTCACCCGCCAGATCTGCCTGCCCCTGCAAGCCGTGGTGGCCCAGGCCAATGCCATCGCCCTGGGGGATCTGACCCATCGGCTGGATCGCCAGCACATCGGGCAGGACGAACTGGGGATGCTGGCCAGCGCCTCCCTCAAGATGCAGGACAACCTGCGTGGGCTCATCGAGGAGGTGGCCGCCGCCGTGACTCAGCTGGGGGCCGCCATCGAGGAGGTGAGCGCTGTCTCCGAGCAATCATCCCAGGGGATCCAGAGCCAGCAGCAGGAGATAGCCCAGGTCGCCACCGCCATGGCCCAGATGAAGGCGACGGTAGCGGATGTGGCGGGCAACACCGAGGTGGCCTCGGAGTCGGCAAGCTCCGCCAATGCCCTGGCTCGTCGTGGCAGTCAGGATGTGCAGGGGGCCCTGGATGCCATCACCCGGGTGGCCGGTGAGATGGAGCAGGCGGGCAACCTGGTGAGTGAACTGGAGAAAGAGTCCGCCCAGATCAACCTGGTGGTGGATGTCATTCGCGGCATTGCCGACCAGACCAACCTGCTGGCACTCAATGCCGCCATCGAGGCGGCCCGTGCCGGTGAGCAGGGGCGCGGCTTTGCGGTGGTGGCCGACGAGGTGCGCACCCTGGCGGGTCGTACCCAGGCCTCCACCGGCGAAATCGTCGCCATCATCGAGACCCTGCAGGCCCGTGCCAACCGGGCGAAGTCGGTGACCGGCCAGAGTTGCGAGATGATCCGCCAGTGCGTGAGTCAGAGCGAACGCACCAGCGCGGGCATTCGTCAGATTGAAGAGGCGGTGGCCCAGATAGCCGACATGGCGATCCAGATTGCCAGTGCCTGTGGCGAGCAGGATGCGGTCTCCGATGAGCTGGGCCGCAACGTGGCGCGCATCAACGACTCCTCCAACGAGGTTGCGACCGGCGCGGATCATACCGCCAAAGCCTGTCTGGAGCTGAGCCAGCTGGCGGCGGGTCTGCGCCAGAGCATGGGGCGCTTCCGCCTGGCCTGACGGTGGCCGCAGCCAATGAAAACGGGGCCCTGGGCCCCGTTGTTTTTCTCACCGCCAGGCGGCGTGGGCTCAGGCGCCCAGGCCGGTACCGGCGTCTTTCTTGGCAATCAGCTCAATCTTGTAGCCGTCCGGGTCTTCCACGAAGGCGATGACGGTGGTGCCGCCCTTCACCGGGCCCGGTTCGCGGGTGATCTTGGCGCCGGCGGCGCGCAGCGCCTCGCAGGTGGCATAGATGTCGTCCGCTTCCAGGGCGATGTGACCATAGGCGGAACCGAGCTCGTACTCGCTCACCCCCCAGTTGTAGGTGAGCTCGATGACGGCTTCATCCTTCTCGTCGCCGTAGCCGACGAAGGCCAGGGTGTACTTGTATTCGCTGTTCTCGCTCTTGCGCAGCAGTGTCATGCCCAGCACTCGGGTGTAGAAGTCGATGGAACGTTGCAGATCGCCGACGCGCAACATGGTATGCAGAATTCTCATTGCTCAATTCTCCGGGTTGGTGGATTGGTACTGCCTTGAATCCATGGCCCGAGACCGGATCCGCAGAGGCCTGCAGATCAACTCTCGGGATAGACCTTCTCTTTGTATTCGCACAAATCTTCGATGATGCAGGAGCCGCAGCGGGGCTTGCGGGCGAGACAGGTGTAGCGCCCGTGCAGGATGAGCCAGTGGTGCACGTCCAGCTTGAACTCGGCGGGGACCACCTTGAGCAGCTTCTCCTCCACCTGATCGACGTTCTTGCCCACGGCAAAGCCGGTGCGGTTGGAGACCCGGAAGATATGGGTGTCGACGGCGATGGTGGGCCAGCCGAAGGCGGTGTTGAGCACCACGTTGGCGGTCTTGCGGCCGACGCCGGGCAGGGCCTCGAGGGCCTCGCGATTCTCCGGCACCTCGCCGCCGTGGCGCTCCAGCAGAATGGCGCAGGTCTTGATGACGTTCTCGGCCTTGGTGTTGAACAGGCCGATGGTCTTGATGTACTCCTTGACCCCGTCCACCCCCAGATCCAGCATGGCCTGGGGGGTGTTGGCCACCGGATAGAGCTTGTCGGTGGCCTTGTTGACGCTCACGTCGGTGGCCTGGGCCGAAAGCAGCACGGCGATGAGCAGCTCGAAGGGCGTTGTGAAGTTGAGCTCTGTGGTGGGATGGGGGTTGTCATCGCGCAACCGCTCCAGGATCAGCCTGCGTTTCTGGTTGTTCATGGCTCTCTCTTGTCTCAGAGCTGGGTAGTGCGGGCGCCCGCCGCCGGCACGGTGCAGTGGGCCTTCTCGGCACTCTGCTTGCGGCCCATCCAGTCGTTGATGGCGTTTTTGCCGGCGATCATCAAACCGAGGCCGATGAAGCCGCCGGGGGGCAGGATCGCCAGCAGCAGGCTGGCGTCGGCGTGGAACAGCTCGACGCGCAATGACTTGGCCCAGTCACCCAGCAGCAGCTCGGCACCGTCAAACAGGGTGCCCATGCCGATGATCTCGCGAAGGCCCCCCAGTACCAGCAGCACCAGGGTAAAGCCCAGCCCCATCATGAAGCCGTCGAGGGCGGCAAGCAGGGGCGGGTTCTTGGAGGCATAGGCTTCGGCGCGGCCGATGATGACGCAGTTGGTGACGATGAGGGCGATGAAGATGCCGAGCGCCTGATAGAGGCCGTAGGTGTAGGCGTTCATCAACAGCTGCACGCTGGTCACCAGGGCCGCGATAATCATCACGTAGACCGGGATGCGGATATCCTTGGGCACCCAGTTGCGCACCAGGGAGACGGCGAGGTTGGAGCAGACCAGTACCACCATGGTGGCAAGGCCGAGCCCCAACGCATTGGTAAAGGTGGAGGAGACCGCCAGGGTGGGGCAGAGTCCCAGCACCTGCACCAGGGAGGGGTTGTTCTTCCACAGTCCCTGCAGCATCAGCTCCTTGAGCTCTTCGCGGCGGCCACTTTCCCCGGCGGGTTGGCTGGCCGTGTCAATCACGTCGACTTGTTCCATAGCGTGTGCTCCGGCGTTAGGGGTTGGTATGGCAGGAGGGGGCATCGTGCAGCAGTTCGGGGTGCTCCTGTTGCAGCCTCAGCAAATTTTTCACCGCCTTGACCACGGCCCGCGGGGTGATGGTTGCCCCGGTGAAGGCGTCGAATTCGCCGCCATCCTTCTTCACCGCCCAGGTGGTGTCGTTGTCGGCCGTGAGGGACTTGCCGATGAAGCTTTCGATCCAGCTGGATTTCTTCAGCTCTATCTTGTCACCAAGCCCCGGGGTTTCCTTGTGGGCCAGCACCCTGACCGCGCTGACGGCCCCCTTGGCATCGGTGCCGACCACCATGCGAATGGCTCCACTGTAACCATCGGGGGCCACGGTTTCCAGCGCGTAGCCGGTATGCACCCCCTTGAGGGTGGCGGTATAGAGGGGCATGGGCTCATCGCTGCCCAGGTATTCCCGGCTGCTGACCAGCTTGCAACTGGCCACCAGATCGTTGTCATAACTCCCCTCGGGCAGCAGGGCCTGCAGGGTGCGCAGCTTCTCCAGCTCTTGCTGGTGGGCGATGCGATCCCGGGTCAGTTCGTTGGTCAGCACCACCATGGCGGTGCAGCAGAGGGCAAAGAGGGCCAGGGTCAGGCCATTCTTGCGCATGCTTTTCAACATGGGAGGCTCCCTGTCTCGCGTCTGCGGCAATTCAGATGTGGGTTCATTTGCGACGGGCTCCATAGACCTTGGGGCGGGTCAGACTGTCAATCAGGGGAACGCACAGGTTGGCCAGCAACACGGCGAAGGCGAAGGCATCCGGATAGCCGCCAAAACGGCGGATGACATAGACCAGCACGCCGATGAGCACACCGTAGACGAGGCGCCCCTTTGCGGTGGTGCTGGCACTCACCGGATCGGTGGCGATGAAGAAGGCCCCGAGCATGGTGGCACCGCTGAACAGGTGCAGCATGGGGGTGGCGGTGGCATCCGGGGTGGCCAGATAGCCCAGGGTGGCAGCGAGCAGCAATGCGCCCAGCACGGCAGTCGGAATGCGCCAGTTGATCACTTTCTGCTGGAGCAGGAAGAGGCCTCCCAGCAGGTAGCCGAGGTTGACCCAGCTCCAGCCGATGCCACCCCAGCCCTCGAAGACCTTGTGGGTCATCACTTCGGTGGCGGTCAGCCCCTGGGTCAGCCCGGTCTTTAAGGTATCCAGCGGCGTGGCCATGGTCAGGCCATCCACCCCCTGCTTGAGCTGCAGCATGCTGTAGCCGTCGAGGCTGAAGCCGGTGAAGATCACCGAGGCCGCATCGGCGAAGCCGATGTCGTAGGCGGCGATGCTGGAGGGGGGCAGCCAGCTGGTCATCTGGACCGGGAAGGAGACCAGCAGCAGCACATAGGCCACCATGGCAGGATTGAACAGGTTCTGACCGAGCCCGCCATAGAGATGCTTGGCGATGATGATGGCGAACGCCGTGCCCAGCACCAGCATCCACCAGGGCAGCAAGGGGGGCAGGGAGAGACCGATGAGCACGGCGGTGAGCGCCGCGCTGCCATCCAGCAGGGCCGGTTTGACGGGGCGGCCGCGCAGGCGAAGGACCAGGGCCTCCGAACCCAGGGCCGTGACCAGCGCCAGCAGGATCTGGATCAGGGTCCCCCAGCCGAAGAACCAGGTCTGCGCCAGGAAGCCGGGCAGGCAGGCCAGGATCACCAGCACCATCAGGGTCTGGGTCTGTTTGCGGTTGTGGGCAAAAGGCGCACTCGCGATATTGAACATGGATCAGTGGCTCTTATCGGTCGAAGGGGAGGAGGCAGCCTCGGCCGCCAGCTTCTTGGCTTTGGCCCGGGCGATGGCCGCCTTCTTGGGGTCCACCTCGGCGGCGGGTCCGGATGCGGCGGCCGGGGCCTCAACGGCGTT